>DASRGM010000133.1:0-29220 GCA_035651035.1 Terriglobales bacterium
TCGCCGTCACTTGTGCCGCTGCGGGCAGCCAACACACGAGCAGGACGGATAGACACAGAAGCGGGCACCGGCGCCTCAGAGGCATTCATCGACTCCACGCCGCATGCATCGGTTCGGAGCCGACCGCCGCGAGCGTTTAACGATTTAATCGGATGGAATCGTTAATGTCAAACGAGTCTCAGTCTGATAGGAAATCGATAATTGCGCAAGACGCGCGGGCGCAGGCGCTGCATAGAGAAGGGCAACTGACGTTCATGCTCTCGCGTGGCGAAGAGTCGCGTATCAACGGTTAGCACAGCGGCTGGCGCGAGTGGTTACAAAAAACAACAGCGGCCTGACTTGCGTCAGGCCGCGAGCGCTGCGCTCTTGAATGTTTCAGCTCGAGCTAGAACAGCGTGCGGCGCAGCACTAAAGAGAGCGACCGGACTGGCGCGACAGCACAAGCGTGGTTGTCGCTCTTTCCACTTCCGCGGCTGGCATAATAGCAGTAACGTGCGCCTGCGCTTGGGCACCATGACTGAAACTATACTCACCTTCGCACCTTCTTGGCCTGAAACCAAGATGCGCCTAGCAATCATAGGTAGTTAAGGACTATCTATTGTGCAGCGCTACTTGTGAAGCAGTAATAACTTCCTTCTACTCAAAGTAAGCAAAAGTAGGTTACCTCGCGAGCAGTCCCGAAGTTACTATCCAGCGTTCCTAGCAGTTTCAAATACCCCATGAATTAATTGATTGCAAATCAGATTGGCCGTGTGCTACTGTTCGCCGCCGAGTCCCCTAGGTCTTCTCGACATTGAGGTTCGCAATCCACGCGAGCTGTCGCGGTCGACTTATGTCCTGAACCGTGGAAGCTGCACCTGTCAAGAGCGCCCGGGAACCACAAAAAAATCAACGGAGAATAAATTATGGGACTTACCGCCACTCGTCTGCGCAACTGCTTTTTGGCCATCGCCACATGTCTGCTCCTGATGCAACTCAGCGCCCTTTGTGCGCAAGGGGAAACGCCAGTGACCACCTGTGGAACCATGATCACGGAACCAGGACACTACACCGTGGCCAATGATCTGCTGAATTGTCCAGCAGACGGCATCGACATTCTTGCCTCTAACGTGGAACTGGATCTCGCTGGACACCAGATCAGCGGGGGCGATTCGGGCACAGGCATCGATATGTTTGCCAGCCATGTCCGCATCCTCGGACCTGGAACCATTAACGGCTTTTCTGTCGGGGTGCTCGTCAATTTTGGAAGCAAAGAAGTGGATGTGATCGGCGTGACGGCCAACGGCGCCAGCGTCGGCTTCCTTGCGCGATTTGCGAAGGTCACCTTTGGTGGCGATACTGCAACCGGAAATGACACAGGATTTCTGTTGCAGCCCAGCGATGATTGCGAACTCAGCGGTAATAAAGCTACCGGCAACAGAGGAAATGGCTTCCTTGTCTCCGGGGATCGTAACCGGATCCACATGAATGTAGCCCGTAACAACGGGGCAAGCGGTATCAACATCAGCACCGGATCGGTGGACAATGACAACGTTTCCAACGTGGCGCTGGGCAATGCCGCCTTCGACCTGTCCGACGGAAACGCAACTTGTGCCAACAAGTGGGTGCATAACACGTTCCAAACCGCCAATCTGCCTTGCATTCACTGAAGCGCGAATGCAAGTCACGCCAGTTTTTCTCTGAGTGCATTCGCCGTATAGATGCCACCCCCGGGGTGGCATCGGTGCACTCCTGTGCGTCGCTCGACCGGGCCCTCTAAATCCAATACTCGAGGACAACTCAATGATTTTGCGCACCACTCGTCTTGCAAAGTATCTCTTCGTCAGCGCCTCGTGCGTGCTGCTGTTGGCGTCGTTGTCGCAGGCCCAGACTCGCATCAGTGGCTGTGGCAGCAATCTCACCTCACCCGGCCGTTACGTCCTGGCCAACGACCTGAGTTGTAGCGGAACCGCTATTACAATCAGTGGCGTCGGGATCGAACTGAGCCTTGGCGGCCATCGGATCTCCGGCGCGAACCTGGACGTAGGTGTCCAGGTGGGCTTGCTTGGAGGAGGCAAGATCCTGGGCCCGGGAACGATTGCCTGCTCTAAGGCCTCCGCCGTCGGGATCAACGTCTTCTTCGCGCAGCGTCTCGTCGAAGTTATGGGAGTAACTGTGACCGGAGGGGCCATCGCGTTCAGCGTCAATGATGCGAAGGTCGCGTTCCGCGGCAACACTGCTTCCGGCAGCGGTATTGGCTTCAACTTGCTGTTGAGCGACGAGAGTGAGCTTAGCGGAAATACCGCCAACGGAAATTCCGCCTACGGATTCAGCATTGGCGGATTGCGTAACCATATTCTCCAGAATACTGCCCTGAACAACGGCCAGAACGGCATCCGGGTCCCAAGCGGATCGACCAACAACCAGATCACGAACAACACGGCGACTGGCAACCGTGCGTTCGATCTGTTTGAAGGAAATGGCGCGTGTGCGAATGTCTGGGCCAGTAACACGTTTCGCACCGCTAATCAGCGGTGCATCCACTAATTGTGTTGAATACTTACGCCACTTTGGAGAGCTTCCATGAAAATGCGTACACTTCTGTTTGTTTCGAGCATTCTGCTTCTGGCCGCAATCTCAACTCCGGCGCAGCAACTTGCGCCTAATTCGTGTTCCACGAACATAACTTCGTGTGGCTGCGTGATCGATCGCAATGCCACCTACTCGATTGGCAATGACCTGAATGCCAATCAGACCAATGCGCAGAACTGTATTGAGATTGCCGCTAGTTATTCCAAACTCAACGTCAACGGCAAGACAATCACCGGAAACGGCCGGGGCATCGGAATTCGGATTCGCCCCGGTGCGACTCACGTTGCAATACAAGGTGTCGCCAGCCAGCATTTTCTTGTCAATGACGACGATCCTTGTGCCAGCACGGGCCAGGGCGTCATCTTCGGCTGGGACATTGGTATCAAGGATGAAGGGGATTACGCCGTCATCGGCCTATTCAGTCAGGTTGGCGGCTCCATGGGCTCCAACAATACGGCGGGCGTCTACCTGAATCGTGTGACCGGCAGCGCTGTGAATAATATCAATGTCTGCGATAACGGGGTTGCGGGCGTGATTGCGAAGAATAGCTCCGGCATTTCAGTCACGAACTTCACGTCGAATAGCAATGCCCAGTACGGCGTATGGTCGGATTCGACGAACGACTCTACCTTCGCCACCAGTACAGTCATGAATAACGGTATGTATGGCTACTGGTTCATGGGCTCGTCGCGCGACCAACTCTTTAATGCAAACGGCATCGGAGGCGCGAGTACAGATACCGGGGTCTTGTTCAGCTGCGGCGGTCCGCACTGCGGCGAGAATGGCAACGATCAAGGCAGCAACGACAACATCGTCACCAATTCCGGCGCCTCGGGCACCAGCAACGTGGGTATCCTGATTCAGAACCATAACCACCGCAACCTGATCGTCAATACCAGTGACTCCGGCAATGCCAACTTTGATGTGGAGGATCTGAACCAGAATTGCGATAGCAATAACTGGTTCAACAATGCTTTCGGAAGCAGGAACCAGAATTGTATCCAGTAGCAGGGCTGCATTAAGGACAGCTGAAGTCCAGGGTGGGTGACTTGCGAGGCAGTCGATTACGCATTCGCCCACATTACTATTAACAGCTGGTAAACAATCGACGCGACTTTCCAGTCGGCGAAGCGCTGAAGATTCAAGCCTGTCCCAGTCTTCCTGTGCTTCAAGCATATAAAATTGCAAAATCTGCACAGTCAGTCCTGATGCCAACCATGAATCAACAGCAGATCTATCTCGACTTCAATGGCACGACTCCCATCGCGCCCGAGGTGGCAACGGCGATAACTCAAATCCTGAAGGAACCATTCGGCAACCCGTCCAGTACGCATTGGGCGGGCCGTCCGGCACGGGAAGCTATCGAGAAGGCGCGAGCACAAGTGGCTGCGTTGTTGGGCTGCAGCTCCGACGAGATCGTGTTCACCAGCGGCGCAAGCGAGTCTAACAACTATGCCCTGAAAGGGGCGTTCTTCGCCAAAGGTGGACGAGGCGGTCATATCGTCACCACCCAGATAGAGCACCCATCGGTCCTCAACCCGTGCCGTTTTCTGGAGCAATTAGGGGCGACGGTAACCTACCTTCCAGTCGATCGCTTCGGACGAGTCGATCCGGACGATGTTCGCCGGGCGCTGACACCCGGCACAATTCTCGTTTCGGTGATGCACGCGAACAATGAGGTCGGAACGTTGCAGCCGATCGCCGAGATTGCTGGCATCGCGCGGGAACACGGCGTGCTGTTTCATAGTGACGCGGCGCAGTCGGTAGGCAAAATTCCCGCCCGCGTGGATGAGCTTGGCGTGGACCTGTTGTCGGTGGCCGGACACAAACTTTACGCACCGAAGGGCGTGGGCGTTCTCTATGTTCGCAAGGGTGTTCGGTTGGAGCCGCTGATTCACGGCTCCGGTCAGGAATCCGGCCGCCGCTCGGGGACCGAAGACATCCTGCTCAATGTCGCTTTGGGCGCGGCCTGTGAGCTGGCGCAGTCCTGGGTAGGCATGGAGTCCGTACGCCGGCTACGAGATCTCTTCTGGGAGTTGCTGCAGAAACGGTTGGGCGATCGAGTGGTTCTGAACGGTCATCCGATCGAGCGGCTGCCTAACACGCTGAACGTCAGTTTTGTGGGAGAGATTGGTTCGGCGGTCCTGGGCAGATTGCAAGGTGTAGCGGCGTCCACCGGCTCCGCCTGTCACTCGGGATCGGCACAACTCTCGCCCGTATTGAAAGCTATGAACATTCCGCCGGAAGTCGGGATGGGAGCAATTCGTTTCAGCCTCGGGCGGACGACCACACGCGAAGAAATCGAATCAGTCGTTTCACGCTGTTAGGGGCATTCACAAGAAACCCCACCCAAGCAATTGACGCCTGGGTGGGGCACCCGCTTTCATAGCTGACAACTGACTACTGTCTTACTGCAACGATGCCAGCGTCTTCTGCGCGTCCTGCGCGTCCTGGCCGGTGAGTTTCAACTGCAGCGCCTTCTGCAGTTCGGTCTTGGCGCGGTCTTTCTCGCCCACGCCGGTCAGGGCCATGCCGAGGTGATAGCGGAAGTCGGGATTTTCCGGCTGGCGCTTCACCGCGTCTTCGGCAAGCGAGACCGACACGCGATAGTTGCCCTTCTTGTACTGGATCCAGGCCAGGGTATCGTTCACCGCGGTCATGTCCGGGGCCATCTGCTTGGCCTGCGTGGCCAGGCTGAGTGCCATGTCGAGGTTCTCGCCCTGCTCGGCGTAGACCCAGGCGAGGTTGTTGGCGGCGATAGGATCGTGGGCGTTCTGCGCCAGGCTGGCCTGGTAGTACTTGCCCGCGTTCTTCATGTCGCCCTTGGCCATATAGAGATTGCCCATCGCGTTGTTGAGCGTAACGGAGTTGGGCTGGATGGCCAGCGCTTTCTGGTAATTGTCGAGTGCCTGGTCGGTCTTGCCCTGCACCGCATAGATCTGGCCGATGTGCATGTAGGCGACCGCCGACTTGGGATTCATCTGCAGCGCCTTCTGGAATTCGGCCAGCGCCTGATCGTACTTCTTGTTGCTGGCCAGCGCTGAGCCGTAGATGTAGACCGGACCTTCGCGCTTGGGGTTGGCGGCGGCGTACTGCGTGGCTACTTCCAGCGCCTTGGGGCCCTGGCCGGAGGCGAACAGCAGCGCGATGTAATCGGTGACAGCGGTGTCGGAGTTGGGCGCCAGCTTCAGCGCCTGCTGGAACATCTTCTCGGCATCGGGGAACTTCCGCTGCTGCGCGTAAGCCAGTGCCAGGTTGATGTAAATGAGGGGATCGTTGGGAACGACCTTCTGGGCTTCCTTCAGCTCGTCGATCGCCTTGTCGGGCTGCTTGTCGCCGAGGTCGATGGTGGCATTCAGGAAGTGGGCGGAGGGATTGTTTTCGTTGAGCCGCTGCAGCCGGGCGGCATACTCGCGGGCAGTGTCGAAGTCATGCGAATCGCGATAGACCTCGGCCAGCGCCTGCAGGGTGGGGGCGTTGCCGGGCTTGATGCGGTTGGCTTCCTGCAGCTCGCTCTTGGCTCCGGCCATGTCGCCGGACTGGCGCAGCACCTGTCCCAGCATGAAGTGGGCTTCGGAGTTTTCCGGAGCGTCCTTCACCACGTCGCGGAGCGTTGTGTTGGCCTGCGACAGATTGCCCTTCATCGCCATCAGGCGGCCATTGGTGAGGCGAGCGGTGATGTCGCCCGGGTTGTCCTTGAGCAGGCGATCGACCATGGCTTGCGCATCCTGCAGCTTGCCGGTATTGATCATCGTCTCCAGGACACGCACCCGCAGCACCTGGTCCTTGGGATTATTGGAAAGGCCGCGGTTGTACTCCTTCAGCGCCGCGTCGGGATTGCGCGAGGCGAGGTAGTAGTCGCCGATGGCAATGGCAACTTCGGGCGAGCTGGGCTGCTTCAGGCGCAGCTCGTCGACCAGCTTCTCGCCTTCATCCTTGCGGCCCTGCTGCAGCATCATGCCCGCCAGGCGCAGGTATCCGATCGGCGAGTCGGGATTGTTGGCGATCTCGTCGCGATAGACTTGCTCGGCGCCCTTGGCGTCCTTCTTATAGACCAGGAAGCCGGCCAGATCGGCGTAGGCCTGCAGGTTATGGGCATCGAGGCTGATGGACTTGCGAAAATCCTTTTCCGCCAGCTCATCCTGCTTCTGGAAGGCGTAGACGGCGCCGCGATTCATGTAGGCGCCGGCCATGTTGGCGTTCAGCGCGATCGCCTTGCTAAAGGCGGCCAGCGCGTCGTCCAGGTGCTTTTGCGACAACAGCACGTTGCCCAGCAGCACGTAGCCATCGGCGCCGTTGGGATCGTGGTCAACCACGTAGCGCGCCTGCTCCTCCGCATTGCTGTAGAAATGCGGCCCCGAAGCCATATACATTCCGCCCAGGTCGATGCGCGCCCGCAGGTTGTTGGGATCGAGCTCTACGGCCTGGCTCATCTCCTTGAACGCTTCCTGGCGCTTTTCCAGCTTGAGGTCGGCCTTGGCCAGCTCGTAGTGGGCCTGGGCGAACTTGGGATCGATCTGCAGGGCTTTCTTGAATTGGATGGCGGCCGAGTCGTACTTCTGCTGCTCGACGTACTTCAAGCCGCTCTCCAGGTACTTCTTCTTGGCGACTTCGGGGTTGCGGCTGCAGCCGGCGAGGACGACGGCCATTGCGGCCAGCAGGGTGGAGACAACGATGTAGCGGTTGCGCATAACTTCTCCTGGGTTCACCGTGGTATGACCTGATCGATTTGGGTTGTAATGGTTTTGGCGAATACGAGCGCCCGGTCCTGCGCCGTTTTCTCATCACCGTTTTCCACGGGTACGGTGATGCGGACCAATGCGGCGTCGGTGCGGTTCAAGCGCAGCGCATCATAGACCAGATAGAACTTGCCCCAATACTCGCTGGCAATGATGCGGCCGTGCGACTGGTACCAGTAGAGCACCACCTCTTCGTCCAGTCCTTTACGAAGGTAGTAGAGATTGATCGGGACCTTGCGGCCATCGTCGAGGGTCAACTGATAAATCGACGAGTTGAGGGGGTTCCAGCCCGCGCCCGGCAGGCAGTTCTTGGGCGAGTGGATGGCGGCGCCGCTGCGCTGGCTGCGGAAGTAGCCGATGTACAGTCCCAGGGCGTGCTGGCCCATGCCAGGGGCCCAGTAGCTGCGGTCGAGATAATCGGTGACCTTCAGCAGGTCGAGCGTTTCCTTGTCGAGCGGGTATTCGGCGATCGAGGCGTAAGGGCCCATCTTGGTGGGGAACTCGGACAGCGGCTTCGCCGGCGGAGTGGCTTCGCCGTGCGAGAGGTAGGCCATCCCGGTGCTTGCGCCCAGCAGGACCGCCAGCATCAGCCAGTAACGGAAGCCTGCCTTCATTGGCCCACCGTGGCGGGGGCGCCCGGGTTGGGCTCCTGCCAGCCGAGCTTGCGGCGTACGAAGCTGATCACGCTATGCAGCGTGAGGAACAGGATGGTGGCGACAACGAAGATCACCCACCCGGAGAATTCGTGCATAAATCCTTTGGCGGCTTGCGGCCCGATGTAGTTGGCCATGATGGCCGTGATCATGACGCGCGTGCCGTTGCTGATGATGGCCAGCGGGACCATGGCAATGACGAGCAGCCAGCGCACGGCAACACTGCGCTCAACAACATACCCATATCCGGCAGCCAAGGCAAGCAGAGACATCAGCGAGCGAATGCCGCTGCAGGCTTCTACCACTTCCAGCGTCATGTGCGGCAGCACCAGCACATTGCCCTCGCGCATGATAGGGAACAGCCCCAGCAATTCCAGCACGCGGGTGGCGAAGCGTGAAGCCAGGAACTGCAGCGGGAAAACAATCTCGTTGTAGACCACCGCCGGGAAGGGAATGGCAAACAGCAGGAACGCCAGCGGGAAGGTCATGGCGCGCAGCATCGCCCAGCCGGCGAAGTAGACGATCAGGCCGCAGATGGTGACCAGGATCGACAGGCGCGAAAGGGAATTCTCGGCCCCCAGGCTGCCCAGAAACAGCAGGCCCAGCGAGCCCAGCACCACCACCATGCCCCAGGCCGAGGGCTTGCGGACGATCTGGCGAAGCTTGTCGCGGCGCGCCCAGATCAGATACGCCGAAAGCACCGGCACCAGGAATCCGTGCGAGTAGTCGGCATCGTTATACCACTGCCAAACGAGCAGTCTGACGACGTGGGAATATAACACCGACAAGGCCGCAATGAGCAGAAGTCCCTGCCACCCGAAGGGTTTCAGGGTTTGCCATAACAAAGCGAGAGTGGAGGGCCGCGGATTGCCAGGCAGAACTTGGTCTGCGGGCCGGGTCAGCGCGGTACCCGTTTTGGTGCCAGCCAGCGCCACTGGGATCGTGCTCCTGATGGGGGTACTTGCGTAGAACGCAACAGCTGTGTGCAATTATTTTGCCGAGTCTCTGAAACACAATCGCATGAATGTACTCTGAAATCAATAAGATATTCGCCTGCTAAATCGGGAGCGCAACACCTTGGCAACTTAATGTGCAAACTGTTGCACATAGGTGTGCAGCGGAATTCTCTGTAACGACAGAAATTAGCATGTCGCGGCCAAGTTGGGTCGGGCACCGCTGCCATAGATTGCTAGAAAATCTGCTGCGAGCCCGCGAAATAGGCCGAACCGGCATTCAGGCGGGCACCCAGCCGGCGCCCCGGCAAGCATCGAGGTCGGCGTCCAGGCCATGTGTTCTAACTTCCCAGGATTCCAAGGCGACGAGCGTTCAAACTGACCGGCTGGCGGTCATCCGTAAATCGCACCGTACGTTCTCCACTGCCGTTAAGAAAACTCGCTGGAATTCAACAAACGCACCCGTAAGTGGTCTAGTCGAGCTTTGATCGCGGGCGCATGATTGTGCGCACTTCCAGGTCTGGAGACCCGGCGGTACGCAGCTCATTAGGCCATTCGGCAGCGAGTCCCGCGTATCCGCAAACCTAGAGTCCCTCACATCCTCTACCCTGCTAAGGAGGGGCAATGAAAGCACGCAAATCGCTGTGTATTTTGTTTCTGCTGCTGCTGGCGTCGATGGCAGTGACCGTCAGCTTCAGGACCGCGTCGATGCATAAACCAACTCGAGCCGCCTCTGCGCGACAGGCGGAGGAGTCATGGCGCACGGTGGATCGCCAACCGTCTCCGCATCTAGTCGAGGCTGCGCTGCGCAAGGCAGACTTTCCGCAGATGATGAACTCTTCGGAACGCGCCGCAATGCATCGGCCGGTGCAGTTCAACGGTACCACCATCATTCCGGATCACTCGCTGCTGGTCGAGGCCATTCCCGTCGTGGAAGACCCTGGCCGGACTTGGGACCCATGTCTGCAGTTGCACCAAGGCGATGGCGGAACTCAGACCGGAGTTTGGACCTTCAACGAGCTGATGCTGGCTATCGCGGGGACGACCGACGCCAATCCTCAACCGGCGGAGCAGATGTTGACGAATGTGCTGGCATATTTTGCGAAGCCTGTACAGATCGGCAATTACACGGCCCCAGCACGCGCGTCGGGGATGAATTTCTTCAATGCATGGCCCCTGGATCCGAACGGGTTGCAGTGCACAAACCCCTTCAACACGCAGCAGCAGATAACGTGTAAGTCGCTGGCCAAAGCGCCCGTGCATTTAAATGCGATCGTGAACCGCGTCGACATCGGGCGCGATGGGAACTCCGACAACGCTGGCCAGCTGCGGTTTGTGTTCGGCGTCACGATGGACACCACCGATAGCGCGGGCAATCAATGCGAGGGTGCTCAGGTGTTCAACATGATCCTCGAGTATACCGTTCCTCCCGCCACTCTCAGCAACGGCTTCACGGCACAGAGCTGGGCGCAGGCGTGGCAGGCCCTCTCCAACGACTGCCCGGGAGGTTTCACGAACACGTGCGCCCAGGGTACCAACTCGGGCTTCGACTTCGACCTGGAGGCCATTGTCAACCGAGTCGTAGGGCTGGGAATGGGAGGCCCCGGCACGGTGAATGGAAAGGCGCTCTTCGACCTGAGAACCAATGAGGCGGAGTTGGGTACCTTCGCGATTTGGGAGATGCGACAGTTCCAACTTCAGACCGTCGGCACTACCGGCACGCTGGTGGAGACGACGGTGCCGCAGACCCCGGACATCAGCTTGGACGGCGGCATGGGTACGGATTTCAATGGGAATCCAATCACCTTCTGCGGCTTCTTCTCCTCGATGTTGGTCAACGAGTCTGCACCCTGCGGCAATCTGACCACGGTCAGGTCCCTGGTTCAGCTAAACAAGCCTCAGCTCTTGGCCGGAACATTCTCGCTTCCGTCAACCTTGCAAGCCGTCTCCGCCCTCAACGGACCAACCGCCGCTGGCCAGACGCAAGAGCTCGTGTACTGGGATAGCGACCCTTCTATGAGCAACATGCCGTCTCTCGCCGATGCCAGAGTGATTTTTGCCGCATCGCCGCAATTGACCGACGCTGGCACGCCTGGAGGAATCGATGGTACCTGCAATGGCTGCCACGGCCAGGAGACGCAGGTCGGATTCCAGCAGGTCGTCAACCGGGCAGCTACCGGCACCGGCGACCAGCCGTCTCAGCTGTCGGCCTTCCTGGTAGGCTGCACGTCAAATCCTCCCGGGGGGCTTACAGGGCCGTGTCCGGGGCAGGACCTGGTCCCATTGAATCAGGCTTCTGGTGCTGCCGGCGTGGAGAGCGTGCAAGACCGGGTGTTCACATCACAAGCCAATTTCTTCGGCGAAATTCAGCGCCGCTTCAATTGCATGAACAAAGTCCTCAACAATTCGGGCAACGTTTCCTGCAATGGAGGCGGCAACTAGCGGGCGCTGCAAACCGCAACCCGGCTGCTCCTTTCGACAGTTCCCCACCCAGCCAGCGCTTGGGTGGGGATTTTTCTTGCAGGCGTGAGCGGCGGTTCCTGACAATCGCTACGCGGAGGAGGGGCTCAGCTAAAGAAACGAATTGCCGGTCAGGGCCTCGGGGAATTCATTTTCCGCTTTTCTAAGGGGGTGGGGTCCAATAATAGTACAACTACCATCTAATGCTGCTATGTACTTCTTACATGTCAATATGTCAATATTGCGAAATGCAACAATAGGCCGCAATCCCATGACAGGCTTGCAAATTTATAGTTGGCAAAGACGGAACACAGCCGTAGCCGACCTGCTAGTCTGAAAGTAGAGTCGAGTAGCGCGAGAGCGCCGCTTGGCTCTTTCGCTTTTTGGGCCTCTCCCCTTTTGGTTCTGAAACGCCGCGTTTCCCGAAGTAACCTCCCGCTGGTTACCTTGACGATCTGATCTCCGAAAAAACCATAAAGCGCGGCCGGCTGCGGTCGATGGCTGTTCACGTGGGACAGCGTGGCGCCGGAATTCCAACCCCGAATCAGTTTCAGATCGCGTTCTTGCAGCCCGGGCCTGCTGATGTCCAGTTGAAGGAGAATCGCATGAATTTTGTCGTTGAATACTTTCGTAGCCTTCGCACTTATACGCTTAGCTGGTCAACTCATCTGATCGCGGTCCTGGTAGCGCTGGGACTGATGGCGGCGCCGCCCGCCTCGGGCAGCCAGCGAGAGATCGTTCGCGGCGGCCCCAGCATCGGTCCACATTGCAGCCTTACGCCCTCGGGCCCGGTGGGCGTGCCCGCCGGCGGAGCATTTTCTTTTACCGCCGCCAACTGCGGTTCCGGCCAACTGAACTGGCAGTTGAGCGGCGCGGGCAGCCTCGACCAATCGGGCAATTACACGGCGCCGGCTTCGGTGCGGGCGCAGAACCAGTCGCGCGGCTGCCAGGAGCTGCCCAACAACGCGCCCTACAACGTCCGGGTCGATCAGTTGCCGGTCGATCCCCATAGTTCGCGCTGGCTGCAGCGCATCTCGGAAGACGGCCCGCAGTACCTTAACAGCTATCATGCGCTGAAGTTCTATCCACAAGTGCTGGTGTTTTACGACAATCCCGTCGACGCCAACACGCCGCAGCAGCGAATGCACTTCCTGTATCCGGACCGTTCCAACGGGTATCAGGACACGAGCTTCCCGATTCCTGGGCAGCGCAACCTGCTGATGGAAGGCGGCTCGGCGACCGACGCGATGGCGTGGATCGATCGTCATTTGTTCACCATGAACAAAGGCACCTGCGAGAACACGGAGATCTACAACCTGTACGTCGATTTCCGCTCGGTTTCCTTCGGCGCGGGCAATCCCACGCGAGTGAGCTGGACGACGAATACGGTCTGGCAAATCCCGCAGGCCTATCAGGTGGTAATCTCGGGGGCGACCGGGTCGTGGGCCGCGGCCAACGGCACATGGCGCATGACGCTGACGGGCGCCAGCAGCGGCACGCTGCCCTTCAACTCCAGCGCATGGGGCGCGCCGCCCAGCGGCATGACCATGGGCGCGACCACCTATTCGGCGGGCTGTCCGAACTGCAACAGCCAGGGCGGCCAGAAGTTCCATCCCGCCTCCTACGCCCAAATGGGCGGCGTGGATGCGGGTAGCATGCCGGTAGGTGCGCTGTCGCTGAAGATGGAAGAGTGGTATGCGGCGACGCGCGCGGGACGCGGCGATATGGGTCATGCGCTGCGTACCACCATGTCGAACTCGTACCTGGCGGCGCGCAACATCTGGCCGGCGGTCGGCTACGCCAATTACCAGGACGCGCTGTTGACGGCCACTAACGGCAGCAACCCGACCTTCACGGCGCAGTCCGACATCTCGCTGATGTACAAGCCGTGCGATAACTACACCTACGGCGCCGGATGCCAGTTCCACATCGTGATCTTCGGGCTGACGGGACCGTGGGCGGCTGCCAATGGCGACCAGACCGCGGTGGCCATCGACAACACGCACTTCTCGGTGCCGGCGCTGAACACGACGACCTGGGGACGTTTTCCCTACGGCTATGGCGTCTACTTCGTGCCCGACTTCATGCCCTACGGTGCAACCATCCGGCTGAAGGCATCCTATGACGTCGACAGCTTCTGTTCGAGCACCGATCTGAACAGCTGGTGCCCGTATGCGAAGGTCTTCCTGCGCACCGTGCAGCGCTACGGACTGGTGGTGGCCGACGGCACCACGCCGGCGGACAACTGGGACACGACCACGGTCTCCAGCGAATTCCATCCCAACGTGCTGGTAGATGCCACACAGAACATCCGCTCTTCCACCCAACTGCAGCCGATCGAGCCGCTGCTCGAGGTGGTGAACCGCGCCTCGCAGCAGCTTTCCAGCAACTTGAACACTTACCTGGCGACGCCCGTGAACCGCACCACGGTCACGGTGTGCGGGACGGCGGGCTGCGCCTCGAACGACGTGATCCTGCAGGGCACCACGATCGGCACCGACCGCGAGCGGCTGACCATGGGCGGCGGCGCCTCCTATCAGCTGAACGTATGGGTGAACGGCAACGCCAACCAGCACCTGACCTATGCCATGGACTCGGGCATTTCGGGAGCGTATGTCTCGTCCTCCGGCCTGGTGAGGATGCCTTATTGTCCGACGAAGGAACGTGGGATGATCACGGTAAGCTCGCTGGCGGATCCCGATGCGCTGCCGCTCTACATCGAGGTGAACTGCCTGCCGGTATCGAACGACGGCGGTTATCGCCTGGCGCTGGGCAATTACGGCGGAGACTATGTCGACTCCAACGGCCGCACCTGGTGGGGAAGCTGGGGCAACATGGGCTTCAACAGCAACTATGAAACTACGGGCCTGTTCTGGGGGTCGCAGAACGGAACCTGGCAGGGCTTCAGCATGTGCCAGCACGATGGCTGGAGCGGCACCGACAGCCAGCTCTATTCGCGCAGCACCAATGCCGATGAGGACACTAAGGTCGAAGTCATCCTTCCGAACGGCATCTACAACCTGACGCTCTACGGCGAGCCCGGTTTCGGCGGCTTCGGCGCGGGACAAACCTGCGGCAATACCGCCGGCGAGAACGTCTACGACTGGCAGGTGCAGGGACAGACGGTAGGCTCCTGGCTGGACGGCTACGTACTGGCGGGCAACCAGCCGTATCACGGTTACACGCTGGGCGCGACTGCTACGGTAGGCGACAACGTGTTGGTCACGGTGGGCCGGCTGCGGCTGCCGACGACCTACGGGATGTCGTGGAGCTCACTGCTGATCAAACCGATCACGCCTTCGCGAATTCCGCCGCAAGGCCACTAGCGAACTGGCGGGGCGGAGGCGGCGTGCGCCGCGCGGCCCGCCGAAATAAAAGAGTGCAGTCCGCGAAAGCGGGATTGCGCTGTGCCGGAGCGGCTGGCAGGGTCCGCTCCGGCACTTGCATTTTTATTATCGGGCGAACGCCTGTGTGGGAAATGCGCCAAGCCGGTGCCCCCAGGCCTGCGTTGCCTTGCAGCACGCGGGCCCGGGATGCTAACGCGGCACCTACGCTGATCTTTGAGGTTGCACGTGTGGCAGCTCTGCAATTTCCGTCAGCCGCTGCGTGACTCGATAGTGCTCGATCGGATCGGGCTTCGAGGGCCGGCGCCGCCAGATGAGAAACAGAATTGCCGTCAGAGACAAAGCCACCAGGGTCAGGGCCACGCACAGCCCTATGGTCCAAAGCTGAAAGGCATCGGCAAAGTTACTCGAACTCATGTACAGCCCCCCTTTGACATGCGCGAAGTGGCCTTGCGATGCTGGGGCCCCAAACGTATCAATGGTTCGGATGCACGACGCGCCGTTGGGGCGGGCCGGACAGATCAATCTACGCCCCGGTTGCGTTGCGATCTATGGCCTTTAGGAACCAAGGACGAAGTGCCCGAAGGTGGGCTAGCTTGCGCCGGATGGTGGCTCCATGTGAAATCGTTTTTAACCGATCATTACGTTGTGCCGAATGAGGCAAGCGGTTCATTGGCGGCCGAAGGAAGGGTAAACGAGAGAACGAAGAGCAAAAGGCTACGAGTCAAGCTCCGAGAGAGAAGAGGGACGAGCGACGAGCGAAGCTTCAGAGCTAACAGCCAAGAGCCAACAGCCTACAGCCAACAGAAAAAAACCTCTTCACAACCGCACTATCTTCTCCGACGAAAACGCCTTCATCGCGTTGCGGGTATCGACGATGAGGCGCGCCTGGCTGAGCAGCGCCCGGTAATCGAAGTCGGAGTGATCGGTGACGATCACCACGCAGTCGGCGTTCGCCGCGGCACGCTCCAGCGGCTCGGAGGCCAGCGCGATCCCATCCAGCTTGAGTTCGGGAACATAGGGATCGGTGTAGGAAATGGTGGCGCCCAGCTTGCGCAGCAGCAGGACAATGTCGAGCGCGGGCGACTCGCGCATGTCGTCGATATTGCGCTTGTAGGCCACGCCGACGATGTGCACGCGCGAGCCTTTGACCGCCTTGCCATGCTGGTTCAACGCGTCCTGGATTTTCTCGACGACGAAGTGTGGCATCCTGCCGTTGATGTAGCCGGCCAGATCGATGAAGCGCGCCTCGATGCCCGACTGCTTGGTCTTCCAGGAGAGATAAAACGGGTCGATAGGTATGCAATGTGCGCCAAGTCCGGGGCCGGGATAGAACGGCATGAAGCCGAAGGGCTTGGTGGCGGCGGCGTCGATGACCTCCCACACGTTGATTCCCATGCCGTCGCACATCAGCGCCATCTCGTTCACCAGGCCGATGTTGATCATGCGGAAGGTGTTCTCCAGCAGCTTCACCATCTCGGCAACGCGGGTGTTGGAGACGGGCACGACCTTTTCGAGCGCCTGCGAGAAGAAGAGCTTGCCCGCCTCGGTGCAGGCAGGGGTGATGCCGCCG
Source organism: Terriglobales bacterium (assembly GCA_035651035.1). Classification (GTDB taxonomy): domain Bacteria; phylum Acidobacteriota; class Terriglobia; order Terriglobales; family Acidobacteriaceae; genus Bog-257. The sequence continues at coordinate 16,294 of DASRGM010000133.1, forward strand.
ACGACCTTCGGTGTGTTGTGCGTCTGATAGGTGGGATTGCCGGGATCGACGCGCTCGGGCGAGAAGCAGAGGAAGAAGTCTTCGCCTGCCTTATAGCCGAGCTTTTCGAAGGTGGGCAGCAGCAGCTCGTCAGTGGTGCCTGGATAAGTTGTGGATTCCAGAATAATGAGCAGGCCGGGATGGAAGTGCCTGGCGATCTCCTCGACGGCGGAGACGATGAAGCTCATGTCCGGATCTTTGGTTTTGCGCAGCGGCGTCGGGACGCAGATGTTGATGGTATCGAGCTCGCGGACGACGGAGAAGTCGGTGGTGGCGCGGAAGCGCTGGTTGCCGACGAGCCGCGCAATTTCGCTTGAGGGCACGTCCTGTACGTGCGACTCGCCGCGGTTGAGGCCGTCGATCTTGCTGTGCTGCACATCGATGCCGGTGACGTGGAAGCCGGCATTGGCGAACTCGACGGCGAGTGGCAGGCCGACGTAGCCCAGTCCCACAATGCCGACGCGCGCGCTCTTGGATGCGATCTTCTCCTTCAGCGCTTCCAGCGTTGATGCGGCTCTCACCGTGTGTATTCCCATGACTCCATCATAGCTTTGAGCTTGATCATTGTTCCTTCACAAATACCACATGGATCCAATTAGCGTGCGGGCGAGATATCGCCGCCTGCCATCGGTTCAGGCGTACTGCAATGCCGGAACCCACGCGCGACAGCGCCGAGCGGCCGTTGGGCGCGACCAGGACGGCGCCGCAGTGAATGCAGGGCTCGTCCTGATCGTAGGTGCCCCACGGATTGCCCGCCCAATCCATTAACGCGGTCGACAGCGGGTTGGTCACATCGTTATTGCTGCCGACGAAGGAAGTGGATTGCATTGTCAGGCCGTGGAAGAGCCGTCGCAGCTTCGCCTCGTCGAAGGTATTGACGTGCGCCCAGGGCGGGTTGATCTTGCCGCACTTGCGGCAGGTGGTCCGGCCAAAGCGCGTGTCCTGGCGATAGGGAACGCCAATGACGATCTCGTGGCGTGCAACGCGCACCAGCTCGCGGCAAGCCTCTTCGAGCGCGGGAATGTGCTCCAGCACCTCGGCGCAGAAGATGCAGTCGAAGGTTGCGTCGGGAAAGCGCAGCTTCGTGATATCGCCGGCGACGGTCGTGACTCGTGGAATCTGAAAGGCAGGCTTCTCGAGGTCGAGCGCGGTGACCTCGTCGAAGTATTCGGTGAGCAGACGGGAGAAGTGGCCGTCGCGCGCGCCGATGTCGAGGACGGATTTTCGCCCACGCGGCAGCAGTCGCAGCAGGTCGGCGGTGCGAGCTTGCTCTTGCTCCGTTTGCCGGTATTGTTCGAGATCGGGCATTGCTGTTGGTGAATCCTTCTTTCCCACCCCTTCGCCAACCGACGGCGAAAGGATGGGGCACCCTCATTTTCGCGGTCCGTTCTTCGCCCTTCGCCCCTCGTTAGACGGTCTGGCCGAATGCCGAGTGGCGGGTGCCGAGTGCCTGCGGTTCCAGATAGTACTTGCGCAAGACTTCACGGCTGCGCGCGCCCGCCTGGCCGTCCCACAGCGGGGGAATTTGCGCTTTTCGCGGCGAGGCTTGCATCTCCCGCCAGGCCGCAAGGATGCTCTCCTTCTTGGTGCCCGCCAGGCGATTGGTGCCGAGCTCGATCGTCGAAGGACGTTCGGTATTGTCGCGCAGCGTCAGGCAGGGCACGCCCAGCACCGTGGTCTCCTCCTGAATGCCTCCCGAATCCGTCAGCACCAGCGCGCTGCCCGCCTCCAGGCTCAGAAAATCCAGGTACCCCAGCGGTTCCAGCAGCCGCACCGAAGAAGGTATGGCCGGGTTCCCAACAGCAGCGCGATTGTCGCTTGTCTGGGTGAGTCGCGTCCGGGTGCGCGGATGCACCGGCCACAGCAGCGGCAAGCTCTCCGCAATTGTGGTCAACGCGCCGAGAATCTCGCTCAGCGCTCCAGGATCGTCGACGTTCGCCGGGCGATGCAGTGTCACCACGCCGTACCGCTGCCCGCGCACTCCCAGCCGATCGGCGATGTCGGAGCCGCGCGCCCGCTCCAGATTCTCCCGCAGCGAATCAATCATCAGATTGCCGACTAGATGAATCCGCTCGGCGGCAATGCCTTCGCGCAGCAGGTTGGCGCGCCCGCTTTCTTCCGTCACAAGAAAGATGTCCGTGATGGAGTCGGTGACGATGCGGTTGATCTCCTCCGGCATGGTGCGATCGAAGCTGCGCAGGCCGGCCTCGGCGTGCACCACATCGATGCCGAGCTTCTTGGCGACCATCGCCGCGGCCGCGGTGGAGTTCACGTCGCCGACCACGATCACCGCCGTGGGCCGCACTTCCTGCAGCACCGGCTCGATGCGCCGCATGATCTCTGCCGTCTGCTGTGCGTGCGTGCCCGAGCCGACGTCGAGATGAAAGTGCGGCTGAGTAATGCCGAGGTCGCGGAAGAACTGGCCCGACATGTTGTCGTCATAGTGCTGGCCGGTGTGGATGAGGGTGACGGCGAAGCCGGGATCGCCGTCCAGCGCCTTCATCAGGGGCGCAATCTTCATGAAGTTGGGACGCGCGCCGGCGACCATTGCCAGCTTGATAGGGACCATGGGACTCTTCACAACCGAGGTGCTGGAGCTGCCGTGTTGGCCATGACATTGTAACCGAGCGTCGCGCGCCGGTTCTGGTATTCTGTCGGCCTCTGCGTTCCGCCAAATCCCGTGGACAACGCCAAGCCCCAGGTCATCCTGCTGGTCTACCTCTATCCTCCGCACCGGGAGATCGGCTCGATGCGCCCCTTTCGATTTCGCAAGTACCTGGAGCGGATGGGCTATCGCTGCCACGTGATCACCGCGACCCCGCAGCCGCAGGCATCGGCGGGCGTCACCTTCATTGCCGACGAGCTGGGTAGAGTCTGGGAGGGCGAAGGCGGGCGGCTGGGGTTTCGCGGATACACCGAGTTGCTGCTGCGGCAACTCATGTTTCCCGGGCACGTAGGATTTGTGTGGTCGCGTAAAGCAGCTGCTGAGACTGGGCGCATCGTGAGGGCGAATCCCGGGACGCGCTTCGTCGTCTTCTCCAGCTATCCGCCGCTCGGCTCGTTGCTGGCCGGATTGTTCGCCCGCGGCAGAAGGACGCCGTGGATCATGGATTTTCGCGATCCGCTGGCGGCGCTGGTGCACGGCGGCGTTACCTGGTATCAAATGCGGTGGAACCAGTTCGCGGAAAGGCGGATCTTCCGCAAGGCCGCGGCGATCATCGCCAACACGGCGCCGGCCGCGGAGGTCTGGCGCGAGCGCTATCCCAACGCGCGGGCGAAGCTGCACGTCATCTACAACGGCTACGATCCGGAAGAATCGCCGCAGGCGCGGCCGCTGCCCTCGCGCGATCACAAGCTCATCGTTCATGCCGGAACGCTTTATGGCGGGCGCAATCCCAACGCGCTGATGGAATCGCTGGCGCGATTGCGCGCCCGAGGCATGACAGAGGCGCTTCGGGCCAAGGTGCTGCTGCTGGGCCCGGCGCCCAGTTTCGGCGAGGTGAACTGGGCGCTTTACGAGCAGGCGCAGCGCGAGGGCTGGCTGGAGTTGCGCGCCACCGTGCCGCGTCCGGAGGCGCAGCGCATTGTGGAGGAAGCCGACGCGCTGCTGATCGTGCAGCCGCATACCGCGGTGCAGGTGCCGGGCAAGCTCTTCGAGTATGTCTGCATCGGCCGGCCGGTGCTGGCCATCGTGCCGCCGGCATCGCCCATCGAGGAGATTCTGGTGAACGCGGCCGTGCCCAGCGCGTTTCTCTATCCCGGCGATCCGCCCGAGGCCGTCGACGTGAAGGTGCTCGACTTTCTGCGCCTGCCCAACATGCCCTCTCCCATCAACGACTGGTTTCGCGAGCACTTCAATGCCGAGAACCAGACGCAGGCGCTGGCGAAGATCATCGAAGAAGTGGCGCGGTGAGAGCATGCCTTCACGCGAATCAGGCGCGAGCTAACATTTGGTTCGCCCTGACGCCTGCGGCTTTTCTATGCTGGACGCGACGTTGCCGGCCTCGCGCTGCGGAGCGCGCGTTTGTTGTTTCGGCCGGAAGGCGTAGAAATACCACTTCAGATAGTGCGGCAGCCAGTGCAGCACGCGGAAGCGCGAGGTGCCGGCGGTGCGATCGCGCCAGACGCTGGGGATCTCGGCGATGCGATAGCCGTTGAGGAAGGCCTTGACCGTGAGCTCCAGGCCGAGCTCAAAGCCGGCGACGCTTTCGACCTTGAGATGGTGCACCATCTGCGCGTCGTAAAGCTTGAAGCTGTTGGTGGCGTCGTGGGTGGGCACGCCGCGGAACCAGTGCAGCGTCAGGCCGCTGGTGCGCGACATGAGCTGCTTGAGGAACGGGCCTCCGATAAGGCGGCCGCCCGGCATGTAGCGGCTGCCGCAAACCAGGTCGTAGCCCCGACAATAGAGGTTGTACATGCGGTCGACGGTGGTCAGCTCGTCGGAAAGATCGGCCATGGTGACCAGCACGGGCCCGGAGTCGACGGCTTCAAGGCCGGTCTTGATTGCGTTGGTGACGCCGCGGCCGTAGGCATTCTTGAGGAGCGTGATCCGCGTCTCACCGGCGGCGATGATCTCCTGCGCGACAGGGACGGTGTTGTCCGCGTCGAAGTCGTAGACGACGAGTGCGGTGAAGGGAGTTCGGATGCCCTCGGAGAGCTCCGCCCACAGCGCGCGAAAGTTCGCGCCTTCGTTGTAGACGGGGATGACGATGGTGAGCGGGGGAGTGGAGGGCATGGTCGGAGGTAATGAGTTTAGCGTCTGCCCTGTTCGAGTGTCATCCTCGCAATCACGTGGCGCGGTTGGAGGTTGGGGGCGTGCGGGCGGGTCGGGACCCTGGTTCAGGCATTTCTGCTAAGGTAGGGGTCCTTCGACTCCGCGACCGGGGCAACTATCCCGCCAAGCGCAAAAGGCGCGCTTGTCAGGATAGTTGCGCGGTCGCAGCGCTCAGGATGACACCAGGAAAAGAGCTCAGGATGACACCAGGAAAAGAGATAATTGCTCGTCGCTACCTGATTGCTGTTGCTAGTCGCTAATCGCTAGCTGCTGGTCGCTAATCGCTAATCGCTTCCTCACATCTGTCCCACCGAAATCTGCTCTTCGATCCACGGTACAACCTCGTCGAGAATTTCCTCCAGCTTCGTCTCGGCGGTGAAGCCGAGCACCTCTTTCGCCTTGGTCACCTCCGGCGAGCGCTCCTGCACGTCGTATTCAAACGGCGGATCGCTGACATAACGGAACGGCTTTTTGTCACCGTGAATCTTCTTCCACACGGCTTCGGCGAGTTCCAGCACCGAGGTGCGCGTTGGTGTCGACAAGTTGAAGTCGTTGTTCATCGCCGCGGGATGCTCGATGCACATGCGAATGCCACGCGCAAGGTCGCCGCCATAGGTGTAATGCCGCACCTGGTTGCCGGCGCCGAGAATGTGCAACGGGTCCTGTCCCTTCAGCACCTTCTGGACGAGATCGGGCACGACGTGCGACATGGCCAGCTTGACGTTGCCGCTCATGATGTCGCGATCGGCCAGCGCGCGCTTCTCGCCGATGCCAACGCAGTTGAACGGACGCGCGATGGTGTAGGGCAGCTTGTACTGCTCCCAGGCGCCCTGCGCGAAGTACTCGGTCGCCAGCTTCTGGAAGCCGTAAGTCGAGCTCGGCGGCGGACAGCGGCGCTGCGCGCCTTCGGGCGTGGGAAATTCGGTGGTGTTTTCGAAGACCATGCTTGACGAGACGATGGTGATCTTCTGCAGCCTGGCGTGCTGATGAGCGCGGATGGCCGCATCGAAGGCGGCGGCGGTGATGCGCTCGTTCTCCGCGATCAGATCGTAGGCGAACTCGTGGAAGTAGCTGATGCCGCCGATCATGGCGGCGGCGGCGACGAAGTGATCGCAGTCCTCGAGCAGTTCGTTGAGCAGCGCGATGTCTTTGGCGTCGCCCTTGGCAAAGTGAAACTTCGGGTGCGAGTCGTAGCTCTTCTCGACCTTGCCGTATTTGCTGAAGTTGTCCAGGCCGACGACGGTGTAGCCGTGATCGAGCAGTTCCTGGATGAGGTAGCCGTTAATGAAGCCGGCCGAGCCGGTGACGAGTGCTTTCATAATGTTGAATGGGGCGCGGATCTTCGCTTCCCGATACTGGTTCCTTTATTAAGTTGTCATCACGAGGAGGCCTTCAGGCCGACGAGGAATCTGTTGTTACGTGGCGAACAGCAGATCCCTCCCCCGCCGAGCCGGGCTCGTGATGACAATCTCTTATTTCGAACGACGATTCCGCATGGCTTGCGCAGCAGAACCCCGATTTTACTTCGTTATCGGTATCGTCATCTCGACGATCATTCTCGTTCCACCGGCGAGCTTGACCTCTTTGCCGCCGGAACTGAGCGTGCCGTCCGGCTCGAGCTTCAGGTTCCTGATCCCCAAAACGCCTCGTGACGCGGTTGTCAGAATCGGTGTGGGATCCTCCTGGATATCAGGCGCTCCCCACAATTGATCGGTCGCGGTGCTGCCATGTCCGAGAGCGGACCTGGCGGGAGCTCCCGAACCGGGGGCCACGGCACGGATCACACTCTGAATCGGAATGCCTGCTTTGAAAGCAATCTCCTCGAAGGAGATTGCCAACGTTGACTCTGAGTCGTTTTTCGAGCGCGCCTTCGCGTGGATTACATGACCGATGAGCGATGTTCCACGAGGAACTTCGAGGAGGCCGGGAACAGAGATATCGCCGTCAAGCTTCGCTTCGACTACATCGCCCTCTTTGAGCTTTCTGGAATCGAGTTCCTTTCCGATATGCACGGTGAAGGCGCCGTTCGCCTGGAACACAGTAGGAATGTGCGAGGCGACTTGTTCCGCGTGGACGTTGGCGCCGGGCGCTTGACCCGCGGCCGTTAAGATCGGCAGAGTGGCGAAAAGCAAGCTAACGACCCATTTCGTCATGTCCTCTCCTTTGCCGCTAGCGGTTCTATCGACCGCGTGCTAGGGCTCCCTCGACTCCGCGGCCGAAACAACTATCTCGCCACGCGCGAGACAGCCGCGCTTGTCAGGATATTTGCGCGGGTCGCTCCGCTCAGGATGACACCTTTCCCGTCTTTTCCTTGATCATTCTTGCAAAACTACGCGTTCGTCGACGCCATCGCCCGTGCCGGCAGAAAATTCCACGGGTCTACTACAACCTTTCCCTCCGGAATCTCCACGTCGCGATAGCCCTGGTGCGGCGCGCCAATGATCACGATGTCGGCCTTGCGCAGCGCCGTCTCCAGCGAAACGAAGCCGCTCTCATTCAGATACGGATCGGTGCACAGCACCTCCAGCGCCTCCACCTCGAGCAGCTTCTTCAGCTTGAACGAGAGGCTGTCGCGCTTGTCGTCCGACTCGGCCTTGAACGCCATGCCGAGGATCGCAACCCGCTTATCCGCGAGGCCGCAGGGCCGCAACTGTTCTACCAGAAACATGGGCAGGCCTTCGTTAATCAGCATGGCGGCGTGCCCGAGGAAGAAATTGTTCTGCGAGAAGGCGGCGAGCTGCAGCGTGTCCTTGAGCAGGCAGGGCCCGGCGGCAAAGCCGGCGCGCGCAAAGCTCTTCATGCGCGGATAGTCGCGCGTGACCGCATCGTGAATGCGATAGAAGTCGAGACCGCGGCTTTCGGCCAGCATGTAGAACTGGTTGGAGATGGCGAAGTTGGCGTAGCGCCAGGCGTTGGTGAAAAGCTTGGCCAGCTCGGCTTCGGGCGGCGTCAGCTCGATCAGTGTCGGAGCGATCCTGCCGAACAGCTCGCGGGCGGCGGCCAGCGCGTCCGGCTCGAAGGCGGAGACGATCTGCGGCAGCTTTACCAGCTCTTCGATAGCATTGCCTTCCGCGATGCGTTCCGGGCAGAAGGCCAGCAGCACCTTGCGCTTCAGCTTGCGCAGCCGCTCGTAAACCAGCCGGCTGACGCCGGGATAGACGGTGCTGCGCAGCACCAGCAGCGTGCCGTCGCGCATGTGGTCGAGCAGCGCGTCGATGCTGTGATAGACCTCGTTGACCGTGGGGTTCAGGTGCCGGTCGACCGGCGTTCCCACGACGGTGATCACGGCATCGGCGGCCTCGATGCAGCTGGGATCGAGCGTGGCCTTCAGCGACTTTCCAATCACCGCGCGCAGCGGTTCGTCCGCGCCGCGCTCCATAAACGGCATGGCGCCGGAGTTGACCAGATCGACCTTTATCGGATCGATGTCCAGCAAATCTACCTGCAGGCCGGCGTTGGCGGCCAGCACGATACCCAAAGGCAGGCCGACATGGCCGCACCCGCCCACGATTGTGACCCGGTTGATGCTTTTCATGGGATGACCATTGTAGCTGGGATTTCCGAATAGTAAGCGCAGGGCTTGCTCTCAGTATAGCCAGTCGTAACCTTAATTCTTCCTGTAAGGATACCAATCCGGTAGTGGCTCAACTTGAAACGGCATTCAACAGATAGTGGGTGGACACCTTGACAGGTTGTCGAAAAAACAGGGAGCCTGAAATCAGGTGGCTTAGACGCTGGCCTGAAGGCCAGCTCTACCCTGGGCCAGTACCGGGTAGTGCGGCGCTTCGGCGCCGCGTTACGCCAGTCCTCTTTTTTGAGAGCCCGCTTTAGCGGGCGACACTCTGCCGTCGGCTGAAAGCCGACTTAAATTCAAATTGAGGCGCTACCCACCCATGGGAGACGCCCTGGCACGCTCGGCTTCTTGCGCCCGCCTCCGCGCATTGCATATATTCGAGAGGCCGATCGAGAGAGCTCCGCGCCCATCCTGCGCAGAAGAGACACCGTTCCGTGACCATCACCGAGGCCCTGAAGATAGTGCAGAGTGCGCCGCGCAATGCCCCGCCATTCGCGGTCACGCTGGCCTGCGGATTTACCCCGCTTCACTTCCAGACATTTCTGGCGGCGCACCTGCAACAGGCGCTGCCCGATCGCCACGTCACGATCGCGACCGGCCTCTACGGCGACCTGCGGGGGACGCTGGCACGGGTTAGCGAAGCGGAGCTCCCGGACGGGCTGGCGGTCGTGCTGGAGTGGGCAGACCTGGATCCTCGGCTGGATTTTCGCAGCGCCGGCGCGTGGGGAGGGCAGGCGGTCTCCGACATTGTGGCAAGCCTGGACGCGGCCGTCGAAATTGTGTCGCTCGCGCTGGAGCGGCTGCCCGCGGGACCGCGCATCGCCCTCTCGCTTCCCACCCTGCCGCTACCGCCGCTTTTTCACACGGCAGGATGGCAGACCAGCGAAGACGAAGCGGCCCTGCACGCTGCCATCACGCGTTTTGCCGCCGCCCTGGCCGGGCAAGGACGCGTCGCATTGATGAATTGGCAGCGGCTCGCCGAAGAGTCGCCCGCGGCCGAGCGCCTCGACCTGAAAACCCATCTCTACACCGGATTCCCCTACACCGCGCAGCACGCCGACAAATTGGCGTCGCAGCTGGCGAGCCTGCTGGCCCCGCCCGCGCCGAAGAAGGGAATCATCTCCGACCTGGACGACACGCTGTGGAGCGGCATCGTCGGTGAAGTCGGCCCTGAAGCCGTGAGCTGGGACCTCGCAGGCCACGCGCAGCTGCACGGGCTTTATCAGAAGCTGCTGGCCTCGCTCGCCGGGAGCGGCACGCTCATCGCCGTGGCCAGCAAGAACGATCCCACGGCGGTGCAGAAGACCTTCGAGCGCGCGGACCTGCTGCTGCGGGCGGAGCAAGTGTTTCCCATCGAAGTGCACTGGAACGCCAAGTCGGGCAGCGTGGGTCGAATTCTCGAGGCGTGGAACATCGGGGCCGACAGTGTGGTCTTCGTCGACGACAGCCCGATGGAGCTGGCTGAGGTCGCGGCGGCGCATCCCGGCATCGAGTGCGTGCTGTTTCCCAAGGACGATTACAACGCGTGCCTGGCGATGATGCGGCGCCTGCGCGATCGTTGCGGCAAGGAGCGCGTCTCGCAGGACGATGCAGTGCGGCTTGAGAGCCTGCGCCAGGGTGCGGCCTTTCGCGAGCAAGCTTCGGGCGGCGCCGCGCCGGAGAGTTTTCTGCAACAGCTTGGCGCGCTCGTGACCTTCGACCTTGCCGCCTGGAACGAGCCGCGCGTGATGGAGTTGGTGAACAAGACGAACCAATTTAACCTCAACGGCCGTCGCTACACCGAGGCGGACTGGCGCAAGCTGTCGTCGGAGCCCGGCGCGTTTCTTGCGGCCGTCAGCTACGAAGACAAGTTCGGACCGCTGGGAACGATTGCCGTCGCGGCCGGGCGGATGTCAGGCGACACGCTCACGCTGGAGAGCTGGGTGATGAGCTGCCGTGCCTTTGCGCGCCGCATCGAGCACCAGACGCTGAAGCTGCTGTTCGAGACGACACACGCAGACCGGATTTTGTTCGATTTCACCCCCACGGCCAAGAACGGGCCGCTGCGCGAATTCTTTGCGTCGCTGCTGGGCGAGGAGCCGCAACCCGGTTTCGCGCTGACGCGTTCTGCCTTCCAGGCGAAGTGCCCCGCGCTCTATCACCAGGTGCGCGAGATGAGGAGAGCGGAAGCGCATGGATGACATCCGGCAGCGGCTGATCGCGTGCTTCCAGGTGGTCTTCCCCAACCTGCCGCAGGAGAAGATTCCCGGGGCTTCGCCCGAGACGGTGGCGGAGTGGGACTCGGTCGCGGGATTGACCTTGATGAACGTGGTCGAAGATGAGTTCGGCCTGCAGATCGATCTGGACGATCTGGCCGGGCTGGATTCGTTCGAGAAGTATCGGGCGTACCTGGAAGGGCGCGCGGCCAGCGCATGAGCGGATAGGCACCCGTGATGGCCGCTCCGCGGCCAGGCGGCCATTCTTCTTCTCCTTCACCCCCGGGCTTGCGCCCGGGGCTGGAACCGCAGCCGCTGCTCCGCAGCTCGGTTGAAGGCCGCAGGCTGAAAGCTCATCGGGGCTTTGCGTTGCTAGCCGATCAGAACACGTCGATGTACAGCGAAGGCAGCGATGCCGGAGTGGTGAAGGTCCAGGGCGTCAGGTAGGCGTGCAGCAGGCGGCGCGTCTTGCGGAAGCCGGCGGCGGCCAGCGGCTGCATGTCGGCGTAGTTCAGCACCGGAGTGACGATCATGCGCGCGCCGGCCTGGGCCGCATTTCCGATGAACGCCTTGGCGAGCGCTACACATTCAGCCGGCTGCAGCCTGCCCCAGAGAATGTTGTCGAGCATGACGATCGGCATGGGCGTCGGCCCGGAGGCACAAATCGCGTAGCCATTAAGCATGCCGTGGCGCTTCTCGACGCACATTACCGTGTTCAGGGCGCCATTGCGGCGGCATTGCCATTCGGCTTCGGCCGGCGACCAGCAGCGGACCATGGGAACATCGGCGGAGATTTCCGCGGCGGCCTCGCATAGCACGGTCGCCATGTCGCATCCCTCGGCGCGCGCCTCCGGCTGCGCCTCATCGCCCTTCAGCACGCGCGCCATGAACGACACGCTAAACAGGCGGCCGGTGGTTTGCCGCAGCACGCGGGCCACCGGGACGATCTGCCGGCTCCAGGAATCGCCTTCGACGGTGAAGTCGAGCGCCGCATCGTATCCCATCTTGCGCGCGCGTTTCAGCAGTTCTCCCCAGATGACGGGCCCATAGCCGGAGCGCTTATGTTCGGGGGCGACGCTAAGGAACGAGACGGAAAGCACGCGCCGCTCCTCGCCGGCAATGCGCATAGTGCGCGGAAATCCCGCCACAAAGGCCGCCAGCTGTCCATCGCGATAAATGGCCGGCGCCAGCTCGAAATCCGCGCCCGGATAGTCGAACAGCGAGCGCAGAAATTCGCTGGTGTAGCGCAGCGGCTGCTCCTGGTTTTCGGACCATGAGCGCCCGATGAGAGCGGAGAGCTCTCCGAAGTCGCCGTTAAAATGGCCGATGGCGCGGGGCGCCGTCGTGGTGGCTGGACTCATCGCTCGTATCCAAAGGGGCGCTGAATTCGTGTCGTATAATACGTGGGCGCCTGTGAACTGGGAGCGACCTTGGGCAATGTCATTGTATCGTACCGTAGCTCTTTCCGATCATCCTGCGGCCCAGGCTTTGCGTACTCTTAGACGCAGGATTTCGCAATTTGGCATCCCGGCGCCCCGCTTTGTCTTCCTTCCTCTCCTGTATCTCGTGCTCGGGATTAAAGAAACCTGGTATTTCCTGTATCGCGTTTTCGTCTGCGAGCCGCTGTTCAAGATGCATTGCCGCTCCTACGGCAAACACCTTCATACCGGGCCGTTTATCCACGAGGTGTGGGGCAAGGGCGATATCGTGGCCGGCAATAACGTTATCGTCGACGGCAAATGCCTCTTTATGTTTGCCGTGCGATTTTCCGAACGGCCATTCCTGAAAGTGGGCGACAATTCCGGTATAGGACACAACTGCAATTTTTTTATCGGCAAGGGCATCACCATCGGCAAGCATTGCCGCATGGGCATTAACATCACCATGCTGGATTCGCCCGGGCATCCGCTCGATCCCGAGCGGCGCATGGCGGGCGAAGCGCCCGACGCGGAGAACGTGCGGCCGATCACTATCGGCGACAACGTGTGGATCGGCTCCGGCTCGGCGATCTTTCCCGGCGTGACCATCGGCGACAACAGCGTGATCTCGCTGGGCTCGGTGGTGATGAGCGATGTTCCGGCAAACGTGGTCGTCGCCGGCAATCCCGCGCGCAAGATCATGTCGCTGGAAACGAAAAAAATGGCACTTAGCATTTAGCATTTGGCGTTTGGCATTTGGGACGTAGCGTTAATATGCAGATTGTGGCAAGTGCCAATTGCCGATTTTCCCATGGACCCCATCGAGACCAAAGTTCGCGCCATCGTAGCCGAGATCTCCAACTTGCCGGCCGACATGCCGGCCGATGCCAACCTCTATCTGGATCTCGGCGTCGCCTCCATCCACGC
>DASRGM010000134.1:0-15321 GCA_035651035.1 Terriglobales bacterium
TCACCGGTCTACCTCTGGAAGCGCCTGCAATTCGATCGTCACGCACGCAGCCGCCTTCCCCGTTGCTATGTTACCGGTCGGCGGGAAATTTGCCAGCGTTTTCCGGGACGGTTGGTTACGTTAGTACTCAGCCCCGGCTGCGGATGCAGGAACAATGAGAAACCCGCGGTTGTGAGATGGGCAGGATGAGAGCGACGGGGTAGAGCTGGCCTTCAGGCCAGCGTCCACCCCGTTCTTATAAATTTCCGAGCCGGCTTCAGCCGGCGACACCGCTCGTGCAGAAACTTGAGCGGCTAAGATTCGGCAACGAACTCCAACGCATGCCCGAAACAGTTTGCTGAAAAATTCCTTGCGCGACATCTGTCGCCGGCTGAAGCCGGCTGGGAGTCCAGAGACAAAGGCCTTAACCGCTGGCCTGAAGGCCAGCACTACCCATGCCAGGGTCTTGCAACAAGTTTCTCAGCAGCCTGTAGAGGACGCGCTCCACCCGAAGCCCATCAGCGTCTGCCGGCGTCGAAGATCAAACACCACGACTGCTTCGCCGGCGGCACGACCTGCGCCGGCGGCAGTCTCATCGTCAGTGCGGTGTTACCACCGCGCCCTGGTTCTGTTGCGAATCCTGCGGCGGCGCGAAGGGCACCATCACCAGCCTCTGGAAAGCGACCGCCTGGCTGCAGCGCGTGTAGGGTGAAAACTTGTACTGCTGCACCGCGTCGGTGGCGGCGGGATTCAGTTCGGGATCGCCACCCAGCGGCGTGGCTGTGGTTACGCTGCCGTCCTTGCTAACGTCGGCCTGCACCCATACCACACCGTACTTCTTGGCTTTTTTCGCCGCGTCCGGCATCTTGGCGGGCACCATCTTGCTCACGTGCGGAGCGGTGAAATTCTTGTCCACATCGGCGCAGGCCGGCCAATCCACCGTGGTGCTCTTTTCGGGAGCGGTGAACAGCGCGTGGGCAAACTTCTCGCCCCGCGTCACCGTCACTTTGCCTTCGCACAGAAGCTGCTTGGCGAAGCTCACCTTCACCGTCTGCGGATAGGTGTTGTTGCCGTTGGTGGTGTAGTCGGAATACTCAAAGGTCGTGAAGTCGGCATCGGCCGTCAGCAAGCGCGCGTTTGCGGGATCGAAACACAGCGTGTCCGCCGGCTGCCCGAAGGCCACGCATTTGGCGTCCGCGGCTTCCACCTTCTTCTTGCTGCTGTCCAGCTTCGCTTTCTGCCAATCCAGTGGCGGCATCGCAGTGTACGGCCCAGCGGGATCGCCGCCGTCCAGGGTGCCCAGCGCCGACTCGAACAGCATCGCCCACACGATGGGGCCTTTCTGGTTGGTGAAATGCGAGAGCTTGCCGTTGTTGAGCACGGTCACGTCCTGCAGGCCCTGCGCGCTCCACTCGGAACGCCACTTGTCCGGGCCTACCCAGGAGACGGTATAGGTGACGTTGATATCGCCGCTGGGCTGAGGCAGGCGGACCTGCGCCACCAGCTTTACCGGACCTTGCGACCAGATGCCGGCTTGTTGGAAGGATTTCGCCATCAGCTCATGAGCGTCTTCCTTGGCGAAGATGGCGGGCGCGAACAACAGCGCAACCAGCAGGGAGCAGAAAACCTGTTTCGCGGTGCGTGTCAAAATTGCCTCCAAAGTTGTCTATCCAAAAAATAGATGATTTTTTAATGTCCGGGTGTGTCCGCCGTCACCGGAGTTCCGGTCAGGGCCTTCAGAAAACGATAGTAGAAATCCAGGCCTTCGTAAAACGATTGCGCGCGCACGCGTTCGTCGCGGCCGTGGGCGCGCACATCGCCAACATCGATGCCAACGCCGGTGATGCCATAGGTCGGCATGCCCGCTGCGTTGGTGTACACCGCGTCGGAGGCGCCCGTGTTCATGCTGGGGACGACCGGCACGTTCCACATCATCTTCACCACCTGCTGAAGCGGTTGCATAACGTCGGGCCTCAGCGACACCGGCGCCATACCTTTATCGTCGGGCGCGACGTCCCGTACCTCGCCTGCGTTGTTCACGTAACGCACACTGATCTTCGGGTCGTTCAGAATGCTGACCAGCTTCTGCCGCACCTCTTCCCGCGAGTGTCCGGGCAGGATACGGCAGTTCACGTTGGCCGTCGCGCGTTGCGGCAATGCGTTGTTGGCATGACCGGCATCGAGCCGCGTGGGAATGCATGTAGTGCGCAGGAGTGCGTTGTATTCGGGACTGGCGGAGAGCCGTTTCTCGGCGGCCGCATCCGGAGGCGTCTTCACGATGGCCTTCATGTCGGCGGACCGCTGTCCCTTCACGATGCCCGACATTGCGCTGAAGTAGCCGCGGGTCACCGCGCTCAGCTCGAAGGGAAACTGGTAACGTTGCAATCGCGCCAGCGCGCCGGTAAGCCGGTAGATCGCATTGTCCGGCAGCGGCAGCGAGCTGTGTCCGCCGGGATTGGTGACTTCGAGGCGATAGTCGGCATACAGCTTCTCGGTCGCATCCATCTCCACGTCCACCGGCTTGCCGTCAAGGGTATCGACCGCGCCGTTGTCGGGATTGAGCACGAAGTCGGCGTCGATCAGCTCGCGATGGTTGCGCAGCAGCCAGTCAACTCCGTTGGAGCTGCCGCCCTCTTCGTCGGCCGTAAGCGCCAGGATGAGGTCGCGGTCCGGCTTATAGCCCTCGACATAAAAGTGAATGAGCTCGGTCACCAGGATCGCGTCGGACGACTTCATGTCCTGCGTGCCGCGGCCATAGTAGAAATCGTCTTTGTCGACGAACTGGAAGGGATCGGTCGACCAGTCCTCGCGCCGCGCCTCCACCACATCGAGATGACCGTTCAGAAGAATCGGCTTGTTCGCGCCGGTGCCGTGCAGCCGCACGACCAGGTTCTTCTTACGGTCATTCGGCCCGAGCACTTGAATGTCGCTCGCGGGAAATCCGGCATCGCGAAAGCGCTGCGCCATGGCTTCAGCGGCTGTGGTGACATTGCCTGTCGAATCGGTAGTGTTGATCTCGATGAGCTGCTGAAAGATGTTGTGCGCCAGCAGATGGTAAGGATTCGCCTGGCCGTGTGCTACGCCGGTCGAGAGCAGGCAAAAACAACAGCAGTAAAGAAGCACCACGACCCGAAAGCGCAATAAGGATCTCCGATTTTGCAGTGGCCCGGCGGGGAGTAAAACAGCGAGATCAATGGTATCACCACGAAGCCGATGTCCCAGCCCGCTCTAAGCTTGCCGAGGGGGTTCCTCGCCCGTTGGGGTGTGTGCCCCCGATCGTTGATCGAACCAAAATGCGGTTCCTTGTCGGGTGGAGCACGCCTTCACGGTTTGCTGAAAAAATCGGCTCCGGCGCGCTTTCTGTCAGGGCACGACTTCAGTCGTGCCGCTAAGCCTCTTATGTCTGGTTCTCCGAGCCCGCCGGCGCGTTTCGTATCAGGGCACAACTTCAGTCGTGCCGCTAAGCCTCTTATGTTTGATTCTCCGAGCCCGCCGGCGCGCTTTGTGTCAGGGCACGACTTCAGTCGTGCCGCTAAGCCTCTTTATGTTTGATTCTCCGAGCCCGCTTTAGCGGGCGACACTCCGCCGTCGGCCGAAAGCCGACTCAGAGAAGCCCGGCTTTCCTACCAGGTTGACAAGCTCACATTATCCAGCCACACCGAATATGCATCCTGCCGATAGTCTCCATCCATCTGGAAGGCGACATTTACGTTTTCGCCGTCGAAGTGTTGTTGTGGGTTGTAGTACTTGTCTACCGGCATGACATTGCCGTCGAGCGTGACGCTGATATAGTGCACCTGCCCATTCACCCGCTCGACTTGCCAGGTAAGGTGGTGCCAGGTCTGCGCCGATACTACCGGACAAGCTACGGAAGTAGTCTCCCACTTCAACCTCTCCGGATTCCAGATGTCCCAGTGACCGGTGTCGCGATAACTACACTCCGTGCCCCAGGTGTAGCGCACCCCATCCATGCTTTGGTTGATGTCGAACTCCAGCGCCTCCGGCAAATTCGGATCGTCCATGTAGAAGTCGAGATCGTAAACGAAGTGCGTGGAAGTGCTGTCGGCGCCGAAGGATTTCCACCACAACGCATTCGAGTAGTGCGTATGGCCGCCAATCTTGAACTCTGACGACGCTCCGCTGAGGGAGGGAGTTTGCTGGTCCTGAGTAATGCTCGAGGTAGCAATCCCCAGGCCGCTGGCGCATACATGGCCGTTCAGTTGGGCCGTACACCACTGCCAGCCTGAATCTTTTTGCACCGCCGCGTGCGTCACCGCGCCCGCCGGTATCTGTGCGGCGCTGGAAGGGCCGTTCGATTGCGAGTCCCCGCCCGACGATGACGAACCCGGGTCCGATGGGGTCGTGGTCGAGGTTTGTGGAGACTGCACCGGAGTCTGCGCCGGGAGCGGCGAATTGCCGGCGGCATTTCCTCCGCAACCCAGCGTAGACACCAGTAGTAATGCGGGCGCGCAAAAATATACAACTGGATGCACCGCCGCCATAGAGCGGCATGACTTGGACTTGCTAAACAAAAACATCGCTTACTCCAAACTGTAGGGATTGCCGATCCGCGACAAGCTCAGGGATAGTGTTGCGGTTTATTTGTGTGTTGAGGTGTACAAGAATTATAGGTTCCAAAGCAGGTGGTCTAAGTTGATGACGCTGGAATTGTGGCTACAAAATCGCCGTAGTCCGGCCAGTGGCTCTCTTAGTTCGCAGGTATCAGCCTCGCTCTTGATATTGAGCTACTCCCATTCGGCATGTAGAACGATATAAGTCAGAGTTCTTGCTTTCTCGATCTGCGCTCCCTTGCTGCCCTCTCCTGTCGCGGAACAACTCTCATCCGCTGTCGCAAGCGAAGCTCGGCGTTGACGGCTGGTTCGTCCCATGCAAGTGTTTACCAGACCGTAACCCCCCGTCTGTCGGACTTCCATCTGAATTTTTTTGACGGCGTGGACACATCTTTATCTTCCTGCGGCATATAATCCTGCCAGTTGGAACTTCAGACTTCCTTGGGGTGAAGCATGATTTCCAAAGCCAGCCTTACCGCCTGTATCGCTTTGCTGCTCAGCTTTTTCAACCTGCAATGCGCCGGCGCGAGTTCCTCGAATAGCGGCGCTGCTTCTCCGGCGCCACCCGATCCAGCGGGGCCGAACCTTTCCATTCCCTATCCGACCGACGTTCTCACCTATCACTACAACGTTTTTCGCCAGGGCATGACACTGCAGGAGACAACGCTGACGCCGAGCAACGTCAACATGACAACGTTCGGGAAGGTGGGCTTCCTTAGCGTGGACGGCAAGGTCGACGCGCAGCCGCTCTATGTCAACAAGCAGTTCATCAATGGCAGTTTGAACGACACGGTCTACACCGTCACCGAGAACGACAGCGTCTATGCTTTCAGCGCGGAGACCGGCCGCCAGTTCTGGCGCGTTTCGGTGCTGCAGTCGGGCGAGACGCCGAGTGACGATCACGGCTGCGGGCAGATTTCGCCGCAGATCGGCATCACCAACACGCCAGTCATCGACAAGGCAGCCGGCCGCAATGGCGCCATCTACTTTGTCGCCATGACCAAGGATTCCAGCGGCCACTACCACCAGCGTCTGCACGCGCTCGATTTGATGAGCGGCGCCGAGCTCTTCGGCGGGCCTACCGAAATCCAAGCCACCTATCCCGGCACCGGCGACGGCAGCCAGAATGGCATGGTCATCTTCAATCCCGGACAATTTGCCGAGCGCGCCGGACTGCTGGAGTTTGGGACGACGATCTATCTCGCCTTCACCTCGCACTGCGATGCCCGCCCCTACACCGGGTGGGTCATGGCGTATAACGCGCGCACGCTGGCGCAAACGTCGGTGATCGACGTGACCCCGAACGGAAACGAAGGCGCCATCTGGATGACCGGCGATGGACTGGCGGCCGACGCGCAGGGCAACATCTATTTCCTCGACGGCAACGGTACCTTCGACACCACGCTTAATGCGCAGGGCTTCCCCATTAACGGCGACTTCGGCAACGCCTTTGTGAAGCTCAATACCAACGGCTCCGGCCAGCTACAGGTCGCCGACTACTTCAACATGTTCAACACCGTGCAGGAGTCCAACCAGGACGAAGACCTGGGCTCGGGCGGCGTGCTCATCCTGCCTGACCTCACCGACAACAACGGCCAGGTGCATCATCTCGCCGTGGGCGCCGGCAAGGATACCAACATCTACGTCGTCAATCGCGACAACATGGGGAAGTGGAACGCGAGCAACAACAACCAGGTTTATCAGGAGATCCAGGGAGCGCTTCCCGGCGGCGTGTGGTCGAAGCCGGCGTACTTCAGCAACACCGTGTACTACGGCGATGTGGGCGACAACCTGAAGGCCTATACGATCTCCAACGCCAAGCTCTCGACTGCGCCCACCTCGCAGACGACGAACAGCTTCCCGTATCCGGGCACAACGCCCAGCGTCTCCTCCAACCAGGGGACGAACGGGATTGTCTGGGCAGTAGCCAATAGCAATCCGGCCGTGCTGTATGCCTTCGACGCAACCAACCTGGCGCACCAGCTCTACAACAGCAACCAGGCGGGCACGCGCGACCAGTTCGGCCCGGGCAACAAATTCATCACGCCGATCGTGGCCAATGGCCGGGTGTTTGTGGGGACGCAGACAGGCGTCGCCGTTTTTGGGCTGTTGCAGTAGCACGACCTAATGCGGTTCGGTCGTGCAGTTCGGTCGTAATGCAGTTCGGTTCCAAAGACGGCTGGAATCGGAAGATTGTCATATAGCGCACGTCGTAAGTCCGTACTCGTGCGGCGAGGACGTGCGAACTAGAGGTTGTCATCACGAGCGAAGCGAGGGATCTGCTTTCCTTCCGAGTGACGAGAAAGCAGACCCCTCGCTAGCGCTCGTAATGACAATCCTTCCAGCGCCAACTGCACTTGTTGCACACGCGCAGTCGATCGCCTCGCAAGTGCCGCAGCTTGCGATCGGCATCATCGTACCAGCGCCAGCACCCGCGCCGGCCCGCCAGAGCCCTTCTCCAACTTGATCGGCGCTATCAAAACCACCGCTCCGCTCGCAGGAACCGACGCCAGGTTCGCCAGGTTCTCCAGGTGATACACATTCTGCGCCGACGTGAATACGTGCACGGGATAGGTCGTCGTCGCGCCCATCTCCACGCTCATGGTGTCGATGCCCAGCCCCACCACGCCGCGCTCATTCACCAGGAACCGCACCGCCTCCAGCGAGAACCCGGGGTAGTGCGTAAGCCCATCGCCCTGCTCGTTGCGATAATTCTTGGGTGAGCCCCAGTGCCGCTCCCAGCCGGTACAGGCGACGACCACAGCGCCGTGCGCGATCTTGCCGTGCTCGCCTTCCCACGCCGCTATTTCCGCCTGCCCGACTTCGTAATCGGGGTTGCCCTCCGCCCGCCCGCAAACGTCGACCACGACCAGCGGCCGCACCAGGCGATCAGCCGGAATCTGCTCGACCGTCCAGCCGCCCGCGGCGAAGTGCGCGGGCGCATCCAGGTGCGTACCGTAATGTTCCTGGGTTGTAAAGATGCGCGAGTAGTACCCATCGCGCACGATATTGCCCAGCTCGGTCGCGCGGAAGGGCGATTCCTCAGTCCCCTCCCAATTGGGCGAGCGGTCGTCAAGCGTGTGCGTCAGGTCAATCACCGCGCGGAAGGGCATCAGCTCGGACATAGAACTTAAGGTACAGCACGGCGCCCCAGCTTCGCCCGTCTGTGGGACCAGATCAGCGCTAGTGACGCAATCCATCCGGGCAGGGCTCTGCGGCCGATCGCCGTTACGCGCCAACGCCCCCGGCCGGATGGGGACGCCGGGACCAACCGCACTTTCCTGTGACGAGCGGTAACTTCTGCTGCTCTGGCGTATCAAAACATTGCTGAGCAACTCGTGAGATATTGAGAGCTCGCCGAGCGGACCGTGAGCGCGCAACCCGAACGTACGAGTTCCCAAGCCAGTCTCTCGTCCGCCGAGCGGGACGCGCGGCTCATCGCCCGCATCCTGGCCGGCGACCGCGAGCTGTTTCACGAGCTGGTGCGGCCCTACGAGACGGCCGTCTACACGGCCGCATACGCCATCCTGCAGAACGAGCACGATGCCGAAGACGCCGCGCAGGAGGCGATGCTGAAAGCGCTCAAGAGCCTGCCCAACTTCCGCGCCGAAGCCAAGTTCAGCACTTGGCTGATCTCCATCGTCATCAATGAGGCGCGCGGGCGGCTGCGCCACGCGCGCGTGCTGAAGATTGAGTCGCTGGACGCCGCGGCGGTGGATGAGGAGGGCGCGCCGGTGCCGGCGGTCATCAGCGACTGGCGCGAGGTGCCGTCGCAGGCGCTGGAACGCAAGGAGCTCCGCGAGCTATTGCGCTCCGCCATTGCCGGCCTGCCGGAGATCTATCGCGAAACGATACTGCTGCGCGACGTGCAGGAGTTCAGCATCGCCGAGGCGGCGGCCGCGCTGGGCGTCGGCGAGGGCGTGGTCAAGACCCGCCTGCTGCGCGCCCGGCTGATGTTGCAGAAAATTCTCGCTCCCCAATTGCGCTCCAAACGTAGCGGGCTCTTCGGACTGTTTCGCAGCAAGGCAGGTGGCTCATGGTTCTAGATTGCAGGCATGTGTGGGACCAGATTTCCAACTACATCGACGGCACCGTCCCGCAGGAGTTCCGCGACGCCGTGGAGGAGCACCTCGCCCATTGCCGCCACTGCGCCGCGGTGCTGGACTCGACCCGCAACATCCTGGTGCTGATCGCCGACGAGCGTACCTTCGAGATCCCGGTTGGATATAGCGATCGCTTGCATGCGCGCTTGCAGGAGGCCATCGCGGCGGGAGACTAATATCTAATGTTTGCCGTTGAACAGCCGCCAAGCAAGGCTTTTCACCATGCCAGCAGAGCTTGGGTGAGCCCTTGCCACCAAAGCGGATTGGCGCGCCACAGGTAGATGGCGACGCCCTGCAAAACAACAAATGCCGGCAAGGCGCGAATGTAGACCTTGTTGATGCGTCCATCGACCAGCCAGTCCCGTGCCATGCCGGCTACGATTAAAAGGTCCAAACCGGCATAGAAGAGATTGTGGGTGTACCAGAAGCCGAAGCGGCCAATTGCAGCGTCCATCAGTTGGCAGGTCGCGAGGAAGACAAGGCGGCGATGATACTCCGGCTTCTTCCTCCAGTAGATCGCCAGGGCCATGCACGTGCCGAAGAGGATCATGTCGGTGAACGGAATCGACACGAAGGCTTCGACGCCCTTCTGATGCAGCACCCGGCTATCGAAGCGGGTCATAACCACCGTGATCGTGCAGCCCAGGACGACCATGATCGTGGCCAGCCCTGCTCCGAACCAGCCGAGCAGACGGTGTATGCTGACCCTCCGCAGCCGCACCAACGCCGATTGAGCGATAAACAACACTACCCAGCTGGAGAAGGCAGCGCCGTGAAACCACAACAGCAGCGGCCTGCGCGGATTGGCATGGAACAGCCCAGCATCGACCGTGCGGCTGAAGCTCCACACCACCAGAGCGGCCATGACCAGCGACATGGAGAAATAGAAATAGCGGCTCAAAAATACTTTGAGCGAATTCCTGCTGCTGGTTTCTTTCGCAATGTGAGCGGTTACGGCTGCACTTGCACTCACCACAAACCTCCCGCCATGGTTGAAAACTGCGAGTCTGGGACAAATTTGGTTTGTGATTCTAGCCCAATATCAGGAAAGTGTCATGTTTTTTTAGAAAGGGTCGGGCCGGGGTTTTGCCGGATGGAAGGCCTGAATTTGCTGTCGGCGAGCTACAGCTCGTGATGGAAAAATGGGTGCGTGATCAGCTCCGCCGCGACCAGCAGCAGCGTGAGAATGGCCAGCACGATCTGCAGCATTCGCCGCCGCCGCTGCTTCGCGGTCAGTGGCCGGACGCGCCATGCGGCGGAAGGATTGCTGCGCAGCTTCTGCTCATTCCACAGCAGCAACAGGCTGAGCAGCGCGCCCACAGCGCCGACGGTCAGCAGCGGAATTCTCAACGCCTCGCGATGCCACCCGGTTGCCGGCCCGCTCGCGCCTGCGGCCAACAGTGACGTGAAGCCCAGCGCCACGCGCACCCCGCTCAGTCCGACGGCCGCGACGCACAAGCTCTCCGCCGCCGCCAGGGCCAGCGATCCCCAGGTCAGCAGCAGGCGGCCGGCGCTGCGCCGCGGCGCTTCAACGTCGTTCAGTTGCGGTGCTGGTAAATCCGTGGAGTTCAATTCCTGCGTACTCATTTCGGCGTACATAATGCTAAACGAATGGCGAGCGGTTTTGGATTGTAACTTTGGAACCCTCGCCGACTCTAATAAGGAAGCACAGCAGAGTTGAAGCCGGGGAGGGCTGGCATGGCGAAGACGATGGTGAGAGTGGGTGTGGCGCTGGCGCTGACGCTGGTGGTGGCCGGCTGCCTGATGCGCAGCAATGTGGCCGCCAGCGAGAAGCCGATGACCCTGCCCAAGCCCGCGGTCGACGCCCCCCTGGCGAGTGCGCCGGGGCAGCAAACGATGGTGCTTGCGGGTGGCTGTTTCTGGGGAATTCAGGCCGTCTTCCAGCATGTGAAAGGCGTGATCAGCGCGACCTCGGGCTACTCCGGCGGCTCCAAGAGCACGGCCGAGTATGAGATCGTGAGCACCGGCACCACCAACCACGCCGAGTCCGAGCAGATCGTTTACGATCCCTCAAAGATCACCTACGGACAGCTCCTGCAGATTTTCTTCTCGGTGGCGACTGACCCCACCCAGATGAACCGGCAGGAACCCGACGAAGGCACGCAGTATCGTTCGGTTATCTTCTACGCCAATGACGAGCAGAAGAAAATTGCCGAGGCGTACATCGCGCAGCTCAACGATGCCAAAGTTTTCAAGCACAAGATCGTGACTCAGGTGGTGCCGCTGAAGGCGTTTTATCCGGCGGAAGGCTATCACCAGAACTACGCGGCCCGGCATCCGGACAACCCCTACATCGCGCGCTACGATCTGCCCAAGGTGTCGGCGTTGCAGCAGATGTTTCCGCAGTGGTATCGGGCGCAGTAGTCAGTTGCCAGTGGTCAGTTGCCAGTAGCTGGAGCCAGCCGCAGAGCGGCGGGATGAATTTAGGCGGGGGCGGAGCCCCCGTAGCCGCGGCGCGGCGGCACGAGGCCCTTCAGGAGCAAAACAAATTAGGGTGCCCCAGGTTCGCGTCCTGCTTCTGGACGCTAATCTGGGCCCACGACGCACATCAGGTTACTATGACCAATCGCAGAGATCTTCTCAAAACCGGTTTTTGGATGTTCACAGGAGCTGCCCTCATGAGTCTGTTCAAACAAACCGAGGCCGAGGCCTCCACCAAGACGCCCAGCTACGTCGAGGTCATCGAGTTCAAGGACGACGGCGAAAAGATCGGGCCCAAACGCGTCCTGACGGTCGTGAAGACCGACTCCGAGTGGAAGGCGCAACTGACGCCGGAGCAGTTCGAGGTGGCGCGCCGTGCCGGCACCGAGCGCGCCTTCACCGGCCAGTACTGGAACCTGCACGATAAGGGCCTGTTCCGCTGCGTCTGCTGCGGCAACGCGCTGTTCAGCTCGGCCACCAAGTACGATTCCGGCACGGGCTGGCCTAGCTTCTGGCAGCCAATCGCCAAGGAGAATGTGAAGACTTCGAACGACATCAGCCTGGGCATGATGCGCACCGAGGTCCATTGCACCGAATGCGACGCGCACCTGGGACACGTCTTCGATGACGGCCCGCGCCCCACCGGATTGCGGTACTGCATGAACTCGGCTTCACTGAAATTCGTGAAGGCGTAAACGCGGACCGCGCGAGTCGCCGGACCGGATTGCGGCGCGATCGAGCCTGCAAGCGGCCAAGCCTGCGCGCGAATAGCCAATGCGAAGAAGCCCGCCCGCGAACTAGAAGATTGTCATCACGAGCCCTAGGCGAGGGATCTGCTTTCCGGTGACTCGGAAGGACAGCAGATCCCTCGCTCCGCTCGTGATGACAATCCTTCCCCAGAATCAGCAACTCCGCACACAACTCCGTGCCTCTGTGGTGAATGATTCTGAGATGCCGGTCTAGTCTTTCCCCTGCGCGACGGCGGCATGGCCTAGGTACTTGGTGCGGATTTCGCGCAGCTTGTCCACGTGCTGTTCGCTGAGGGTTTGCTGGCGGCCCAGCAGATGGCTGACCAGCGAGATCTTGGCGAAGTGCTCGACCGTCTCCATGTTCATGTAGGCGTTGAGCAGCTCGGCGCCGCAGGTCACTACTCCGTGGTTGGCCATCAGGATGGCATCGTGGTCCACGATGAGCGGGGCCAGCGCCTCGGCCAGCTCGGGCGTGCCGGGGGTTTCGTAGTTGGCCAGCGGCACCGAGCCGAGAGTCACGATCAGTTCGGCGCACAGGGCGCGATCCAGCGGCAGGCCCGCAGCCGCAAAGCCCGTCGCGGTCGGCGGATGCGCGTGCACCACCGCCCCGGCATCGCGGCGCCGGCGGTAAATCAGCAGGTGCATTGCAACTTCGCTGGAGACGTTTCGCGAGCCGCGCAGCTTGTGTCCTTGCGGGTCCACGACCACCAGATCGTCAACTTCCATCAGCCCCTTGCTCATTAAGGTCGGCGTGCAAAGGATGTTGCCGTCCTCCAGCCGCACCGAAAGATTGCCGTCGGTCGCCGCCACCAGCCCGGCCTGGTGCAGCAGCCTGCCGAAACGGACGATCTCTTCCCGGTGCTTCTGCTCGCTTTTCATGGTTCGTATCTAAGAAGCTGCGATAAAACCTTTTGCCTGTATCGTACCGCAGGTTGTTCCCCGGTCGGAAGCGAAAGATGTCAACGCGTTGTAGAAACTGTTTCCCTCGTAAAATATCGTGTGCTGGTTTCCGACTTTGACTATCACCTTCCCGACGAGCTGATTGCCAGGCAGCCGCTGGCCGATCGCGCGGCGGCACGCATGCTCCACCTCGATCGCCGGAGCGGCCGGCTCGTAGACCGCAGCTTCCGCGAATTTCCCGAGCTGCTGCGGCCCGGCGATCTGCTGGTCTTCAACAATACTAAGGTCTTGCCGGCGCGCCTGTTTGGCCATCGCAGCGGCTCGCGGGCGCAGAAGCTGTCCAGCGACAATCCAGCGGCCAAGGATTTCCTGCGTGGGCAGGTCGAGGTGCTGCTCGCCAAGCGGCTCTCCGCGCCGGAGTTGGAGTGGGAGGCGCTCGTGCATCCGGGGCGGAAGCTCGGGGTGGGCGAACGGCTCTATTTCGGCGGCGAGGCCACGGAGCAGTCGCATGAACTGACGGCGGAGATCGTGGGCCGCGGCAGCTTTGGCGAGCGGCGGCTGCGCTTCGATCCGGTAGACGACTTTTTCGCAGTGCTCGAACGCATCGGGCACGTCCCGCTGCCGCCCTACATCGACCGTCCGGACAGGCCCGAAGATCGCGAGCAATACCAGACGGTGTACGCCAAGGCCGTGGGCTCGGTGGCCGCGCCTACCGCGGGCCTGCACTTCACCCCCGAGATTCTGGAGCGCATCCGGCAGCGCGGAATCGAGACGGCGGAGCTGACGCTGCATGTCGGCCTGGGGACCTTTCAGCCGGTGCGCACTGAGGTGGTCGAGGAGCATCGGCTGCATACCGAGTGGTACGAAATTTCGCCAAAGGCGGCCGAGCGGATTCAGCGGGCGCGCGATGCCGGGCGGAGAATCGTGGCCGTCGGAACGACAACCGTGCGGACGCTGGAGTTTGCCGTCTCCCACCCTTTCGCCGCAAGCGGGCGAAAGGATGGGGCACCCGAACTTCACTCAACGACAGGTCCAAGCAGGCGAAGCCCGGGTGGAGCATCCGGGCCTGAACCGGACGTTAGTCGCTCAAGCAGGGTATCCGAAGAAGAGGGGCGCATCACGGCGCAGCGCGGCGAAGCCGATATCTTCATCTATCCGCCATTCGAGTTCAAGGTGGTTAGCGCGATGCTGACCAACTTCCATCTGCCGAAATCGACGCTGCTGATGCTGGTGTCGGCATTTGCCGGGCGGGAGCGCGTGCTGCACGCCTACGAGCACGCCGTCAGCGAGCGCTATCGCTTTTACTCCTACGGCGACTGCATGTTTGTGGAGTGAGCGTCTAGCGGTAAATCAGACGTAGTGGCTTAGTTTGAAAAATCGTGGTGCGGGTTCCGCTCGCCTGGCGTGGAGTTGTGATTCGTGAAGGTGCCCCGAATAAGGTGGCACTAAGCGCAGGCCACTTTTGTCCGAGACTGATCTGTGTGCGCAGCCTCGTACTCTTTCTTTTCCATGGACCGGGTTTGTTGGATCTGCTTTAAGCGCTCCAACATCGATGGGTCCTGTTCGAGGAGTCGCAATATGGCATCGTGAGCGCCACTCTGAATGACCTTGCCGCTCTCCCATCGGACGACCACCTTGCTGCCCGCATTGAGGAGTTCCTCAAGCTCGGCCTGCGTGAGCTGCAGTTTGCGGCGAATCTCTGCGATTCTCTCGGGGGAAAGCAATCCGTATTTTTTGCGAACTTCATTCCGAACATTGCGAACGTACACTCGCGCTTGCTCTGGAGTTACGAACTCCTCTTCGCACGAGGCGCACCGAAACGCCTCACGTTGAACATCAACGACTTCGTCGCGATAACGCGCCTTCTTGTTCTCGACTACGGTTACAGCATTTCCGCCGCAAATCATGCACTCCATTGCAGGCCCCCTTCGCTAACCAACATCCTTGAATGAAATGACTACCGCCTTAACATTGACCTCAAGTTTCACATAGAGCCGACATCCTTGATACGTGCTGTAGTAGACATCCTGCATCAGGCCAGGCTTCCTTTCCGATGGCATCGTCTTATAAAAGTGTGTTTCCTCAAGATGGTTAACCACGCAATCATAGATATCGTCTTGATCAAGTCCGATCTCCAAGGCGGTATCCAGGGCCGACGTCCTCAATATCCAGTCGCCCCCTTTCATGAGTCCCTTTACAGAAGAGAGTGGGTATGTCGGACTTGGCACGAAGCTAAGGTAGCACCGTGCTACCTACGCCGTCAATAAACCTTAGACGTGCACTGGCTCGGCGTGGATGTTTCCTTCTGTTAGATCTAGTCTAAGTTATTGTTATTACAGTGTTTTATTTTGATTGACCTGCAAGAGGGTGTTTGTACAACGAAGGTGCCTGGTCTGTACTCATGGCGTGCACTGCCCGCGAGTGGGCGACACCGATAAAACCCTGCTCTGCTCCAGCTACTTCGCCTTCTCATACACCGTCTTGCCGCCGACTACGGTTCGCAGCACCTGCGTCTTCAGGATGTCGGCCGGCGCGACCTTGGTGATGTCGCGATCGAGCACGACGAAGTCGGCAAGC
>DASRGM010000135.1:0-5933 GCA_035651035.1 Terriglobales bacterium
GTGGAGGGCAAGCCGGAGCCAGGTCTCGGCGGCAATGCGGCGGAACGACTGTCATGGGAGTTCTCGTCCGACGTCTGCAAGCATTGCGAAGTGGCCGGCTGTCTGGAGGTTTGTCCCACCGGCGCCATCGTCCGCACCGAATTCGGCGGCGTCTTCATACAGCCGGACGTCTGCAACGGCTGCGGCTACTGCGTAGTGTCATGCCCGTTCGGCGTGGTGCAGCGCGACCCCGACGATGGGCGCGCCTTCAAGTGCACCTTCTGCTATGACCGGCAAAAGGTTGGATTACAACCCGCTTGCGCGCAGGCGTGTCCCACCGAATCGATCAAGTTCGGGCCACTGGCGCGGCTGCAGGTCGATGCCAAGGAGCGCATGAAGGAGCTTCGCAGCCGGGGCATGGACGACGCGCAGCTCTACGATCCGCAGGACAGCAGTGTCGAGGGTATTCACGCCTTGTTCATCGTTCGCGGTGATCCGCGCCAGTACAATCTGCCGCCGAAGCCCGAGGTCCCGACCGTCTACCAGAAGGCGGGCTGGACTGGATGCGCCATCGCCGCCGGCATTCTGGCCATGGGCAGCATCCTGGCATTCCTGGGGAGTGGGAGACAATGACCGACCCATTGCAGCGCCCCGCGCCGGAGTACACCGACTGGTCGCGGGAGAACCGGCTGTTCGAAATCCGCCGCGAAGCGCAGGAGAAGGGTCACGTGCCGGCGCAAGGGGTTCGTCCTCCCGGCGCGCCTTTCCCTACGGCGTCGCCCGAAACCGGCTACTATGGCGTTCCGCTGCTCAAGCAGGCGCCGTGGACGTGGGAGATTCCAGCCTACTTCTTCGTTGGAGGCGCGACCGGCTGTGTGGCGATGGTTGGCGCCGCGGCGCGCTGGACTGGTCGCGGTCCTGAGCTGGCGCGCGACTGCCGCTACGTATCTGTTCTTGGAGCCATGCTCTCGAGCGCGCTGCTGATCGGCGATCTCGGACGCCCGTCGCGCTTTCTGGGGATGCTGCGGGTCTTCAAGCGCCAGAGCCCAATGTCGGTGGGAGCCTGGACGCTGTGTGGCTTCGGAGCGTTCTCCAGCATCGCGGCCCTGGCGGAGTGGATCAATCCTCGCCTCGATTCCGCGCCGTTGCGCATCGCGGGTAATACGGCTGAGGCGCTGTCGGCATTGTTAGGACTTCCGCTGGCCAGCTACACCGGCGTTCTCATCGGCGCCACCGTCATTCCCGTGTGGAACCACAGTGCCGAAACTCTTCCCATCCATTTCGCAATGACTGGACTGAACTCGGCAGTGAGCATCCTGGAGCTCATGGGACACGAGAACCGCGCGTTGAATACCTTGGGCATGGGCGCGAGCGCGATCGAGATTTTGGAAGGGATGAACGTCGAGGGGCGAAAGAAGCCCGAGCTGGAGCCGCTGAAACGCGGCACCAGCGGTGTGCTCACGCGGCTGGGCGGCCTGCTCAGCGGGCCGGTGCCGCTGGCGCTGCGCCTGGCTGCGGCATTCGCCGGAAAACGACGGGCGCGGAAGTTGCGCAAGATTGCCGCGGGCTGCAGCATTGCGGGCTCAATGCTGACGCGCGTCGGCTGGTTGCGCGCAGGACACGCCTCGGCGAAGGACTGGCGCTTGCCCCTGCAAATCTGAGCCGGTTTAAGTCGGCTGCGCTCCGGCAGCGCACGATCGGCCTTCGCCCGGCGCCAAGCCGCCGCCGGCTGTTACTGTCTGCACGCGGGGTGATTGCACTCGCAGGCAATCTCCACCTCGTTTGCTCCTGCATCGCGACAGAAATCGCTACAGAACTTTTCGCCCGCCGGTACTGCGCACTGGCACGGTTCGTGGGCACAGACATGCTTTTGCTCGTTAGCCATGACGTTTCCTTTCGCTTGTCTTCTGATGAAGTTTTAAGGCTGAAGCGTGGCCTACTGCTGCGCAATCTTCGTTTCCAATGTAAACCCTTGCCGGCAAAATGCGCTTCCACTTGAGCCGATAGAACCGGCCAATATGAAAGGAGCGTGACAAATCCTCTCGACCAAGTAAAGCAGGTGCAGAAGGATTCTGCATCCGGTTACACTCGGCAGACGAAACTCACTGGAGCCCTATATGCCCTGCGACGCGAAGATCCTAAGACAAGTCCCGCTGTTTGCCACCATGGACGAGGATGAGCTAGAGATATTGGCCGCTCAGGTCGAGGTGAAGAGCTTCGCGGCGCGCCAGCGGATCTACAAAATCGGAACGCCCGCTGACCGCGCCTATGTGATGGTCTCCGGCGCGGTGCGCGTGACCACTATCGACGAGGACAAACAGGAAGTGGTGGTCGACCAGCCCGGGCATGGAGAATTTTTCGGCTTCGCTTCCATGCTGGAGCAGACCAACCATCAGACCGAGGCGACGGCTACCGAAGACACGGTGTGCATTGAAGTCGACCACGGCGACATCCTGGCGCTTATCCAGCGCAAACCGCACGCTGCGATGGATATGCTGAAGGTGCTGGGGCGCCAGTATCACGCCGCCCAGCAGCTCATTCGTCTGCGCGCCATGCGGCATCCCAACGACATTGTCGAGGAACACGCGACGTTTGCCGAGCGGCTGGCCGACTCCGTGGCTTCCTTTGGGGGCTCGTGGACCTTCATCATTATTTTCCTGACGTTCATGGTGATGTATTCCGGCGTCAATGTAGTGCTCCGCAGCCGGGCCTGGGACCCTTACCCGTTTATCCTGCTGAACCTGTTTCTCTCGGCGCTGGCGGCCATCCAGGCTCCCGTCATCATGATGAGCCAGAACCGGCAGGACAAGAAGGACCGTCTGCGCGGCGAACTCGACTATGACGTGAACCGCCGGGCGCACTCGGAGATCCAGGGCCTCGCCGCCAAACTCAACGTCGTCGGCGAACGCCTCGGCGATATCGAAGAATTGCTGCGCACCTCCGCCTCCAGGACCTCGAGCTAGCACGCGTTTCGCGCGTCAATTTTCTTTGGCACCGGCTGGGTTTCGCGATACAGTTCAATGCAATCGGCGAAATTCGCTCAATCGGGGGAGGTCTCAATGAAGTGGCTGCTTCGGCTTATGCTTCTAGCGGGTTGCAGTTTGCTGTTGTGCGCCCAGCAGGGAAGCAGGCCGATTGACAACGCCGACGTTGTCTCTATGACCAAGGCTGGACTCTCCGAGCAGACCATCGTCCTGGCCGTCCAGCAGGGCAAGCCCAACTTCGATACCTCGCCGCAGGCGTTAGTGGACCTGAAGCGGAATGGGGTGAGCGATGCCGTCCTGAAGGCAATGCTGCAGGCTATGACGAGCAGCAACACCTCCGGACGGCCGTCGGCGACTTCTCCCGGCGAGAGCGGCATGTCGAACCAGGCTCGTCCCGCCCCGCCGGCCCATGAGAAGGGACCCACGGCAACCGAGGCGGTGGCGTCGCCTTTCGGCAATTTCACTGTCTGGATCGACCCGCAAGAGTGGAAGCAGGTGAAGTCTGACACGCCGGGAGACCTGCAGTTTCAGAATGTGAACGGCGAAGGCTTCGCAAAACTGATTTCCGAGAAAATCAGCATACCCATGGACGCTTTCCCCGACATTGCCCTGGAAAACGCCAAGAAGGTCGCTCCCGACGCCAAGATCGTGCTGAAGGAGAACCGGGTGGTCAACGGCAAGCAGGTGCTGGTAATGCAGCTCGACGGCACCACCAGCCACATCCCGTTTCGCTTCTACGGCTACTACTACGGCGGCAGCTCCGGGACGATACAGCTGGTTACATTCACCGGAATCTCGGCTTTCGATCGCAACGCCGCCAGCTTCACGAAGTTCCTTGACGGCCTGGTAATCTCCGACCAGCCGCTTGCCTCCGCCCCCCACCCTGCTGCTCCCACCGGAAAGCCCGATACCGATGTGCTGGTGGTGAACGACGGCAGGATGGCAGTCCAGTACGACACTAACAAGTGGAAGCAAGGCAAGTCAGACGAGCCCGGGCGATACAAGTTCGAACATCAGAAGGGCGATGCTTATGGCATCGTTATCGCCGAACGCATTGACGTGCCTACCGACTCGCTGCCGGAAGTGGCGCTCATCAATGCGAAGAAACTCGACCCCAATGCCCGCATTACCTTACGCGAAAAACGCCGGGTGAACGGCGTGGACGTGTGGTTCCTGAAGATGGAGGTGACGGCGGTAGGGGTGCCGTTCACCTACTACGGTTACTACTACGGCGGCGAATCGGGAACCATTCAGGTGCTGACCTACACGTCACGCGAACTGGTGCCCGACTACGACAGCGACTTCATGGAATTCCTGAACGGATTCCGCCTGCGGTAAGAAAGCGCCGCACGCGATCAGGGATTTTCCGCTCATCGGCTTTACAGTTTGCCGAAAAACTCCTTGCGAGACATCGGTCGCCGGCTGAAGCCCGGCTCTGAGATCCGGAAACAAAGTCTTAGAGGCTGGCCTCAAGGCCAGCTCTGCCCGAACGGTTCATTCGCACCGGGTTTTTCAGCAAACGGTTAAGACGTCGGCAGCCCTGCCGACTGGCGTACCAGTCTCAACTCCTGCGGTGAGAAGTCGGCATAGCGGCCGGAGTCGACCGCTCGCTGACGCGCCGCCGGCGGCATGGCGCGCAGAGCGCGAATGACGTTCTGCACCTCCGGGCGCGCCGCAGAAGCCTGGCGCGCCGCAGCCGCTGGACGATAGCTGCTGGAGCTCAACGATCCCGCCTGGTTGCTTGCCGTAGCCGGGCGATAGACCGCGTCGTGCATAGTCAGAGAATTTGTGGGAGCAGCTTGCGGCGCCCTGTAGGGGTTGCCGCGAGCAGCTTCAGGTGCATTAGCGCTCGGCTGGACGTATGCCTCGCCGCCATAGTTCTGGCTTGCCGGATCGTACTCTGAGTTATAGCCCTGGCTCGCCTGACCATAGGCTGAGGGATCGGCATATCCGCCCGGCGCGCTGGTCGGACCGTAGTAGCCGCCGTAAGGATACGGGTAGGCGTAGTAAGGAGGATAGTAGGGGTAGTAAGGATAGTAGGCGTAATAGGGATATCCGTATCCCCAGTAAGGCCAGCCGAAGTTGAAGCTTATGCCGAATCCGCAGCATCCCCAGCCGCCCCAACCGCCTCGCCATCCATATCCGCCACGATAACCGTACCAGCCTCCACCACGGTAGCCATAGCCGCCGCGATAGCCGTATCCGCCACGATAGCCACCGTAGGAACCATGGTAGCTGCTGCCGCCGCCGTGATAGCCGCCTCCTCCAAATCCGCCGCTATGGAAGCTGCCGCCGCCACCATGGAAGCCCCCTCCACCGCCATGGAATCCACCGCCGCCGCCACCGTGGGCGCCGCTGGCGAACATGACCTGAGTTGACAAGCCCAGTGTGACTAACGCCGCGGTCAGCAACAAAACCCGTAATCCATGCCGGTTCATTTTGACCCCCATGATGCGTGCGGTGTCATGCCGCAAAAAGCAAAACTTCGCCGATATTATAGACCCGGTGCGAGCGGCAAAATCTCGGTATTTCAATGAAGTTCCAACTTTACAGGGGTAGTACACCTACAACACGATGGCTCCGCTGAACAGCAGAACCGAGCGAAAGCGGCAGTATGGACGAGCAAGAGAAATGGGGCACCCTTGCGGATGCCCCATTTGAGTTTAACCGAGAGACTCGGTCAGAGGGTGTTTAGTGGCAGCCAGGGAACTTCCAGCTGGACAGGTTCGTGCTCCAGTCGAAGGTGCCCGTGACCATCTGATACTCCTCGACAAAGTAGAAGGTGCAGTTGTCGGTGGGATCGATGGACATGGTGCTGTAATCACCCCAGCGGTTAGCCGTGTCTTCCTGCGAGCCGGCGCCAGTCACTGCAATGGCCTCCGGTCCGAGGGTGCCCAGCGTGTCGGCGAACTCACGTCCGGCAACAGCAACGGACGGGAAGACGCTGGTGCTGGACTCGGTGTAGCCAAC
>DASRGM010000136.1:0-32556 GCA_035651035.1 Terriglobales bacterium
CGATTGCCAAATGCCGGTTGCCGACTGCCGAATGCCGAATGCCGAATGCCGAATGCCACCCCCTAATCCAGCCTGACCAGGAAAACGCCGCCCTCTTTAACATGGGTTGTGCCGGCGATGTCCTCGGCCTGGCGCTTGTCCTCGCCGGGCAGACGGATGCGCACCCATTCGCCGGTGGGGCCGGTGAACTGAATCACGTTGGCGTCCTCGTAGCGGTCCTGCAGCCTCTCTTTCAGCTTGCGCGCCTCATGTTCGCTATGGAAGGCGCCGATCTGCACGCACCAGCGGCCGCCTTGCGCGATGGGCGCCGGCGCCGACAGCACCTCCAGCTTGACCTCGGCTGTGCCCGGCCGCCACACATCCACGGCTTTCGCCGCGGCCAGCGACAGGTCGACGATGCGATCTTCGACGAACGGCCCGCGGTCGGTAATGCGAACTACCGCGGCATGTCCGGTGCTCAGGTTCGTGACTCGCACCATAGTGTTCAGCGGCAGCGTGCGGTGGGCAGCCGTCATGGCGTTCTGGTTGTAGATCTCGCCGTTCGCCCCGCGGCGATTGTGGTAGGGAGGCCCATACCAGCTCGCCAGCCCAACTTCAACGTAGATGGGCTTGGGGACGCGTGAAGTTTCCGGAGTGCTTCGGGGATTCGTGGTCTCGGGGGCGGGCTCTTCGGCGGCCACGTCGGGAGGCGGCGGAACGCGCTGGCTGCGCGCGGTCTTGTGGCCGCCGCATCCGGAGAGCAGGAAGGTCGCGGCAAAGACAGCGGCCCAGGCTGCCGTAGGGTTCAGTTTTTTCCGCGCTGGTCCATGTGGTCTGCTGCCCGCGCCAGCTTTTCGCTGGCTATGCGCAGGGCGTTGGTCGAGTGCTGGCGAATAGCCGGCACCAGTTCGTTGTTGATGTACTGGATCAGCAACTGCGTTTCTTCCTCGATACGCGCCGAGGCCTCGCCCAACATATCGTCGAGCCGCTCCCCGGCCGTCTGGAAAGGACGGCGGGCGGTTCTGTTCTGGTCGTTCACTGCAAGCCACCTTGTGAGTAGCGAAAAATCTCCAGGCACCTGAATTATGGGATGAATACGTCACGGCGGTCAATTAGCGAGATGGATGCCGCAATGGGGAGAATTGCTGCTTGCGGACCACAACGCGGCAGTGGATGTCACAGGTGGTGGCGGCACGTTCAGCAACTCGCGGTACAATCGTTCTCCATGCGGCCTACGCGGATGGAGGAAGACGCCAGCGTAACCTCGCGCCTTGTCCGTGCTCCGGGCGTGATCCTGTGGCTGCTTCTCTTCGCCGTTTTGAGCTCGTGCGCGCTCCAGGCACACGAGATCCGTGGAGTGGTTCTGGACCGCAGCGGCGCGGTGGTCGCGCGCGCCCAGGTAGTGCTGCGACTAGGCGCACAGCGTTTCGGCGCCATCACGCAGCCGGATGGAACGTTCGTCTTCAGTGGCATCGCAAGCGACACCGCAACCATTGAGGTCAGCGCCCCAGGATTCGCGAACGCGACCGTCAACTGGCGCGCCGGCGAGGCCACGCTAAGTATCACGCTGGCCCCCGCAACGGTACAACAGAGTCTCGACGTCACTGCGACGCGCACCTCCATCCTCCCCACTGGCGTCGACGATGTGGAATCGCAGCCCGATGCCGCGGTGGTGGACAGCACGGAACTGGAACAGTGGGGGCCGCAGACCACCGACGACAAGTTGCGGCTGGTCCCTGGATTCTCGCTGTTGCGGCGCTCCGGCAGTCAGACGGCGAATCCCACCTCGCAAGGCCTCTCGCTGCGCGGGTTGGGCGCCAGCGGCGCCAGCCGCGCTCTGGTGCTGGTAGACGGCATTCCCATCAACGATCCCTTCGGCGGATGGATCTACTGGGCGCGCGTGCCGCAGGCTTCGCTCAAGGAAGTGCAGTTGGTGCCCGGCGGAGTCTCCGCGCTCTACGGCAACGATGCGCTGGGCGGAGTGGTGAACCTGGAGACGCACTCGTCCATCCAGACCGCCGGCAATATTGAAGGATCGTTCGGCAACGAAAATTCGCCCTTCGGCTCCGGGTGGGGAGCGATACGCTTTGGCCAGTGGGACCTCTCGGGCAGCGCCGAGGGCTTCCGCACCGACGGCTACATTCCCGTGCCGGCGGAGCTTCGCGGGACGGTCGACCGCCAGGCGAACGTGCAGTACGGCACCGGCAATCTCCGCATTGAGCGCCTGTTCGGCGAGCGCGGCCGCGTTTTCCTGAATGGCGAGATGTATGGCGAGGACCGCCAGAACGGCACCGCCGTGCAACTCAACGACACCACGATTCGCCAACTGGCATTCGGTACCGATTACGACAGCGCGAAGGCGGGACTGTTCACCTTGCGCCTGTATGGCGGCACGCAGAACTATCATCAGACCTTCTCGTCGGTCGCCTCGGACCGCGACAGTGAATCGCTGACCAACAATCAGAACGTGCCCGTGCAGCAGATGGGGCTGATTGGACAATGGTCGAAGCAGGTCCTGCCGAAGTTGACGTTGCTGGCCGGCCTCGATGGCAGCTACGTGCAGGGCGTGAGCCTGGAAACCACTTATTCCAGCGGGCGCCGCACCGCCAATCTCTCCAACGGCGGCTCGCAACAATCGCTGGGCGCATTTCTTGAGGGCATCGTGCAACTCACGCCGCGCTGGTCGGTAACCCTGGCGGGCCGCGAGGACCTGTGGAGCAACTACGACGGCCACTCGATGCGGGTTCCGGTGTCGGGAACAGGGACGATGACCGACTATCCGGCGCGCGGCCAGAACGCCTTTGACCCGCGTATCTCAACTTCCTACCGTGTCGGCGATCACGTCGTGCTGTACGGCTCGGGGTATCGCTCGTTCCGGGCGCCAACGCTCAACGAGTTATATCGCTCGTTCCGCGTGGGCAATGTGGTGACGAGCTCCAACGCGTTTCTGCGCGCCGAGCGCTTCAGCGGCGGCGAGGCTGGGGCGCGCACCACGCTGCTCAATAATCGCATGTCGATTCACGGCAGCGTCTTTGGCGGGATCGTCACCAACCCGGTAGAGAACGTGACCATCAGCGTCACGCCGAACCTCATCACCCGCATGCGCCAAAACCTGGGACGCACGCAGTCGCTGGGATTTCAATTGGGCACCGACGTTCGCTTCACCAACCGCATCATGCTGGCGGCGGGATATCAGTTCACCAATTCCACCGTGGCCAGCTATCCGGGAAATTCCGGACTGGTGGGAAACCTGATCCCCCTGGTCCCGAGAAGCATCTTCACCTTCCAGGGAACCTGGCTGGCGCCGAAGCAGTTCACGGTCGCGATTCAGGGCCGCACCGAGAGCAACGAGTTCGATGACGACCAGAACCTGTTCCCGCTGGGTTCGGCTTTTATCTTGAGTGCGACCGTCTCACATCCGCTGCCCAAAGGGTTCGACGTCTTCTTTCAGGGCGAGAACCTTACCAATGACGAGTACTTCATCGCCAAGACGCCGACGCCGAATCGGGGACAGCCGATTCTGGCGCGGGTCGGCTTCCGCTGGCACAGTCGAAGATAGGGGTCAGCGGTCAGGGGATAGTGGTCTGCGGGTACGAGATTGCAGTCCGCACGGCGATTGCGACAGCGGCTCCGGATGGGACGGCACCGTGCGAATCGTTTACAATCCAATCGCTCGGTTCTCCGGCCTACACACTCGATGCCCAACCGATTTCGTCTCTTACCGTTACTCCTACTCTGTCTGACAATCGCTTCGGCGCAAACGGCAAAGCCCGGCGCGAAGTCGCCTTCCGATAACGGCTGGCGCGCCATCCACGATTCCGCCATCGTCATCGACACCCACGCGGATACGCCGGGCCGTTTCGTGGACGAGAACTTCGATCTGGCGCAGGATGCCGGCACCGGCTATCTCGACCTCAACAAAATCAAGGCCGGCAACCTCGGCGCAGAGTTCTTCTCCATCTGGGTCGAGCCCAAGGGCAACAAAGGCCACGAGGCCAAGCGCGCGCTCGACATGATCGATTCAGTCTACGAGCAGGCGCGCCGACATCCCGACCGCATGATGATGGCCTTCAGCACCGAAGACATTCTGCGCGCCCACCGCGAGCACAAATTGGCGGCGCTGATGGGCGTGGAAGGCGGCCACGCCATCGAGGGCGACATCCGCATCCTGCGCGACTACTACCGGCTCGGCGTGCGCTACATGACGCTGACCTGGTCGAACACCAACGACATCGGCGACTCCAGCGGCGACATCAACGACAACACCGTCCAGCACCATAACGGCCTCACGCCCTTCGGCCGCGAGGTGGTCGCGGAGATGAATCGCCTCGGCATGATGGTGGACATCTCGCACGTCGCGGACTCCACCTTCTACCAGGCGCTGGAGCTGAGCCGCGCGCCGGTAATTGCGTCGCACTCGTCGTCGCGCGCGCTCACCAGCGCTCCGCGCAACATGACCGACGATATGCTGCACGCACTGGCTGCCAAGAATGGCGTCGCGCAGGTGAACTTCTACTGCGCCTTTGTCTCGCAGAAATACTTCGACACAGCGCACCAGTTGGCGATGCAAAAAGACCCCGACTACCTGAAGGTGCAGGAGCTGTTCGTGAAGCCGCAGACGCCGGAGGTGGTGCGGGAACTGGCGGAGGCCAAGGCGCGGCTCGCGCCCAAGCTGCCGCGTCCGCCGCTCAGCGACCTGATCGACCACATCGATCACATGGTCAAGGTGGCGGGCGTCGATCATGTCGGGCTGGGCTCGGATTTTGACGGCATCGACTGCTCGCCGCAGGGGATCGACTCCGCCGCCGACCTGCCCAAGATCACCCAGGCACTTTACCAGCGCGGATATTCGGCCAGCGATCTTGATAAGATTCTTGGCGGCAACCTGCTGCGCGTGTTTGCGGATGTCGAGAAGGTGTCGCGGCAAATGCAGCAATAGTGATCACAGCTAGTGGCCAGTGGCTAGCTCGTCGCACCAATGAGATCGCGTTGTTCGTCTTTTCTATTCACTAACCACTAGCCATTAACCACTGCTTTTTTGGAGGCTTCATGCACAAACTTATCTTCGCAGTCCTCTGTTTGACCGGAATGATCTTTGCCCAGGCGGGCAGCACGCCGTCGACGCAGCACTCGGCCACCGAGAAGCCGGCTGCTAAAGGCGAGCCCACCGCGGTCATCGAGACTACCGACGGCAACATCACCTGCACTCTGTTTCCCGACAAGGCCCCCCTTGCCGTCGCCAACTTCATCGGACTGGCCACCGGCAAAAAGGAATGGAAGGACCCGAATAACGGCAAAATGATGAAGGGCGTGCCGCTCTATAACGGCACAATCTTCCATCGCGTGATCCCGAATTTCATGATTCAGGGCGGCGATCCTACCGGCACAGGGCGCGGCGACCCCGGTTACAGCTTCAAGGACGAGTTCACCCCCGATCTCACCTTCGACCAGCCGGGTCGCCTGGCCATGGCCAACAGCGGTCCCAACACCAATGGATCGCAGTTCTTCATCACCGAGGTGCCGACACCGCACTTGAACAACCATCACACCATCTTCGGGCAGTGCCAAAACCTCGACGTGATCAAGAAGATCGCGCGGCTGGCAACCGACCCACGCACCGACAAGCCCTACGATCCGGCCAAGATCATTCGCATCAGGATCGCCGAACCGGGGCAGACGGCGGCGGGGCTGGCCCATAAGAGCACAACCACCCCGGGCGCAGCCAAGAAAGCTACTCCGCCGCAGCAGTAACGGCGGCGCAGCTGGGTGGAGCGGTGAAGGGCACGCCTTCAGCCGTGCCGAAGTGGTGGAAGGGCACGGTTTCAACCGTGCCGAAGCGGGTGGAAGGGCACGGCTTCAGCCGTGCCGAAAGGACGGATGATGGAGCCGGGCTTTAGCCCGGGTTCCCGCGCCTACACGGTTTGCGGAAAAGGTCGTTGCGACGAGCTGTTCGGGTAGAGCTGGCCTTCAGGCCAGCGTCTAAGCCAAGTAATTTTTAGCTTCCGAGCGAGCTTTAGCTCGCGAGGAAGCTGCCTTTCCGGCCTTTCAGCAAACTCTAGAGCCGTGCCGAAAGGACGACGATGGAAACGGGCTTAGCCCCGGTTCCCGCGGCTAAAACCGCCGCCCCTGGTTTAGCCGGACTGAAGTCCGGCGCTTCCGCCGCCAAAATCCCAAACTGCACCAACAGCGCGCAATTTGACACACATGGGACCCCGTTTTTACCTGATTGCAATCGAACTGCCGCATACTGATTGAAAAGTTCAACCGCCGTGAAACCGCGGCCTCTGCAACGACGTACCCATTGATAGGGAGCTTTAGGGAGAACTATGCTGAAAGTCGATATTCAGAGCGCGCCCTCGGTTGCGACCCTCCATTGTTCAGGGCGACTGGTCCTGGGCGTGGAGGCGGAGACCTTGCGGTGCCTGACCACCTCCCGCACGGAGCGGCATGTTCTGCTGGATTTGAGCCGGGTACAAATCGTCGACGCCGCCGGACTCGGGCTGCTCGTCGAGCTGCATCTGTGGGCGCACAAGCGGTCGGCTCGCCTGAGCATTGCCAGTCGCTCGCTGCCGGCACACAGGCTGCTGGCGATGACCGGCCTGGACCGGGTACTTCATCTGGTGGGACTCCCGGCTGAGGCTGGTGTCGAAAGCCGATGCGGCGAGTGGCAGATCATGACGGCTTAGCGGAGAAGACACTTTGCAGCGAACCCGGCCGCCGGTAAAGCAGCAGCATCTGTCCCGTGAATTCGTCATCACCGGCAATGTTGCCGCGCTGGGCCCCGCACGCGACGCCATCATGGATTTCGTGCGCCAGCACTGCACCGGCGAGCAGCAGGAGATCGACGTCATGGTCGCCGTGCAGGAGGCCCTGGCCAATGCCATCCTGCACGGCTGCCGCAACGATGCTGCCAAGCTGGTGCATTGCACGGTGGAGATCAGCCCGTCGGCCATCGAATTCACGATTCGCGACCCGGGCCCGGGCTTCGACAGCGGCGGCGTCACCGACGCCATAGAAGACGGCACCAACCTAACCCAACACGGCAGAGGCATTTGCCTGATTCGCGGTGTGATGGACGAGCTCACCTATCGGCACAACGGCGCCGAGCTCTATATGAAGAAGGAGATAGTCGGAAAAAGTGAATAGCTGAAAACTAGCCACTAGCTACTACTACTCACCATTGGCCACTGCCTACTGGCCACTGACCACTGACCACTGACCACTGGCTACTGACCTATGACCCCTGATCCCTCGCCACTAGTGTTCTTCCCCAGCTCGCGGGCCACGCTGTCGAGCACGCCGTTGATGAAGTGCACCGACTCAGGCGTCGAATAGCGCCGCGCAATCTCCAGCGCCTCGTTGATCACAACCGGCTTGGGAGTTTTGGGAAAGCCGAGAAACTCCGCGACACTGGTGCGCAGCAGGTTGCGGTCGACCGCGGCCATGCGGTCCATGCGCCAATGTTCCGCGCTGCCTTCGATCAGCCGATCGATTTCCTCGCGCCGCTCGCACGCGACCCGAAACAGGTCGTCCGAGAAGGCGCGAATCTTCTCGTCGAGATCTTTGCGCTCGCTCCAGAAGGTGCGCCGTACTTCGTCGCGGTCCTGTCTGCCCATCTCCTGCTGAAAGAGCATCTGTAGCGCCATCTCGCGCGACTTGCGACGGGTGCCGGTCTTGTTCATGGCCGTCCCGTCCCTGCTTGCCGGAAATGTTCCGAGGCCACCTTTTCCCGCAGTGAAGCCATCTCTACCGCCGCCAGCGCTGCCTCGAAGCCCTTGTTGCCGGCCTTGAGTCCGGCGCGATCGATGGCCTGCTCCAGCGTGTCGCAGGTGAGCACCCCGAAAGCGTGCGGCACGCCGGTCTCCTGCGCCGACTGCCCCACCCCGCGGGTCACCTCATTGGCAATCACTTCGTAATGCAAGGTGTCGCCGCGCAGCAAACACCCAATGCAGATGATCGCGTCATAGCGCTTGGTCTGGGCAAGCTCCCGCGCGGCTGCGGGCACCTCGAAGGCCCCCGGCACGCGAACCACGGTGATGTCATCGGCATAGGCGCCGCATTGCCGCAGGCCCTGCAAGGCGCCGTCCAGCAGGCGCTCCGTGATGAAGGAATTGAATCGGCTTACCACGGCGGCAAATCGTTTGCCGGCGGCGTCCAGCTTGCCCTCGCCGGCCCGCGTCTGGCCCGGCTTTTTGGCGTAGGTCAGGAACCCGACGCGCAATCCGGCTACTTCGACCTCGAAGAGCCGCGCGCCATAGGGCGTGTCGCCGATCTCCTTGCGAACCGTGACGCCGAGCTTCCGCGCCGTTTGCCAGGCGGCATCCGCATCGGAGACTTCCACCATGGCATCGACTGCGGCCGCATCCGGCGCGGCGATGAACTCGATGCCGCCCGCCGGCGCCAGCATCTCGATGCCGTGGCTGCCGCCCTCATGCCACTCGTTGCCGGGCGCGAATCCCAGCGCGCGAAATAGCTGCAGCGCAGGCTTAAGGTCATCGAGCGATGTGCCTGCCACCCGCGGAAAGACGATCGAGCGAATCATGCATTCATTGTAGCGGCAGCGCTTTGCGCCCCTGTTGATTTCCGGGCGTTCGGGCGAGAACCTCAGTAAGAAGTACTAAGTAGAATCCCGCAGACCAGAGCAGCTGCGGAATGGGGGCCCTAAGACACTGCCATCATGCGACATGGCTTGTTTCTGAATTTCGCCCGCCGCCCATGGCTGCCGCCAAATCATTTTGCCGGCTAGGGCATAAGCCCAATTGAGCCAGAGTAGATGCGTCTCTAGAGTCACTGTCGATGGGCGGCGGCTCAGACAGTGCGCCCGCGACACTACGACAGGAGCAATCTTTTGCACCGTTTCCTGCTTTTGATTACGATCGCATTCTTCGCCTCAACGCTCAGCTTCGCCACCAACAACCAGCAGGTCGTCTCCGACATTCAGAACATGTCGGGATGGACCAGCTGCGACACCTGCGCCGGGCCGGGAGGCCACGGCCATCCCAACCAGCATTGGCTGCACCAGCACGAGTCGAATCCTTCCATGGACGGCAAGACGGGCGAGTTTTATCTCGGGCAGACCACCGACGGTCATCATAACTATTCCAACGTCCTGTTTTACAAGCGGCTCAGCCCCAATACCCACGCCACCAACTTCACCCTCGACTTTTACGTTTACGTCAGGGATCCCAGCGTCATTCAGGGCCTGGAGATGGACGTGTTCTTTTCGCACGCCGGCCACAAGAACTACTTCCTGACGGAGTGCGACGGCCGCGGCAATCACAGAAACACGTGGCAGGTTTCCGATGCGGTCCACGATCAGTGGCAGCACACCGGATTGTCCTGCGTCATCCACGGCTATGCCTGGAACCACGTGGTGCTGCAGTTCCAGCGCAACAGCAACGGCTCGACGAAGTTCGTCTCAGTCGCGATGAACGGCGATACCCACTACGTGAACCGCACCTACGCGGCCGGCGGCGTGAACTCGTCCGAGATGAATGTCGCGGTCCAGCTCGACGGCGACGAGCACCAGGATCCCATCCATGTCTGGGTGGACAAGATGAAACTGACCTCCTGGTAGCCGGCCAGTCTTCCTTCCCAAGCTCAGTGCCCCACTCATCCCATCCTTCGGGATGAGTGGGAGCTGCATACCGTCCGCCCCCGAAGCTACCCGCTAAAGCGCGACCCTACTCGGGCTATAATGCGGGGCACTAATGGCCCTGGCCCCCGGAACCAAGTTAGGACCGTACGAGATCGTTGCGCTCATCGGCGCAGGCGGCATGGGCGAGGTATACCGCGCGCGCGACGCACGCCTGGGTCGCGATGTCGCCCTGAAGCTGTTGCCCGCCTCCTTCGCCTCCGATGCGGAGCGATTGCGCCGCTTCGAGCAGGAAGCCCGTGCCGTCGCCGCGCTCAGCCATCCCAACATTCTCGCCATTTATGACATTGGGCAGTACGAAGGCGCCCCCTACCTGGTCTCCGAGCTGCTGGAAGGCGAGAGCCTGCGCGCGGTGCTGGCGAAGGGCGTTCCGTCGCATCGCCGGGCGCTGGATTATGCCGCGCAGATTGCGCAGGGCCTTGCGGCAGCGCACAGCAAGGACATCGCGCATCGCGACCTGAAGCCCGACAACATCTTCGTCACCCGCGAAGGCCGGGCGAAGATCCTCGACTTCGGCCTGGCGAAGACTGTGCTCAAGCCGGCGGCGCACCCCGGCGTCGCCGTGGGCGCCACCATGACCGTGGCCGCGCCGGTCACGGAGGTCGGCACAGTGATGGGCACCGCGGGCTACATGTCGCCTGAACAGGTGCGCGGCGGCGCAGTCGATTGCCGCACCGACATCTTCAGCTTCGGCGCGGTGCTCTACGAGATGCTGAGCGGCCAGCGCGTCTTCAAGCGTGACACTACGGCGGACACCATGGCTGCCATCTTGAACGACGATCCGCCGGAGTTGCTGGAGTCGGGACGGCAGATTCCGCCTGCGCTCGACCGCATCGTCCGCCACTGCCTGGAAAAGTCGCCGGACCACCGCTTTCAGTCGGCGCGCGACCTGGCATTCGACCTGGAATCTGTGCCGACGCTCACCGGCTCGAATACCGTTGCCGCCATCAAGACGAAGCAGCGCCGCAAATGGC
Source organism: Terriglobales bacterium (assembly GCA_035651035.1). Taxonomy (GTDB): domain Bacteria; phylum Acidobacteriota; class Terriglobia; order Terriglobales; family Acidobacteriaceae; genus Bog-257. The sequence continues at coordinate 10,609 of DASRGM010000136.1, forward strand.
TGTATGTCGCCGCCGGCGCGCTGCTCACGGCCATTGCCGTTGCCGCCGGGCTGATGCTGGCTGCATCACGGCGCCCGGCTAGCGGTTCGCAATTCCATCAGTTGACTTATCGGTTGGGCACGCTGGGCACGGCGCGGTTCACCCCTGACGGGCAGAACGTCATCTACACCGCGGCCTGGGAGGGCTCTCCACCCGAACTCTATACCGTCCCCGCCAACGGTCAGGGCGGACATCCCCTTGACATTCACGACGCACGGCTGCTGGCAGTTTCCAGCCGAGGAGAAATTGCGGTCGCGCTAACGCCGAAGGAGCTGACGCCCTTCCTGGTACCGGGCACGCTGGCGCGCACCACACAGTTCGGCGGGGCGCCCAAGCCGGAGATCGAGAACGTCGAAGCCGCCGACTTCTCGCCCGATGGCGCCCAGCTTGCGATTGCGCGCGTTGTTCCCGAAGAACATCTTTGCCAGTTGGAGTATCCCGTCGGCAAGGTGCTGTATCGCTCTCCCAGTATCGACGCCGTGCGCTTCTCCCCCAACGGCCGCTACCTTGCCTTCCTCACCCATGAGAATGCTGTCGACGACCGCGGAACAGTGATCATCGTGCAAAAAACGGGAGAGAAGGTCGTCGCCAGCCAGATCTACCAGAGTGCGCAAGGCCTGGCCTGGAGCCCTTCGGGCGATGAAGTCTGGACGACTTCGCCGCTGGAAAGCGGAGAGATTCACGCCATGAATCTCGCCGGAAAGGTTCGCCAGCCAATGGCGGTTCCCGGCCGGCTGTTTCTGCAGGATATTTCGGTGAACGGGCAGCTGCTGGCGCGGCAGGGAATTGCGCGCCGCGGCATCGTCATCGGGCAGGGCGATTCCCAGCGCGATCTTTCCTGGCTCGATTTCGGGTATCTGCGCGACGTCAGCCGCGATGGTAAGACCATGTTGTTCGAGGAGGAAGGCAGCGAGTCGCAAAATTACACCGTGTTCGTGCGTAATCTGGACGGCTCGCCGGCCACCCCGATCGGCGAAGGCTATGGAGTCGCGCTCTCGAACGATAAGCGCTGGGCGCTGGCGCTGAAGCTGACTAGCCCGGTCGAGCTCTGGTTGTTGCCGCTCGGCCCGGGCGAAGCGCGGCGCATCAATCCTCCCACACTGGAGCCGATTTTTTCCGCCAGCTTCCTCTCCGATGGACACCGGATTGTCTACGCCGCCCAGCAGGCGGGACATCGTCCGCGTGTCTGGATTCAGGACCTCAGCGCTGGAGCGCCGCGTCCTATCAGCCCGGAGGGCTTCGTTAGCTCATGGGTTTCGCCCGACGATAAGTGGGTGGTCGTCCTCGACGTGCACAGCACAGCTCACCTGCTCTCGATCGATACCGGAAAATTGCAAGACTTGCCCTTCTTAAAGCAGGACCAGAACATCCTGGGATGGACCGCCGACGGCCTGCTGTATGTGATGACCCCTCCCAAAGGCTCGCGCAGTACGGTTCACGTCGAGAAAGTGAACCCGCACACCGGCGCGGCAACTCCGTGGCGCGATCTCGCCGTGCCCGCAATCGCCGGCGCCTTCCCTGAGCCGCCGGTGATCACCCCTGACGGCTCGACCTATGGATTCGGCTACCGGCTGCGGCTGTGGGACCTGTACACGGTGAGCGGGGTGCGGTGAAAATCAATCGCCTCTCTCAAGGATTCGCCAGCAGATAGTCTCACAGCCGTGACACTGGTTTGCCGGAGGTGCTTCTTCCGAGTGAAGCGCTTCGCGAGCCACACAGCCTCGCTCGGGAACGCACCATTCGGGCTCGGACACGCCGCCTCACTTGCCCTTGAACTGCGCCGGCCGTTTCTCCAGGAAGGCCTTGGTGCCTTCGTTCTTGTCTTCCGTGGCGCAGCAGACGCCGAAGAGCGTGGCTTCGAGGAACAGCCCATCGCTGAGCGGCAGATCGAGGCCGCGATTCACTGCCTCCATTGCGTACTGAATGGCCAGCGGCGCATTGGCGATGATCTTCGCGGCAATCGCTTCGGCGCGCGCGATCAGTTCGGCGGCGGGCACAACTTCGTTCACCAGCCCGATCCGGTGCGCCTCTTGCGCGGAAATCATCTCGCCCGAGAGCACCAGTTGCATGGCGATGCCCTTGCCGACCAGCCGCGGCAAGCGCTGCGTGCCGCCGTAGCCCGGAATCAACCCCAGCTTCACCTCCGGCTGTCCCAGCTTTGCGTTCTCGCCGGCGAGGCGCATGGTGCAGGCCATGGCCAGCTCGCAGCCGCCGCCCAGCGCGAAGCCGTTGATGCAGGCGATGACTGGCTTGCCCAGCTCCTCGATGGCGTCGATGATCGCCTGGCCCTGGTGCGTGTATTCCTTCGCCGAAACCGGCGTGTGCTGCGAGAGCTCGCCGATGTCGGCACCGGCGACAAAGGCCTTCTCGCCTGCGCCTGTGAGGATCACGACGCGAACTTCGCTGTCGTCTTTGACCGATGCGAATGCCTGCTTCAGCTCCTGCATGGTCGCCATGTTCAGGGCGTTCAGCACCTTGGGCCGGTCGATGGTGACGTAGGCAATCTGGTTTTTCTTTTCGAAGCGAATGTTCTGGAACTCGGGCATGATCTCGGGGTCCTCAATCTGGTTGGGATAACTGCGCAAGAAAGCCGTGTTCATGTTAGCCCAGCAGCTCGCAACCGGTAAAACGGGCGGGCAGCAGCACGCGCCGGCAACTCCGTCGCGACACGCAGCGTAAACTCTGCGCCATCAACTTCCCTCTAAGTAGATATGGGACCGAACTGGAGAGAAAAGATTGCGCCGCTGGCCGCTATCGTCATCTTCGCCGTGGCTGCTTGCGTGGCGGCGAACGCGCAGCAGGATCCGCAACAATTGGTTAAAGAAACTATCTATAACGAACTGCACGCGCAGAAGCACCCGCGCTACTGGATGTTTCGCGACAGCAACCAGCAATCGGGTGTGACCAAAGTGAGCCGCGTGGTGGAGACGCCCCAGTGCTGGTTCCGCTGGCCGCTTTCGGTGGACGGACATCCGCCAACCGCGCAGCAGGAGCAGCAGGACCGCGACAAACTCAACCAGCTAGTGAGCGATCAATCGGCGCGCCAGAAAAACCGCCAGGAGCTGAACCATGACGCCAAGCAGGCGCAGAACCTGATGGAGATGCTGCCCGACGCATTCCTGTACACCAGCGACGGCGAGCAGGACGGCAACATCCGCCTGAAGTTTCGTCCCAATCCGCACTACAACCCGCCGACGCGTCCGGCGAAGGTCTTTCACAACATGGAAGGCACGCTGCTGATTAACCCGCGCGAGAAGCGCCTGGCCGGCATCAGCGGCACCTTGATGCACGATGTGACATTCGGATGGGGCGTTCTCGGGCGGCTCTATCAAGGCGGCACCTTCAACGTAAAGCAGACTGAAATTGCCCCCAACGATTGGGAGGTCACCTATCTCGACGTGCACATCCGCGGCAAGGCACTGTTCTTCCACACCATCAGCGAACAGCAGCACGAGGTGGAGTCGGATTTCGAGCCGGTGCCTGCGAACCTGGCGCTGGCCAAAGCGGCGGAGCTGGCCGAGCACGGCAACCAGAACGAATCGGCGGAGACGAAGTGAGTAGCCGAAGCAACGAAACGACCCCAAGGTGTGGATACGCCGCTGGAATCGGAAAATTGTCATCACGAGCAAAGCGAGGGATCTGCTTTTGGCAGGCAGGGGAATGATGCTTCCGTCCAGCGACTAGCAGATCGCTGCGCTCGTGATGACAATATTCCCCTGTGGTCTGTGTTGCCTGCGCGAAACGTGCCCTACTGTTGTCGGACAGAACTTGGCTTGGAAGCCTATTTCTTTCGCACGGCCGCAAACACCCGCTCGTACTTCTCGGCGATGGCTTCCCACCGATAGAGTTCGTGCGCGCGTTGCCGGGCGCTCTGCGCCAGCGCCCGTCGCTGCTCGGCATCGTCCAGCAGCGATTGCAATTTCGACGCGAGCTCCGCTTCCGACTTCCCGTAAGACATCGCCGCATCGCCCGCCGTCTCGCGGTTCTCCGGAGTATCGAGATAGAGGATCGCGTTCTCCGCCGCCATCGCTTCGATCAATGCAGGATGCACACCGCCAATCTCGCAGGCGAAGACGAAGACTCCCGCGTGCTTCTGCAGTGCCCAATAGCCGTCGCCGTAGATCGCGCCGGTGAAGCGTACCCGCTCATCGCCCAGCGCGCGCAGCCGCTCGAGGAATCCGCGGTCGTACGGATTGTCGCCGACCACCACCAGCGGCCAATCGGTGCGTATCTCGCGCCAGGCGCGCAGCACCAGGTCGGGGTTGTTCTCCGGCTCCAGCCGGCTGACGTACAACACATAGTGGCCGCTCTCGAGGTTGAAGCCGTTCAGGCTGTAGTCGCTCGCCGGCATCTCCGAGCCGTAGCCGATCACCACCGACTCGCTGCGATACTTCGCGAGATAGTAGTCGTGGATGGCGCGCGCGTCGGTCACCAGCTGGTTGGAGCTGAACGACGACATCCACTCGCAGAAGTGCAGTACCTGCGCGCCCAACCCTGCCCACTTCTCGCGCTTGCGGTCCAAGCCGTCGACGTTGAGCACCACCGGCTTGCCGAACAGCCGCGGAATATAGGCGAACGGCGCATTGGCGACATTGCATAGCAGCACAACGTCGTTGTCGGTGAAGGCGACATGCACAGCGCCGAAGAAGGTGGAGACCCAGGTATCGAGGTGCTTCTGGTGCAGGCTGGGCACGATCACGCGGCGCACGCGCCGGTCATAGATATCGTCGGCTCGAGTGAAGGCGCGGCGGCAATAGACCGTCACGCGATGGCCGTGATCGGCGAAGCGCGAGCTGATCTGCTCGGCAAAACGCTCGAAGCCGCCATAACGGTTGGGAATGCCGCGAGTTCCGACGATAGCAATGTTCATGGAAGGCAGTGGTCAGTGGCCAGTGACCGCCAAGCGGCATTAGCGGCTTTGTAACAGGGCACGGCTTCAGCCGTGCCGCCTGCTTGTATCTCTATTGTGTCATCCTGAGCGGAGCGGCCGCGCAATTATCGTGACAACCGCGCTGTTGGCGGTTGCCGCGATAGTTGCCCGGTCGCGGAGTCGAAGGGACCCCTATTGGCGGCACCGATCGAATTCACCACGGAAGCACGGAATGCACGGAAGCACGGAATGCGGTGAAATCGATTTCGTATGCTAAGAGCTTCTGGGGTGAATTGATTTTCGCCGGAAGAAGCACGTCCATCCGCCCGTAAGTTATTCCCAAAATGGGAATTAGCCGATTGCGGACGTTTGCCGACCTTCTGGCAAATCCGACATATTCCAGGGTCGCCCGAGGTTCTCTCGTTCGTCTAGCGGCATCCTGGCGCGATTACGGGGCATTCTGGTCAGAGCTGACTGTGGCAGATTCGTGTTGGGTGGTCATTTTACCAAAATGGTCTAAATAAATGGCGCTATAGTGCCGGATTAATCGCCGCCCTTCTCTGGCCTGCGGCTGAGTGCTACCGCTCATCCCGAGGCACATCAATGCTGCGTGCCGAATCGCAGAACCACCATAGCAAATCGCGGTCGGAGATCCGGCGGCGCGCCTGGATGTTGGCGCGCTTGCGGCGAACGCTGTCGCGCGCGCGCCACCAGTAGGTCACCGCCGACCACAGCCGCCGGTCGCGCACGATTGCGTAGCCGTACGTCATGATGTCGCGCCAGAGCACGGGGAAGAACAGCCGCCGGCACAGCCAACCGGAGGCGTTCTTGCCGCGCATGAGGAAGCGGTTTTTCGCCGAATGCCAGTTGATGACCAGCGGCAGGTCGCGGCGGCGCTCGGGCGTCACCCGCCGCACGTGCCAGGCAACGGCCGCCGGGACGTACAGGCACTTCCAGCCCATCACCTGCGCGCGCCAGGCCAGGTCGCCATCCTCGCGGAAGGCGAAGAACTCCTCATCGAAAAACTCGCCTTCAACCGAGACATCTTCGATAAAGCTGCGGCGAAACATCGCCGCCGCGCCGCTCGCGCCGAAGACGTATTGCATGCGATCGTACTGCCCGCGATCGACCTCCTCGGCGCCGCGATCGAGATGGCGCATGTTGCGCGTGAAGTAGATTCCGGTGGAGTCGATGATGTTTGTCCGGCGCGGGTCGGATCCGATTTCAGCCGCGCTGTCGGGCGATTGTCTCTGACGGGGGCTGACCGCCGTGCTTGGAAGGGGCGCGCTTTCAGGCGTGCCGGACAGGTTCCGGTAGAGCGGGCCTTCAGGCCCGCGTGCCGCGCCGTTTCCCAACTTTTCTTCGGGAGATGAGGTCGTAGACCTCATCTCCCGACCAACCTCGTTGCCGGCTGGGGACGCTGGCCTGAAGGCCTGCTCTACCCGAGCCGTCGGATCCCACCGCAACAGCTTGCCGCACAGCCATCCCGCTTCCGAATGCGCCTCGCCCGCCCTGACGAGCTGCGAAACGAAATCCGCACCAAGCACAACATCCGGATTCAGGCACAGCACCCACTCGCCGCGCGAGACACAAATCGCCTGGTTCTGTCCCGCCGCGAACCCGACGTTCTCCGCGTTGTAGATCACGCGCCAGCTTGGATCGACACGGCCCAGTATCTCGCGGGTGCCGTCCGCGGAGGCATTGTCAACCACGATCACCTCAACGTCTCGGCACTCTTGCGTGGCGAGCGCGGCCACGCACTCGTTGAGATACCTCGCAGAATTCCAGGTGACGATCGTGATCGAGACCATGCAGGCGGAGCGCGCGGCTGCGCGCATCTTCAAGTCTAGGCGAGGGGCCGGGAAATAGCGATGCGCATTGCCCCATCCGAGCCGGGTGCCCCACGTTCGCCCTTCCGTTGGGCTAACGTGGGCGAAATGTCCATCTCATTAGTCCCAGGTTAACGTCCAAAAGATGGCCGTGAACCTGGGGCACCAGGCCGATTCTATAATTTGGGCATACTTGTCGAAATCAGGTGATAGCGTACCTTACTACCTCAGTACGCCCCTCTTCCTGACAGCACGATGGGGATTGTCCGCAGGAAGATCTTGGCGTCCAGCCACAGCGACCAGTTGTCGATGTACTTCAGGTCGAGCTGCATCCAGCGCTTGAAGTCGACATGGCTGCGGCCTTCCAGCACCCAGGTACAGGTCAGGCCGGGACGCATGCGCAGGCGGCGGCGCTGCCAGTCTTCGTACTGGTCGACCTCTTCGGGCACCGCAGGGCGCGGGCCGACAAACGACATCTCGCCGCGAAAGATGTTCCATAGCTGCGGCAGCTCGTCGAGCGAGAACCGCCGCAGCCAGCGTCCAACGACGGTGATGCGCGGGTCGTCACTGATCTTGAACACCGGGCCGTCGGCTTCGTTCAACTGGTGCAGTTCGGCGCGCATCTGCTCGGCGTTGTTGATCATGGAGCGGAATTTGTAGAGCGTAAAGCGGCGCCCGCCCAGGCCGCAGCGCGTCTGGCGAAACAAAACCGGGCCGGGTGAGGCGATCTTGATGATGGCCGCGATCAGCAGCATCAGGGGCGAAAGCACCACCAGAGCGGCAAACGACAGGGCCACGTCGAAGATCCGCTTAAAGAAAAGGCGCAACTCGCTATCGGGCGCGCTCGACAGGCTGAGCAGCTGCACGTCGCGAAAATTTTCCAGGTAAATGCGCGAGTAAGCCGGCGGCAGGAACTCCAGCTGCAGCCGGGTGCGGATGCCGAGATCGGCGCAGTGCCGCATCACCGGCTCCAGCCGCGCCAGCTCCTGCAAGTCGACGGCGAAGACCACTTCGTCCACGACATGGTTTTGCAGGATGCTGCCGATCGATTGCAGCGGATAAACGTCGTAGCCGCCCAGCTCCGAGGCCTCGCCGGTAAGTTCGGCGTTGACGAAGCCGATCAGCCGCAGTCCCATGCCGCGGCTTTCTTCGATGAGCGCAGCCATCTCGCGCGCCCGCTGGCCGCAGCCTACCAGCAGGAGATAGTGATATCGGCGGAGCCAGTCGCGCATGATGGCGACGCCCCAATAGGAGATCGCCCGGCCAAACAGCAGCAGCACGAAATCGACCAGGCCGACCAGCAATACATAAGAGCGGCTGATGTCGCTGCGCCGCAGAAGATAGAGGACGGCGTAGATCACCACCAGCACCAGCGCAAGCTGGCTGACGATATTCAGGATTAGGCGGACGAGGTTGTGCAGCTCCAGGTCACGATAGAAGGTGGAGAAGTAGCCGGCGATCGCCCACGCCACCACGAACCCCGCCAGCAGCGGCAGATAGTGGCTGAAGGGATAAATGTCCGGAAAGCGCCGGCTGAAAAATTGGAAGTGGACGAGATAGCTTCGCAGCGCGTAGGCCAGCACAAACGCGATGCAGGTGACACCAATGTCCTGCAGCAGGGTAACGGTGCTTAAGAGCTTGGATCGTCGATCGAACACAATCAAAAACCGCTATGAGAAGCAGGGCCGGGCCCCGCGGGTTGCTGACGTCAGCGTAGTTGGCGCAAGGAGGGACGGAGATGGCCCTGACGTCACAATGCGCACATGCTCCCGATAATGTAGCAGGATTTCTGGCCGCTTTGCCACTAGTGTAGGCTACTAAATAAACCAGAATCTGCCGATGTCAAGCACGCCGCAAGCCCGCCTGCCGGAGTTGTCGCCAGCGGCCGCGCTGCCGCAAAATCACGGGCCAGTTCCGCCAACCCTCGCGCGCCAAAAGTTCCTCCAGGGCGCCATCTTGGTCTTTCTGTGCCTGTTCGCAGTGCTGGTTCCGCATTCCATCAAGGGCTCGCAACATGCCTGGCAGATTGCGTTTGCGCTCTGGTTGGTGGCGCTGCTGGTGCAGCGGCGGCGGCCCGTTTCGCAGCCCTTAACCGCGCCCTTGCTGGCATTCGTCGTGTTGAGCGGCATCTCCACCATGCTGAGTCCCGACCCAATCCTGAGCTGGGACCGGATGAAGATTGTCTGCCTGGTGCTGGTGGGGATTGTGTTTGCGCAGAACCTGCACCGGCTAAAGCAGGTGCGCATGCTGGTGTACCTCTTGATACTCTCCGGCGTCGCGGCCGCCGCCTTCACCGCGTGGCAATACACCTATGGCGTGGGAGTGAGAGTTTCCGCCGTGGCCGCCGGCGCTCCGCTGGTGTGGGCACACGTGGTTCCCGGCGACATTATCACCAGCATCGACGGGCGAAGCGTGCATAGTCCGTCGGAGCTGGAAAGCATAGTGACGCAAGCTCCCGCCGGCCGCCTGCTTCATCTCGACTACGTTCGCGGCTCCCCGTTCCACAAGCGGGAGACATTCGTCACTCGCGAGCAGATGCTGGCAAGCGGCCTCGGCACGCCTGCGCTACGGCTCGAACGCGGCAGGCCAACGAAGGCGCAGGGCACACTTGGCCACTATGTGAATTTCGCCGAGGTGCTGATGCAGATCGCCTGCATGTGCTGGGCGATGCTGTTGGCGACCGCTGCGCAGAACCGCCGGCGGCGCCTCTGGTTGATCCTGGCGTTCGCAGCACTGGCATGGGCGCTGCTGCTGACGGAGGTGCGAGCCGCGCTGGCGGGGCTGGCGCTGGGAGCGTTCATTTCTATTCTTATGCTGGCCGGCAAACGCTCGCGGTTGTGGGCGACGGCGGGCCTGGGAGTGCTGGTACTGGCTTCGCTGCTGTGGATCCAGCACACGCGCGGCCCGCATTGGATGGGCGCGCACGATCCTGGCACCGAGTTCCGCACCATGATGTGGGAGGACGCGCCGCGCCTCATCGCGCAGCATCCCTGGTTCGGCCTCGGCATGGAGACAATTCGCAATCATTGGGAGGAGTGGCACATCCGCGCCTACAGCTACTTCCACGACGAGAGCCACTTCCATAACGACATAATTCAGATTGCCGTGGAGCGCGGCTTGCCGGCGCTGGCGGCATGGTTGTGGTTTTCAGTGGCCTACGTGGTCCTGCTTCTGCGGCTCATCCTCAAAGCTCGCAAGCGCAGCCGCTTCGCCGCGGGTGTCGCCACCGGAGTGCTTGCCGGCTTCGCCGCCTACCAGTTCACCGCGCTGGTGCACTACAACCTCGGCATCGAATCGATCGCCATGATGTTCTACTTCTACTTCGGGCTGGCGATCGCCGTGGAGCGCATGCTGCAAACGCCCGGCGCCTTCGATGTGCCGTAGGTGCACAGGTTGAAGGCGACTACATCCAGCTCGCAAGCGGCCATCGCTGACTCACCCGCCCCCATTCCTCCGGCACGCCTCTGGATTCCCCTCGCGCTGCTGACGCTGTTTGCGCTGCAGTCGCTCTGGTTCATCGGCACGCAATCGCTTACCTACGACGAGCCCGGGCATATCGCTGCCGGACTGGAAGCCTGGCAGCATGGCCGCTTCCAGCAGTGGACGGACCATCCTCCGCTTGGCCGCTTCTGGCTGACGCTACCAATCGCGTTCGCGCCGGTCGAGATCGCGCAGGAACAGTTGCAGCGCGGCTATCGCGTCACCGCTATGCAGCCCGGGCCGGAGTGGCTGGCGTGGCACACGCGCCCAATGAACACGCTGCTGGGGATTGCGCTCGGGTTGACGCTGTGGCTGACGGCGCGGCGCCTGTTCTCGGAAGGCGCGGCCAACGTCGCGCTGGCGCTGTTCGCATTCACGCCGTCGCTCATCGCGCACTTCTCGGTCGCAACCACCGACGGCATTGGAGCGCTGTTCGTCTTCCTTGCAGCGTATCGGTTTGTGTTGTGGAGGCGCGAGCCCGGCCCCAGACAAACCGTCATCATGGGCCTGGTGCTCGGCGCGTTGCTCCTGGCCAAGCTGTATACGCCGCCGGAGGTGCTGCTGGCGCTGGTGCTGATGCTGGTAGTGCGGCGCGATTGCGGCCAGCGAGGGCGTCTCAACTGGCGTCCGGCGCTCGCCGCGCTGGCGATCGCGTTGTTCACTTTCTGGGCGGGATATCTGTTTCACGTTTCGCATCTGAAGGTCGGCGACGGGCAGGTCGTCGCGACTTTTCCGAATCGCGCCACGAAAACCTGGGCCACGAAAAGCGCCATGAATCTTACTCTGCTGGTTCCGGCGGGCGAATATGTTGAGGGCTTTCGCGAGGTGGCGATCGGCAATCGGCGCGGGCGTCCGACATGGTTTCTCGGGCAGGTTTATCCCAAGCGAGGCACTAAGCTGTACTATCCCGTGGCGATCGCGCTGAAGTGGCCGACAATGCTGCTGATGCTGTTCTTTGCCAGCCTGGCGCTCGGGGTGCGCAGGAGCTGCCGCTCTCCCGGCGATCTGCTCATGATGTGCCTCTTCGGCCTGGTGTTTCTGACCTTCGCATTGCAGTCGCATTTCGATATCGGCGAGCGGCACATCCTGCCGCTGTATCCGTTTGCGCTGCTGATCGCCGGCGGAATTTGGCAGCACGCGCGCAAGCATCGCGCTGCGGTCCTCGTCGTCGTCCTGGCGCTTTGCCTGAACGCCGCGGACACGCTCCGCTGCGCGCCCGACTACCTGGCATACTTCAACATCTTCGTGAAGCCGCAAAACAGCTGGCGGCTGCTGACCGACAGCAATCTCGACTGGGGGCAGGGGCTGATCGCATTGCGCGACTACCAGCGGCAGCATCCCGGCGAGGCGTTGCACCTGGCATACTTTGGCTCGGTCGATCCCAGCCTGTACGGCATTCGCGCTCTGCCGCTCGCGCCCGGCGAGACGGTGCAGGGAACCATCGTTGCGGGCGCCACCTGCCTGTCGGGGCAGGTGCTGGACGATCCCGCGGGCTACCGCTGGCTGTGGGAGCGCAAGCCGCAACAGCTCATCGATCACGTGCTGTGGGTGTTCGACGCGCAATGAAGACCTATCTCAGCGTGATCACGACCGACGATTACGCCGTAGGCGCAGTTGCGCTGTGGGAGTCGCTGCGCGCCACCAATCCGCAACACGGATTAGTGATCGTGGTCACCAAGACTGTTTCCGAGCGGTGCGAGCAGGCGTTACAGCGCGCCGGGCTGACGACGCTGCGCATCGACCGGCAATTGCAGCGGCCGCAGCAAAGCGAAAGCGCGCTTCGCCACTGGGACAATACCTTCGGCAAGCTGCTGATGTTCGAGCTGTCGCAGTACGAGAAGATCGTCTATCTCGATAGCGACATGCTGGTGCTGCGCAATCTCGACCATCTGTTCGAGCGGCCGCACATGTCGGCCGCGGTCCCCGACAAGCTCATGCCCGGGCATGAATCCTGGGTGCAGCTTTGTTCGGCGCTGATGGTGATCGAACCGCAGCCCGGGCTGGCGGCGGCCATCATGCAACACGTGCCGGCGGTGGAGGCGCGCATGAAGTCATTCAGCGATCAGGACCTGCTGCACGAGCATTTTCCCGACTGGCCCTTGCATCCCGAGCTGGAGCTGGGGCAGGGCTACGGCATGTTTCCCGACTCCATCGATCGCTATGTTAAGAGGCTAGGCTACAACCTGAATCTGGCTGCGCTGGACGAGCGCACGATTGCCGTCGTGCATTTCGTCGGCTCGCGCAAGCCATGGTCGTGGAGCGCGGCGGAACGCGGGCTGCGTCTCGCTAAGTACGTCTGCGGGGGACGATGGATCGCGGCACGGTTGTTGGGCCGCTACTTCCGCCTGCTGCGCGTCGCGCGCGAACGGCTCGCCTGATCTAGTAGGCCTTGGCGATCACCACGCGCTGCGAGGCTTCTTCGCCGGTGACGATGCATTTGCCCGCGCCGTCGTATTCGTCCGCCAGGGGAATGCAGCGGATCGTCGCCTTGAACGCCTTCATGCGCTGGTCGCAGCGCTCGTCGTTTTTGCAGTGGGCCATGACGAACTTGCCGCCACCCTTCTCGGCGGTCACGTCGCGCAGGATCGATTCGACCTCCTCGATCGAGTTGGCCAGCACGGTGTTGTCCTTCAGGCGCTGTTTGGCGGCGTTGTACATCTCCTGCTGCATGGTTTCGAGCAGCCCCGGCAGCTTGCCGGCGAGCTCGGCCTGCGGCATGGGTTCCTTGTTTCCGGTATCGCGGCGCTTCAGCACGACGTTGCCGGCAGCGAGGTCGCGCGGCCCCAGCTCCAGCACAACCGGCACGCCGCGCCGCTCCCAGTGGAAGAACTTCGCGCCCGGCGTCTGGCCTTCGCGGTCGTCTACCTTGGCGCCGACATCTTTGGCGATGCGATGCGCCGCTTCCAGCACCTTGGCTCGCTCGTCGTCCTTGCGATAGATCGGGACCATGACGATCCTGGTCGGCGCCAGCTTCGGCGGCAGCACCAGGCCCTTGTCGTCGGAGTGGCTCATGATCAGCCCGCCGATCAGCCGCGTGCTCACGCCCCAGCTGGTCTGCCAGACGTAGTCGAGCTGCCCTTCATTGTTCTGGAATTGCACATTGAAGGCCTTGCCGAAGTTCTGTCCCAGGTCGTGGCTGGTGCCTGCCTGCAGGGCGAAGCCGTTCTGCATCATGGCCTCGATGGAGTAGCTCTGCAGCGCGCCGGCAAATTTTTCCGACTGCGTCTTCAGCCCCTTGATGACCGGCATCGCCATGACGTTCTCGGCCACGTCGGCATATACGTCGAGCATGCGCCGCACTTCCTGCATGGCCTCGTCGTGAGTGGCATGCGCGGTGTGGCCCTCCTGCCAGAGAAATTCGGTGGTGCGCAGAAACATCCGCGTGCGCAGCTCCCAGCGGATGATGTTGGCCCACTGATTTACCAGCACCGGCAGGTCGCGCCAGCTCTTGATCCACTTGGCGAAGAAGTGCCCAATGATCGTCTCCGAAGTTGGCCGGATGACGTACGGCTCTTCCAGTTGCTTGCCGCCGGCGACGGTCACGACGGCCAGCTCCGGCGAGAAGCCTTCCACGTGCTCGGCCTCCTTCTTCAGGAAGCTTTCCGGAATGAGCAGCGGGAAGTAGTAGTTCTGGTGGCCGGTGGCCTTGAAGCGCTGGTCTAATTCGCGCTGCAGCACCTCCCATATGGCATAGCCGTTGGCCTTGATGACCATGCAGCCCTTGACGATCTCGGCCGGCTCGGCCATGTCGCCCTGCAACACTACGTCCTGGTACCAGGTTGCGAAATCCTGTTGTCGCGAAGTGATCGGAGATTCGGCCATAACGAATGATTGCTTTCTTACGATAAAAGTTATGTACTGCGGGAAGATCCAGATTAGCAGAATCGGCCGTGACGAAATCCCTTGGCCTCCCGGTTCGAGCGCAGGGCAAATTCAAACTGCCTTTTGAATATTGCGCTTCTCTGATTTTGGATCTCTATTCTTTTGTTGTATAAGGGTTGTACTTCCAGCTGTCCGCAAGTCGCCACGCCTAACTTCGTTCATAAAATTGTTGCGAAAGGAAACGCGAATGTTGCGCATACGCAATTTGTCTGCGATGACGATGTGTTGTGCCTACTCGCTGTACCTGTTCTGCTGGGTGGTATTGCGGAAGCTGCCGCCAGGGCTTCAAATGTCACCATCACCCTCAATTCCAACTTGCCCAGCCCCGAGCTGCTGAATACCAGCATTCTCTGGACAGCCAACGTGCAGGGCCAGCCGGGACACACCTATGACTATCAGTTCAGCGCGGCGCTGCAGGGCCAGAGCCAGATTGTCAGAGATTTCGAGCTGCCCAATTCCTTCACCTGGATTCCCTGGACGGTGGAGGGCACCTACGTCGTCTCGGTTGTAGTCCGCGACGTCACGCAGCAGCCGTATATCGTGTACCCGGCGGTATCGAAGCAGTTCGTAATCAATCCCGTAGTCACCGCGCCCGGGCAGTCGGTGGTGAACCTCACCAGCCATCCGCTGGTTGCATTCTTCAGCGCCGGGCCATGCACGGCGGGCCACTCGATTCGGGTCCGCTTCCGCCAGAACGGCTCGCAGGCCACAAGCATCACCAACGCGGTGCCGTGCTCGTCTTCGAGCGCGAACTTCCTGGTCGCCGGCATGCTGCCCTCCAGCGAGTACCTGATGCATTGGGAGGAATTCGGCACGAACTATCTGGATAGCGGTCCCGATCTTACTTTCAACACCGGGTCGCTGCCGGCCAACTTCCCATTCGGGCAGAGGTGGAGAGTCGATATCCCGGCCACGCAACACGATTCCGCGTATCCGGTCGTTATTTTTCAGTCGGTGCCGACCGTCGGACAATTTCTGACCTACTGGCCTTCGGCGACTGACCTCGACGGCAACGTCATCTGGTATTACCCCGGACAAGCCCTCATTACGCGCATCGAACCGGGCGGCCTGGTTTTCACCATGTCGTATACGCAACTGTCGGAGTACGACCTGGCCGGCAACCTGGTGCTGCAGACCAACGTGAACATCATCAACGAGCAGTTGGCGGCCAGGGGACTACCGAGGCTGACCGGGCTCAACAATCACGAGACGCGCATCCTGCCCAACGGCGATTTCCTGCTGCTGGGCAGCTACGACATGAGCTCGACGCAGTATCAGGGCGGCACGCAGCAGCATCCGGTCGACATCCTCGGCGACATGATTCTCGTGCTCGACCACAACATGCAGCTGGTGTGGACATGGGACACCTTCGCCCACCAGGACCTGAGCCGCGAGGCAACACTGCAAGACGTGTGCTTACATCTGTCGGAGGGGTGCCCGCCGTTTAACCAGAGCTTCACTACCGCGAACGACTGGATCCACGCCAACGCGGTGCAGTACACCGCCGATGGCAATCTGCTGCTGTCGGAGCGCAGCCAGGATTGGGTCCTGAAGATCAACTACGGAAATGGACACGGGGACGGACACATCATGTGGCGCATGGGTGCGTTCGGCGACTTCACCATCCTGAATCCGCCGCACCAGACCTGCGGCGACCCCAATGTCTATCCCTGGTTCACGCATCAGCATGACGCGGCCTTCCAGACCGGGCTTGCGGCGTTCGAGACCATGACGGTGTTCGATGACGGCAACCTGCGCCACACACAGTGCGCCAGCGGCAACAGCCGTGGCATGGTCTTGTCGGTGCAGGAGAGCACCCGGACAGTATGGATCCAGGTGTCCGCCGATCTGGGCCATTACTCCGCGGCGCTGGGCAGCGCACAGCTGCTGCAGTCGCCGACCGCGGTGTATGCCAGCTTTGGCGATGGGCTGTTGTTCCTGCCTACCGACGCGGCGCAAGCGGCCGAAACCGATACGAATGGCAATCTGGTGTATGAACTGCAGTCGGCCGGCTGGTCCTACCGGACCTATCGGGCGCGCGACCTGTACACCCCAACCTTGCCCTGAGGCAGGATGAGACTTCCCGCCGGCCTGCTGCATGAGCGCTCGCCGGCGGGAAAATTTCTGCTGCAACGATTCCGAGCTGAATCCGCTGGAGGACCCTTGCCGTGCAGAAGCCCGGCGGGCTATGCGATGAAGTGTCCCACAATGTGGTAGGCGGCAAACGCGGCGATGTACGCGACCAGGGTCATGTAGGCGAATTGCAGCGCGGGCCACTTCCAGCCATTGGTTTCGCGGCGCACCACCGCGATGGTCGACATGCACTGCATGGCGAAGGCAAAGAAGACCAGCAGCGCGACCGCGCCCGCAGGCGTCAGCTCATTATGCAGCGCGGTCTGCAAGTCCGCAGCGTGGGATTCAGGATCGACACCGTACAGCGTGCCCAGCGTCGCGATGATGACCTCGCGCGCGGCCACCGAAGTCAGCAGCCCCACGCCAATCTTCCAATCGAAACCCAGCGGCCGGATCGCCGGCTCGATGGCCTGTCCCAGCTTGGCCACCACGCTGTCCTGTACCTGGGGCGGCTGGCCATTACGCATGGGGAAGTTGGTCGCCGCCCATAGCAGCAGCGAGACCAGCATGATGATCGTGCCGGCGCGATAGAGAAATGCCTTCCCCCGGTCGACCAGCCGCAGGCCCAGCGATCCGGGCAAGGGCCAGCGGTAGGGCGGCATCTCGAGGATGAAGGGCGCGTCCTTACTCTTCAGGATCGTCGACTTCAGCAGGCGCGCCGTCGCAACCGCCATCAGGAAGCCGAGGACGTACAGGCCCAGCATGGCCGCGGCGCGCGTGCCCAGGAACGGCCCCAGCAGCCGGCGCTCCGGCAAGAACGCGGCAATCACCATGGTGTAGACGGGCAGGCGCGCCGAGCAGGTCATGAACGGCGCGATCAGGATGGTCGCCATGCGGTCGCGCTTGCTCTCGATGGTGCGCGTCGCCATGATGGCGGGCACCGCGCAGGCATACGCCGACAGCAGCGGGATGAAGCTCTTGCCGTTCAGGCCCACGCGCGACATGGTGCGGTCGGCGATCACCGCGGCGCGCGACAGATAGCCGGAATCTTCGAGGACTCCGATCACCAGGAACAGCAGCAGAATCTGCGGCAAAAAGACCAGCACAGACCCCGTGCCCTTCCACACGCCGTTGATGATCAGCGACTGGAACAAGCCGGCGGGCAGATGATGTCCGAGCGCCGCGCCGGTCGTGTCGAGAAATTTCTGGAACAGATTCGAGAGCGGCTGGCCGAGCGCAAAGATGGTTTGGAAGACGCCGATCACAACCACGGCAAAGATCAGCGGCCCCCAGACGCGATGCAGGAAAAGCGAATCGAGGCGGGCCGTCCATACCGGGGTGGCCGGGCGGCGATAGCCGGCATGAGTGCCGACCCGCACCGCCCACTCGCGATAACCGCGAGTGCTGCCGATCACGGGCAGCTCCAGCGGCTCAGGACAAGGTGCGGCGGACGACAGGAAATTCTGTACTGCCTCAAGCCCCTGGCCGGTGGTGGCGCTGACCAGCGCGACCGGCGTGCCCAACTCGCGGGCCAGCGAGAGCACATCCACATGGCCGTCCTGCTTGTGCAGCTCGTCGGCCATATTCAGCAGCACCAGCGTAGGGATGCCCAGCGTAATGACGCGCGCGGCCAGCACCAGGTGCGTATGCAAGTTGGTGGAGTTCAGCACCACGATTACGGCGTCGGGCGATGGCATGCCCGGCATCTTTCCGGTGAGCACATCGACAGCAACCTTCTCGTCTTCCGACTTGGGCGAGAGACTGTAGACGCCCGGCAGATCGACCAGCGCAATCTCTTCGCCGTTGGCGTCGCGAACATAGCCGGTGTGATGTTCGACGGTCACGCCGGGGAAATTGCCGACCTTCTGGCGCAACTTCGTCAGGCGGTTGAAGAGCGTGGTCTTGCCGGAGTTAGGCGGGCCGACGACGGCGACCGTGCGATAGGCGGTGCGGTCCTGGTTGACGGGGGCTGCAGCGTGACAGCTCATCGTCGAAGTGGCCATGGAAGCTCAGTCTCCGAAGGCGGGCGCGCCGAGCAGCTCGACGTCGATATGTTCGGAGAGATCGCGGCGCATCGCGATCTCCGTGCCGTCCACGCGATAAACGCGAGGATCGCCGCCCGGGCCGCTGCGCAGAACTTTCACCACCAGGCCGGGAACGAAACCGAGGTTCATCAGATGCTCGGCCACGGGAGGGGACAACTTCAATTCGGCCAGCACCGCGCTTTCTCCGACCTTGAGATCGGCCAGAGCGCTGGCGCGCGCCGACTCCGCTTTCCTGCGGCGGCCGAATTTGAAGTTGAAAATCATTTTCAATACCGCACCTATTCTAACTCTTCTTCGGAGCACGGCAACGACCAAAGTCACACACAATTGTGACAGGCAAGCCGCACCGGACGGTTCCCGGAAAAGAGGCAACATACGTCTTTTCGGCGGGTTACCCGGGAGCTAGGTGTGAAGTGCGGCACATTCAGCGCGGCTGGCCAGCGGGAACTCTGCGACTAAAGACGTATTTCGGCGCGATGCCCGGCTGAAGATTGTGGCATTTTTCAGCGGCGGCGAGGCGCTTTGCAACCGTTGGGGAGCTTCGCGCCGAGGCAATTGGCGTCGCCGCTGAGAGAATTCACCCATCCGCCACAGCGGGTTGAAAGTTTGTCAGTGCCGGCGAACGCAAGCGCGCCGACGCTACCGCACATTCACCCGCACGCTGAACGTCTTCGCGGGGGGCACGTTGTATTCCCAGGAACGGCGATAGACCAACGTCAGCGTCGACAAGCCGGCCGAAGTTGCGTTCAGTTGGAAGACTGTAGATTGCGATGCGCCGGCGCGCGCCGAGGCGCTCTTGTTGTGCTGCGTGTAGGTTTTCGTCAGCTTCAGCGGCGCCGGATCGCCAGTCACTGTCCAGGAGTAACCGGTGCCGGCGGTAGACTTCAGCTTCACCTCGAGCGTCTGGCCGCTGGTGAGGTCGATGTCCTTGCCGTTGTCGGCGTCAGTCACGACGACCGTGGACGCCGGCGCACCCATGATGGCGAAGGGGCAAACCGATGCTGTGCCCTTTCCTACAACTGCGTACAGTTCGGTGGTTTCGGCGGGCCCGGGCGGACGCACCCAGCCGCGCCACCCCGCTCGTTCTGGATCCGCGTCCGGGCCGAGCGTTCCGGAACGCACCGGAATCGTGATACTGGTCCCGAACCCGCTAATCTCGCCATTGAAGGCCGCAAGCACCTCTCTGACCGGCATCTTGCGTTCGCGGTCATAGGCAAAGCCCGTAACGCGCCATATCTGGCCCGCTTCGGCGGGGACCGACTGCGACGACGTCACATATCCCGAGCAGCGATCGGCGGGGACTGCACGATAGCTCCCGAGCAAGGTCTGCCCGAGCTGCGCGTACGGAGCTCCGCCGAAAATCGAAAGCTGGTGTTGCTTCAGGTATTGCGCGCCGCGCGCAATCACGGCAGGGTCGGGATAGCCTTCGGCCAGCGCCGCGGGATCGAGGGCTCCAACCAAGAGCGCGGCCGTTACCAGCTTCACACGGACCTGGTGCCAGCGCGCCTCGCGCAACGGGACGCGAAATTGGGTAGCACAAACAAGCATGAGCCCGAAGAACAGGCAGGACAACATAATCCCCCCTTTACGGTTTTTCGCAGCAAACTGCAGCAGCGCCAATCCCAGACAGACCCAGAATAGAAGCGCGAAGCTTTGATAACGCGAGGAACCGGCCTGTTGCAAACCAAAATCGAGTCTGCCGGCAGCCGTGACTGCTGCGGTTCCCAGGCAGAACAGCATGAGCACCGACAATTGTGGCAGCAGGAGCGGGCGGGTGCGTAGCCTCCCGAAGGCGTAGGCGGTGACGACGAGCGCTACGCAAATACACGCTGCACCGAGGGCGTAAACCAGCCACCCGCTGGGACGGTGAAACCAGGTGCTGCCGAAATACATCGAGCAGTACTTCAAGGCAGGACCGAGCGGCGGCAGGCCTGCGCGGCGCGGCGGCGGCTTGTATCGGTAAGAGTACACCGCGATGTTCAGCATCCCTGCGACAAGCAGCGTCCACACCGATGACGCCTTGATCCGCATGATGAGCGCCACCACGAGCAGCAGCGGCCACAGCAGCATGCCGTTGGCGAGTGACCACGTTGCCAGGGTCGCGGCAGCGACGCAGAGCAGCAGAAGTGGGGTGCGAGGGCGGCGGCACAACAACATCAGGCTCACAACCGCCAGCGTAGCCAGCATCGCTGTCAGCACGAACTGCAACTGAAATCCCCATACCAGGTTCTCCTCCTGCGAGGAACAAAGAATGGCGTAGGCGATCAGCCCGGTTCCTGCTCTCCACATAGAACCTCGCCATCCGCCTAGCTGGCGGAGGCTCCAACTAAGCAGCGCGACATGAAACAGCAGGACAACGAAGATGAGCGCCAGCAGGAACACTTGGGTGCCGTGGAAGAGGTACACATCGAGGAGGAAAGCCAGTTTCGTAGTGAAGATGCGATGTTCGTTATGCTGCGCAAACAGCCAGCCAGCGGACCAGCCGCTGGTCGCAAGCCGATCGACCAAGGTCCATTCGTCCCAGAAGGGCAAGGGCGAGTATGTCGATATGACGAGGTATGCGGATGCGATGCCGCTGCCTAACCCAGACAGCAGCACCGCGTAAGACAAAACCTTAAAGGCGAGCGATTCAGCACCATCTCCGGCCGTGTGGCCGGAGACGGCTTCGTTCATGACGGCAGTCTTACTGAGGGGCAATGCTCACCAGACGCGGCAGGCATTCTCGCGCACCATGGGCTGGCCGGCCTTGCAACCGAACGCCTCCGCGAATGCCGCCGAGTTCTGCACCGCGCCATTCACCCGCCACCGGCCGGGGGAATGGGGATCGATGATGGCCAGGCGCCGCGCTTCCTGGTCGGTCACGTTTTGGCACCAGATCTGCCCATAGGAGATGAAGAAGCGCTGCTGCGGTGTGTAGCCGTCGATCGGCTTCACCGGGGTGTTGCCGATGGTGTTCATTAACGCCAGGTAGGCGATCTTCACTCCGCCGTTGTCGGCGGTGTTTTCGCCCAGGGTGAGGCGGCCATTGAGCTTCACTTCGCCCTTGTCGTCCTTCACCGCGGTAAAGCCCGAGTACTCGTCGGCGGTGCAACTGGCGCGCTCTTCGAAGGCCTTGCCGTCCTCGGCGGTCCACCAGTCCTTGAGATTGCCGTCGGCATCGAATTTGCGTCCCTGGTCGTCGAAGCCGTGCGTCAGCTCATGTCCGATGACCACGCCGATGCCGCCGTAGTTCACCGCATCGTCCTGGTTCTTGTCGTAGAACGGCGGCTGCAGAATTCCGGCAGGGAAGTTGATGTCGTTCATGCTGCCGCGGTAGTAGGCGTTCACCGTGGGCGGGGTCATGCCCCAGTCTTTCTTGTCGGTAGGCTTGGCGATCTTGTTGCGCTGCCGCTGCACTTCGAACTCACGGGCGCGGATGAAGTTGCCGGCGAAGTCGTCGCGCTTAACGACGACGGTGCTGTAGTCGCGCCACTTATCGGGATAGCCGATATTGTTGACGATAGTGTTCAGCTTTTCGTAGGCCTTCTGCTTGGTCGCGTCCGACATCCAGTTCAAGCTGGAGATGTCCTGGTGCATGGCGGTTTCGATGGCGTGCACCATGTTGAGCGTGCGTTCCTTGCCCTCGGGACCGAAGGTCTTGTCGACGTAGAGCTGTCCCAGCGCCATGCCCAGATTGCGGTCGGTCGATTCCACGCAGCGCTTCCAGCGCGCCTCAATCTCCTTCTGGCCG
>DASRGM010000137.1:0-18718 GCA_035651035.1 Terriglobales bacterium
AATACCGGCTCGCCTGTGGAATTTTCGAAGTCGGCAAGTAGGACCGTGTCTTTGCGGCCAGGCTGCCGGGTGTCGCGAGAGCGCCACCATACGCCCGCCGACACCGCAATCGCGATCACTGAAACGACTAAGGCGGTGATCCAGGAAGGCCGCTCGGGTCGCCACTTGGAAGCCCCTTGGCTGGGGATTGGCCCACTTGTCGCTTCCGGCACGGCCCCGACCGGCTCAGGGCCACCGGCTGTGCTGGACGGCACTGCGGGCTGAGTGGCAGAGCGATAGTCATTCCGCTCGCCTGCTTCCCGAACGGCGGCGACGAAGCGATAGCCCCGTCCGGGAATGGTAACGATGTATCGGCGGTCCTGCGGCGTTTCGCCTAATGCCTTGCGCAGCACTGAGATGTGCTGGGTGAGGTTCGCTTCGTCGACAAAAGTGTCGGGCCAAACACTCTTGAGTAAGACATCCTTGGAGACCGTGCCCTCCCGATTCTGGATAAGAACCAGTAGTGTTTCGAATGATTTCTGCGTGAGCGGAACCGGCTGGCCGTCACGCAAGAGCAGGGCTCGCTCCGAGTCGAGTCGGAAGGGCCCGAATTCGTATGCGGGTTTCATATCCGGGGAACCCATTGGCTGGGGGAAGGGAGTTTCGAACTTTTCAGCCCCAATCTGACCAGCATTCTATCGCGGCCTGGGTGCAGAGTTTGTCCACCTCTCCGAGCGAAGTAGCTGAGTCCGTTGCGGTTGGGAGTTTTCAGGTTTCTTCAGACGTTTTTAGGTGCGATCTGAGGACATTTGAGGGCATTCGCGGGCAGGATGAGTTTCGTTCGAGCAAGCGAATGGAGGTTTTGAAGATGATCCGCATTCAATGTGGCGAATTTGTTTCGGCCGAGCTCAGGCGGTGTCTACGTCGGCCGGTTCCAAGCATCTTTCAGATCGGCGGGAACATTGGTAGGGCAGAGTTGTTCCGCTGGATTGCCGGCGTATTGACCGTCGCGGCCCTCGGCGCGGCGCTGCTTGTCACTGCGGGATGCCATTCTCACGCTGATGCATCGCAGCAAGAGATGGGGGCCCAGGCCGAGCGCCCCTCGGGAGCCGGCGAGTCGAGCAAGTCGGGGCACCCGAAGGTGTGCAGCCTACTGTCGCCGCAGGAGGTATCCGCCGCCACGAACCTTAGCATCGTGAAGGCGGCCGGGGATGAAGATGATGAGCTTTGCAACTACACCACCGCTGACGACGGCATCTCGACCGTAAGCGTGCAGGTGGATTGGGAGGGCGGCAAGTTCGCTCTCCAGGCCGGTTCGAAGCTCATGGAAAATGCCGCGGGCGGCACTCAGTTCCGGACTCCGGTGACGGGCATCGGCGACGAGGCCTTCGTGCTCGGCGTAGGCCCTCAACAGCAGAACCAGATCAACCGCGATATGCCGGCTCAGCTGAAGAGCCTTTCCAGCCTCACCACAGGGCCGCTGATGTTCCGAAAGAACGACGCGATGGTGACGGTCACGGCCAACTTCATTGACAACAAGTTCGAAGCGGAGAAACAGCTGGCGGCAAAAATTGCCGGGCGGCTATGAGCCGATTGCCACATCAGGAGATCAACATGAGGTTTGCAATATCTACGGTTCTGCTTTGCGTGGTAATCACAGCCGCGAATGCTCAAGACAAATCGTGTCGGGTGCTGAGCGCAGGCGAGATCAATTCAGCGCTCGGCACCCACTTTTCCAAATCGCAAGCAGAGCCCGGAAAGGACGGTCGCCTTAACTGCGTCTACGGGGATCCTGACGGAGATCAGAATGTTCGCGTCGCAGTTGCGGACCACATAGGGGCGGAACAGTTCAAGCAAGAGATTATCGCAATGAACGGCGATAATCCTACGCCCACAAAGCCATTCCCCGGACTTGGAGACCAGGCGGAGATACTCGAGATTTCGCCCTCGGTAACCGGAATCTTCGCGCGTAAGGAAAGCACAGTAGTTGCTGTTCTGGCTGTGGGCTTGCCTCCGCAACAGGCAAAACCCCAGATTGCCAAATTGATTCGGCTCGCGTTTTCGCGACTGTAGTCCAAGGAGAAACCCATGAGATTGCGACTGTTCTGTTCGGTGATCTTTATGTTGGCGGCGACCACCGCTTTCGCTCAAAACCGCGCATGCGAGATTTTGACACCGCAGGAGATTGGTACAGCGCTCGGCGGCGGTCCGGCGTCGAACGGTATACCCAGCCCAATTGACGGTGGCAGTTCATGCACGTACCGCTCGCCCGGAGTAATGCTAATCGTCAGTGTGCTTGACAAGGGTATCGAGGCGCAATTCACGAGAATCAAGGCTCGTGTGAAGAATGTGCAGGATATCCCCGGTATCGGCGATAGTGCGATTCTTTACGAGCAGGGAGGCCTGCACGACATCATGGTAGCGAAGCGCGGAACCGGTCTCGCGATTCTCGTCAGGAGAGAAAACACGGCAAGTATGCGCGAGACATTGATCAAGCTTGCCAAAGTCGCTGTCTCCCACCTTTAACGCAACTCAATACTCAAGAGGATGAAGCATGGTGTCCCAAGACAATATCCAAATTGTACGAAAGGCTTATGAAGATTTTCTGAGCGGGAACATTTCCGCGATTCTCGAATCCCTCAGCGAAGAAGTGGATTGGTTCATACCGGGACCTAACAATGTCATTCCATTTGCGGGGCACCGTCGGGGGCGCGAGGAAGTTGCGAAGTTCTTTTCGGAGCTGGCCGCGTCTCTGTCGCCCAAAGCGTTTGAGCCGCAGGAATACATCTCAGACAAAGAAAAAGTGGTCGTTCTGGGACGTCAGCGATGGCAAGTGAAGTCCACAGGCCGCACCTATGCAGACGACTGGGCGCACGTTTTTTGGATAGCGAACGGGAAAATCGTACGCTTCAAGGAATACCACGATACCGAAGCCGAAGCGGCAGCTCACCGGCCTTGAGCTGAAAGCGAATCTGGGAATGAGCACGCGCAAGGGCGTGAGCTGACTCGCCGATGTTCACGGAAGACGAATCGATATGCCGCAATTCTGGACGAAACTCCAGAAGCAGCGGGAAAATACGAAAGGGAAACTTATGAGAATCAACGCAGCAGAAACCGTTCAAGCTTGCGCGCTGGCGTGCCTCCTATGTGTCACCGGACCGCTGTGTGGAGGCCAGAGCAATCATACTGGAACGGATGCCAGCCGAAATACTCCGCAAGCTATGACCGTGCTTTACGAGGATCTGAAATGGCAGGCAGTGGTACCCGAATTGGGTGAGGATTCACCACAGATTGCAATTCTTCGGGTTGATCCCACAACCAAGGCAACGCAATTGATGATCCGTACGCCCAGGAAAATGCATGTACCGATGCACTGGCACAGTGCCAACGAAACCCACACTATCGTCAAAGGAACAGCCACGTTCGAACATGACGGCAAGCTTCAATTGCTGAGTCCCGGCAGCTTCAATTACATGCCGGCTCATATGCAACATCAGGCGTGGACCTCAGAAGGCGCAGTCATCTTCATCACGGTCGATGGTAGCTGGGACGTGAACTGGGTGGGAAATCCTCCCAGTAAGTCCGATCTGAACCAGGAACCTCACCCCACGCACTAAATGCCGGGGATGGAGACAACCTGTAAGTCGATTCGAAGTCAATGAACTACGAATGCCCCGGAGAATTGTCATGAATACCCCAACAGAGACACCCAAATCGTCTACACCCCCAACTGCACGAACCTCGACGGAGGCTCAGCAGCAGATAACTCCAATGCGTCTGATACAGATGGCCTGGTCGTTCGTCATTCCCCTGGCCATCGACTCAGCAGTACGCACCCGTATCTTCGATGTCCTGAGCGAGCATCCTAAGACAATGGCCCAGGTCTGCCAGGAAACAGCATGTTCCCCACGTGGAGTGGAGCCGCTGCTCAATTTTCTGATTTCCATGGAGTTACTGAGCAGGACTGCGGACGGATTGTATTCACTCACCCCGGAAAGCTCAGCCTTTCTCGTGAGCACTAAGCCGTCGTTTCACGGCGGATTCATAAGCCATCTGACAGATGACCTCATCCCTAAATTCCTCGAGCTTGAGCAAGTGGTACGAACCGGATGTCCCGCACGTCCTGTGAATCGAGAAGCTGAAGGTACGACATTTTTCAAGAATTTCGTCGAGGATCTCATGCCGCTTAATTTTCCGGCGGCGCAGACTTTGGCATCGCATCTTGCCTCCAGCCGGAAAGTCGAAACTACACAAATCCTGGACATAGCGGCTGGTTCGGGCGTGTGGGGGATCGCCGCAGCTCAGGCCTTTCCGTCTGCCAGTCTTACTGCCGTCGATTATGCCGAAGTGCTGGAAGTCACGCGATCGGTGGTGTCCCGGTTTGGGCTGAATGGCCGCTTCCACGGAATTGCCGGCGACGTGCTGCGGGTCAACCTTGGAACTGGGTATTCGATTGCGATTCTTGGGCACATTCTGCACTCCGAAGGTGAAGAGCGCAGCCGGGCCATCCTGCACAAGTTGCATGAAGCGCTAGCACCTCAGGGAACAATTGCCATCGCAGAATTCGTGCTGAACGAAGATCAGACCAGTCCTCCCGCCGTTGCCTGCTTTAACCTGAACATGGCCGTGAACACCGAGCACGGGCGCACTTTCATGTTCCGCGAACTTCAGGACTGGCTGAAACTAGCTGGATTTCGCAATATTCGCACCTTGGACGTTCCAGGACCGTCACCGCTGGTGCTTGCGGAAAAGTAGCAGAAGGTGCGCGGGTCATGGGAAGTGTTTGCCGCCACCGGCGTGGTTACGGGCCGGGTCGTGAGCCCGGAGAGAAAAGAGTAGGCGATCCTTCACTGGCTGGAGATCGCGCGCAAATTGAGGTCGAAAGTCTGCTAGTTCTGAAAATAGAAACGAGGAGCCAATGTCAATTGAAGCTAACAAGTTACTTGTGCGCCGATTCTACGAAGAAATTGACAAGGGAAACCTGGAGGCAATGGATGAACTCGTAGCAACTGATTACGTAGATCATAGCCCTCCTCCGTTTCCGGGGCTGGCGCCCGGCCGAGAAGGGTTGAAGCAGGGTTTCAAAATCTTCTGGGCAGCGACTCCCGGATATCATCAGATTGAAGACCAGATCGCAGAAGGAGATAGGGTTGTTACACGCCTTTTGTATATCGGGAAACACGAAGGCGACCTCCCGGGTGCGCCCAGGACCGGCAACGATCTGAAAATGACCTCGATAACCATCCATCGAATCGCGAATGGCAAGCTAGTAGAGAAGTGGGCCGAGAAGGATGTGCTGGGTTTCTTGCGCCAGATTGGGGTGATCCCGTCACCCGAGCGTGGCGGAAATTAGGTTCCTGGCATTCAACATCTGTTTCGAGAGCACCTGATGCGGATAACGCGATCCGAGTCGCGTGCCAGCACCTCATTGAAGCCGCTGCCATCGTCGGCAATGCGTAGTCAGGGCACTCCGGGGCAGAAACCTTTAACAACCCCCAAACGGTGAGACCGCCCCCTTCACTTGGCTGACATGGTGCGCTTGCGTCGCGCGATGAGCAAGAGTTTTCGCGTCCAATTCTTGAGCAACGGCCATGTCCGCTTGCGAGCTCAGCGCGGCTCCGTGTGTGAGCTCCTGCTGCAGCACGCGACTGGATTCACTTCGCGTCGCCGGCAATTCTGCCGATACCTTCAGCATCTGCTGGATCCGCTCCAGTTTGTTGTATGTTATCTGCACTGCAAGCTCAACCTCCTCGGTCAGCAGCGCTAGATTCTCTCTTGCCTGCGACCACTGCGCTTCGCGCTCGTGCAGGACCGCCCGTTTGCGGCCCGGGTCGAAAAGGTCGTAGCTGAAAAGAACGCCGAGCTCCCGGGACGCCCAAGAATGCCCCCTTGAGCATGGTCTACGTGGGGGTACGTTATGTTCCGCCCACGACTTCAGGAACGTTGACCCAGGTGCCTCGTCCGGACTAGTCTCTTGGACGCTTTGTTGTGGAGGTTTGTTCTCGATGACGATTCTTCATCAAGCTGCCGCGGCTGTACTTCTGCTAATTCTTACGTTGTGGTTCCAGTGTCTCGGCGTAGCTGTGCTCATCGAGTGGCTCAAACGCGTTATGGTTCGTGGCATCTACCGCTTTGGTTCCGTCCGTGCGGCGGCGCTGGTAGTGCAAACAACGATAGCAATGATGGTGCTCCACGGCCTGGTAATTCTTTTGTGGGCGGGTTTCTACCGTTTGCGCTGCTTCCCCTCGTGGGAGCTTGCCTTTTATTTCTCAGGAAGCACTTATGCGACGGTAGGATACGGCGACGTAACCCTCCCATATAATTGGCGGCTCTTGGGGCCGCTGGAGAGTATGACAGGAGTGTTGATGTGCGGGGTGTCGGTCAGTATCTTGTTTGCCGTCGTAACTCGGCTATTCGATGCACAAGATCCGGAAAAAGCAATTCGGATAGTCAGCTGATCGCCCACTACTGCGCTGAAATTTTGAAGGCCCGGATAGTCTTCTCCAATCTTGACCGGTGCGGGCGGACGTCCGGAAGGCGTCCGGTAATGAGCGTGCTAGGAGTAGCCATGGTCAGGACCGCTGCCAGCGCCGGCAACACGATAAACTTTCGAATAGCGCGCCATTCGGAATTGCAGGAGAAAGTACGGCGGCGACGCAACTTCTCGCCGCCGCCCCCTATCATCCCTTCACACAGACAACCTGGTGCAACGTGTGCACAATGTCGACCAAGTCCTTCTGCGCCTCCATCACCGCCGCGATCGGCTTGTATGCCATAGGTGTTTCGTCGATCACGTCGGCATCCTTGCGGCACTCCACGCCGGCGGTGGCGGCGATGTGGTCATCGACGCTGAAGCGCCGCTTCGCTTCCGCACGCGACATGGCACGGCCCGCGCCATGCGAGCAGCTAGTGAAGCTCTCGGGATTGCCCTTCCCGCGCACAATGAACGACTGCGCGCCCATGCTGCCGGGGATGATGCCCAGATCGCCTTCACGCGCACGCACCGCGCCCTTGCGGGTCACCAGCACGTTCCCGCCGAAGTGGTTCTCCCAGGCGACGTAGTTGTGGTGGCAGTTCACCGCCTCAACCTCCGCGTCGAACGGCGGCACCAGTCCGCAGTCGCGTACCGCAGCCACGATGTTGCCCATCATCAACTGACGGTTCAGCAAGGCGTACTCCTGCGCCCAGTGCACGGCATCAACGTAGTCCTTGAAGTGCTCCGTACCCTGCGGCAGGTAGGCCAGATCTGCGTCCGGCAGGTTGATCATCCACTGACGCATGTCTTGCTTGGCCAGCTCAATGAAGAAGGTGCCGAAGCGGTTCCCCACCCCACGCGAGCCCGAGTGCAGCATGAACCACACCTGCTCGTTTTCATCGAGACAGACCTCGATGAAGTGGTTGCCGGTGCCCAGCGTGCCGAGATGGTTGATGCGCTGCGGATGCGCCAGCTTGGGATACTTGCCCACGATGCGCTGATAGCGCTCATGCAGCGCGCTCCATGCGTCGAGATGAGGCGCAGGCGCATCGTGCCATGCACCACGGTCGTTCGCGCCACCATTGTCGGTCCGCCCGTGCGGGACGGCCTTCTCGATGGCGGTTCGAATTCCCTGCAGATTGTCGGGCAGATGGCGAGAGTTCAAGCTGGTCTTGACGGCCATCATTCCACAACCGATATCGACGCCTACGGCGGCCGGGATAATCGCTCCCTTCGTGGGGATGACGCTTCCGACCGTGGCGCCGATACCCCAATGCACGTCGGGCATGGCGGCCACCCACTTGTACACGAACGGCAGCGACGCCACGTTGCGGAGCTGCTTTTCGGCAGCTTCCTCAAGGACGACACCGCGCGTCCACGCCTTGATGGGGACGCCCGCTTCTGGGGCAATTACGTTGTAGTTGCGCTCGGTCATAGCAGTTTCCTTTCGGGAGTAACCTCCAGACCACGTTTCGAGAAAAGGCGAACGGCAAAGCCGTAACCAGTGGCTGCTTGCGTTGCAATGTTCCGATTACGTAGGAGATGGACGCTAGAGGTTAGCTCAGAGAATCAGAAAACGCCCGCACACCTTCGCCAGCGATAATTCGCTGTGACGGCGTGAGCACTAAGTTGTGCTTTTTCGAATGCATCGAACGGACGTACTCCTACGCGGAGATTAGAATGGCACGAACTTGTGAATTAACGCAACTGGTCTCTTCAGACTTGCGTATGGAAAAACTGGCACACAGATTCTAAGTCAATGCCGAGGAGCGGCGGGTTCCGCCGGACATGCGGCTCCCTTCGACGCCCACTCCTGGACCTTGGCGAGGAATTCCTGCTGCGGCATGGGCACAGCGGTGCGACCTTCTCCGGGATGCCATGCCCAAAGCACCAGCGGAGTGTGCATGTGTTCCACAATGCCCTGCGGATCGCGGCCGCCATTTTGCTTGGGGTCTTTGAAAAGCTCACAGAGCTGCCGGTCGGAGAGGCCCTCCCAAATCATCGGCAGCGCGGGCGAGGGCAGATGCCAATCGGAAGCGCCCGGCGGCGTGTGTAATCCGGCAAGGTTATGGTCCTGATGGCAGGAGCTGCATCCCACAACGCCTTCGCCGCTGCCGTTGAGCCCGCGCTTCACCTGCATGATATGGCGATGATTGTCGTCGCCCTGTCGCGGATAGTCTCCCTTCGAGTGGCAGTTCATGCAGCGAGGATGGCGCAGCACGGGCACGATCGCTTCGAAGGCTGCAGCGGCATCGCCTTGCCGGCTGGCTGTCTGTGCGACTAGGTTGCATTGGGCGATCGCTGACAGCGCGAAGACAGCGAGAGCAAGAGAACGTAATCCTACGGTGACGTGCCGGATGCTCATCTTGAATCCTGAGCGGGATTGAGCGCAGCCATAACGCGTTCCGGGGTGAAGGGCACGGCGCGCAGGCGTGCGGCCGTGGCATCGAAGATGGCGTTGCCGATCGCGGCGGGCGTAACCGTGATGCTTAGCTCTCCGGCTCCGAGCGCAGGCCCGCTCTGCGAATTCACGATTACCGTCTCCACCGACGGCATCTCGTAATCGAGATAGAAAGTTTTGTAGCTAACCCAATCGACCGACGTGATGCACGTCTTGTCCCAGGTGACCTCTTCCAGCAGCGCGCGGCTCGTCCCCTGCAGAATGCCTCCCTCGATCTGGTTGCGCAGGCCGTCGGGATTGGACACCGGCCCGCAATCGACAGCCACGACAAAGCGTGTCGGACGAACCACCCCGGTAGCCAAGTCCACAGAAAGCTCCGCCACTAATGCGGCATAGCCGTTGCCGCCTTCATAGTTCACGCACGCGATGCCGGCTCCGGTTGCGATACCACTGCGAGCCCCCGGCGCTCGTTGCAGCGGCCGCGTCGGCCAGTTCGCCGCTTGCGCAGCGGCCTTGAGGACGGCGATGAGCCTGGCGTCCTGCAGATGCTTCAGCCTGAAGGCGAGTGGGTCATCCCTGGCTTCCGCGCAGAGCTCGTCCATGAAGCACTCATTGGCAAAGGTGTTCTGGATTCGCGACGGCGAGCGCAAAGGCCCGGTGAAGAAGGGCGAAGGAACGGTATGCGTGAGAGCGCGTTCGCTGCGAATCGTTCCTTCGCCCTGGCACTTGCCGTCGATGCATCCGGCGAAGTATGGGGGAACCGCATTACTATTGTTGCGGAGCTTGCCCTTGGGGGCGCTCGCTTGCTGGCGATTGAACGGCTCCGCTTCGTAGCCCAGCAGGGCCCCGCTGATGATGTTGCCGGGGCGATTGTAGCCCGGGCGATTGCCCAGCGATGCCATCCAGTTCTCGCGGCGCCAGGCGGCAATCGTTCCATCCAAACTAAGCGCAGCCGTGTGCTCCACCACACACGCCGCTCCCAGGTTTTCCCATTTCATTTCATCTTCGCGCGAGAACTGCAGCCGCACCGGACGCCCTACCTGCTGCGACAGAACGGCGGCATCGAAGGAAGCCGCATCAGCCCCGTTGAGTCCATAGCAGCCCGAGCCGCGAACGAAGGTCACGCGAACGTTGTCGAGTGGAAGCCCGAGAATTTTCGACAACACGCTCCGCGTCGGATACACCGATTGCGTCGAGCACCAGATGGTGGCGTGGTCCGGCTTCACATCGGCGATGGCACACGATGCCCCCACGGACCCATGCATCTGGTACGGATAGGTGTAGCGTGCGCGAAGGACAGCTTTCGACGCCCCGAGTTTTGCTTCGACATCTCCCGAGTCGACGCTGAGAACGTCATGCGAAGGCTGTTTCTGCAGATACTCGAAAAAGCTGCTTTGGGCGGGAAGCTCGGGTCCTGGATTCCATTGCACGCGCAACTGGCGCGCGGCGGCAATTGCCTGTTGTTGGGTTTCGGCGACGACGCCTACAAAATTCCTGCGCACCACAACTTTCACAAGCCCGGGAATGCCGCCTGCGGAGCTCTCATCGACACCAGCGAGCGTGGCGCCCATGCCGGGGGGCCGGACCACGCGGCCGTGTAGCATTCCCGGCAGGCGAACCGACTGCACAAACTCGAAGCGGCCGGTCATGAGGGCGGTCCGGTCCAGCGACGGAACGGGTTTACCCAACACCGTCCACTGCGATACCGCCTTACGCTTCGCATTCGGGTTCAGCGGAATTCGGAAATGGCCGTTGGAAACCAGCTCTTCGTACCTCACTCGCCGTCCCGACCGGCCCGTGATCACGCCGTCATCCGCGGTCAGTTGCCCGGCCTGTTCGCCCAAGTTCACCGCCGCCATAGCAACGAGGGCCTCGCGTGCGGTCGCGGCTGCCAGCGCAAGTCCCTCATCATTGAAATTGGTGGGGGTGGATTGACTTCCGGAAGTCGTTCCCTGGTCAGGCGTGCGATCCGTATCGCATTGAATCAGCTTCACCCGACTGAGTGGTACGCACAGCTCCTCTGCCACAAGCTGTGTTTGCGCAGTGAGCATACCCTGACCGAAGTCGCACTTCCCCGTGTTGGCCGTGATGCTGCCGTCTGCGCCCACTGCCAGCCAGTTATCCAGCTGGTTCGGGTCGATGTGCGACGGATGGGTAGCGAACGGCCCTTGCGCACTCAGCCATTCCGGCGTCATCGCGGTTGCGCTGAAACTCACAACCAGAACGCCGGCGCTTTTCAGGAAGTCACGGCGCGTCTGCATCATGCCTTCTTCTCTTCGGCATACTTGCGAATAGCTCGCATCATGCGCAGATGCGTAAAACAGCGGCACATCACGCCACCGAGAGCGTCGCGCATCTCCTGCTCCGAGGCATGCGGATTAGCGTCAAGTACGGCTTTCGCCGTGAGGATCACTCCACTTAGGCAATACCCGCATTGCGCGGCGCCTTCTTCGATGAACGCCTGCTGCAGAGGATGAGGATGCTCCGGCGTGCCGATACCCTCGAGCGTGGTGATCTCACGAGCTCCCACCGCGCTCACTGGCATGACGCAGGAGCGCACGACTTGGCCATGCATGATGACGGTACAGCAACCGCATTGCGCCATCCCACAACCAAATTTCGGCCCGCAGAGACCGAGCTCATCGTTCAGCACGAACAACAACGGTGTCTCCGGATCCACCGTCACCGTGTGCTCCTCGCCGTTCACTCTGAGCTGAAAGTTGCTGGGCAAGCCGCTCTGCACCTCTTTCGCGGAGGATACCCCGAGAGCTTAGATGCGATTTCGCGAGCAATCCTCGCGTGGTGATCAGGCCTTCGGCGCAGATTTGCGTCGGCGTATAGAACAGTCCGTCGCCGGACCGCAAAGATTGCCGCGGTAACCAACATTACTTGCCCCAATGCATCGGCGCCACGAACTGCAAGCAGAGATGGAGACCGTTCGAGAACCGGCAACTTGCGATTGTCAGCGCGACCGTGAGGCAGCTCCCCGTGGTTTGGGCTTGCTCTTGCCTGCCAGATTGAGCGCCACGGCAGCGCGGATGAGGTCCTTCAACGCCGCTTCGTTGATCTTGTCGCCTTCATGCAGATCGATGGCGCGCCGGACATTCCCTTCGAGGCTGGAGTTGAACAGGCCTGCAGGGTCCTGTAGCGCAGCCCCTTTCGCGAAGGTCATCTTGACGACGCTCTTATAACTTTCTCCGGTGCAGACGATGCCGGCGTGCGACCACACGGGAGTTCCCGGGGAGGTCGCCTTGGCCCACTTCCATTCTTCGACGATCTCCGGATCGGCGGCGTGTACCACTTCGCGCACTTTCGCCAGCATCTTCCCGCGCCAGTCGCCAAGTTCTTTGATCTTCGCATCGATGGCAGCGGAGGCAGACTTCGCCGGGCTCGCCACGGGACTGCGAGCCGGCTTGATGGCGCGGCTGGCCGCAATAGGCTTTTTCATCTTCAGCTCCAAGTTCTGCACTTCCGAGTTCTGCGGAATAATTTTAGGCGCTTGCCGAACCGATAGTCGCTTGTCCATTCCATTACGGCGTGCTCATGAAGCCGGCCGTAAGTCCAGCCGCAGATTCATCCGGTGCGTCGCCCACTGCGCCACTTGTTGGCATAGGGCAGTGCGAACAAGTACAGGCCGGTGAACAGCAGGACGGCCAGCAGGCCCACCGCCATCAGGCCCAGCTTCGGGTTGTATTTCCCTCGCACCACCACGACGCCGTTAATGATGACGGCAACCGTAAAGACGATGGACATCCAGCGATGGACCTGCCGAATCCATTTGTTCCAGTTCACTCGTCCTCCTGCAGCAGTGGCCAGTAGCCATTAGTCAGCGACTCCCATCTTCAGCTTCGAATTGCCTGGCATAGTCGGCAGTCAGCCGCTGCCAGTCTTCGGACTTCATCGCGATGCTACCGAGTATGCGGCCCATGGGATCTCCGCTGAGCAGGCGATCCAGAACATCGAAACAGATGTGCCATCCCGCCGCGCCCCACGAGACGAATTGGCGATCGATGTTGTGCCAGAGCGTGAGACGCGTGCCGTCATCAACCGCTTCCAGCTCCCATCGCATGTCGCTGTACTCAAGCAGCCTGGGAGCGTCGGCTCGCGTCACTTTCGTTTCCACGGTCGCAGCCGTTCCTACCCAGGTGAGCTTCACCGCGGTCCCGACCGTATCCAGGTTGCCGGCAGCATCGAAGGGCGCCCACTCGCGCAGCTGCTCCGGCTGCGTCAATGCCTGCCAGACCTTTTCCGGCGAGTGGCGCAACTGCCTGACCAGGATCAGCGTCCACTTCTCTCCGCCTTTTCGAACCTGCGCTCCGCTCGCCGGACCCGGTACGTATTGATCCCGATCGGTCATCGACTCTCTCCGTCCTTCTACCCGCGCATTAATTGTGTGATCTGAATGAGATTCCCGCAGGTGTCCTTCAGCATCGCAATCTTTGAGGCGGTCACGTCGGTCGGCGGCATGGTAAATTCGGCGCCGCGCGCTTTCATGCTCTCGTAGTCGCTCTTGATGTCGTCGGTGAAGAACATGGCCGCAGGCTGGCTCTGTTGAAACATGGCCTGCTGATACGCCTGGCCCGCGGGATTGTTGTTCAGCGCCAGCTGCAGCTCTGGGCCATTGGGCTCCTCGGGCGATGCCACCGTCAGCCAGCGAAACGGGCCCCGGCTAAAGTCTGCCTTCTTCGCGAAGCCCAGCACCTCCGTATAAAAGCGCAGCGCCTTGTCTTGGTCGTCCACGTATAAAGTCATCAGTTTGATTTTCATTTCTTCTCTCCTTTGTTGCGCTCGCGGCGGCCGCCGTGTCGTCTTCTCTCTGTCTTCTTATTGGCCGGCGTCAACGGATGCATGCGGTCGAGGTGGCGTTCGAGAGCATCGATGTGAGCCGACCAGAACCGGCGGAATTGCGCCAGCCATGCATCCACCTCCTGCAGCCGTTCCGGCTTCAGCCGGTAAAGGCGGCGCTGCGCGTCCACGCTGGATTCCACGAAGCCCGCGTCGCGCAGCACGCGCAGGTGCTTGGAAACGGTCGGCTGCGGCATCCGAAGCTGACGCTCGATATCTCCCACCGATCGTTCCGACGTGACCAGCAGGCTCAAGATCGCGCGCCGATTCGGTTCCGCAATGATTTGAAAAGGTTCCACGGGCCTTAATATACCGCGTTACGTATATACGTGTCAAGGCATGTAATAGGACGCTCGGCGCTACCGGGGCCTGCGTCAATTTTCACGCTCTCAGTGTGCCTTGTCGTCGTTGGGTTCGACGGCGGTAAAGCGAATGAGCAGCGAAGAGTTTATGAAGAGGAGCAGCGAACGCAACCCGCACGGTGGGCGACTGCCGGACCGGCTGGCCTGCCGGTTGCCAGCAAGCGTACCTCGATGCCACGACGGCCTGGCTCGAGGAGCAGGTTGCGCCTAGGGGCTGACACCAAGCCGGGAAAGATTTTCCTTCGCCTTAGGATTGCCAAGCTTTGCGGCCTTGCGATACAAGGCGATGGCTTTGTCCTGGTCCTTGGGCACGCCTTTGCCCATCTCGTACAGCACCGCGAGATTGTTCGTTCCCATGCTTTGGCCGGCATCGGCGGCTTTGGTATACCAGTTGATCGCCTGAGCGTAGTCTTGCGTGACGCCCCGTCCGTTCTCATACAGCACGCCTAAGCCGAGCATCGCATCAGCGATGCCGGCTTCTGCCGCCTTGCGGTCCCAGAAGAATGCCTGCTTATAGTCCTGGCTCACGCCCTGGCCGTTCTGGTACAGCACGCTGAGGTTCGCCATTGCATTGGGATTTCCGGCGTCGGCGGCTTTGCGATACCAGGTCGCAGCCTGATCGTAATCGCGCGTAACGCCCCATCCGTTCTGATACAGGAAGCCGACATTGTCCATGGCATCGCGATCGCCCGCGTCGGCCGCTTTCTGGTAAAGCTCGAAGGCCTGCCGATAGTCCTTCTTGACGCCCAACCCGTTCTGGTAGAGGACGCCCAGATCGTACATGGCGTGTGCGGAGCCGCCGTCGGCCGCCTTGCGATACCAGGCGCTGGCCTTCTTATAGTCGACGGGAACGCCCTTGCCGGTGCCATAGTTGTATCCGATCTGCACCATGGCGGTGGTGTCTCCCTGCTGCGCTTTGTGGTACAGGTCCGCGAATTTGGGATCCACCCCGCCCGGCATGCCGCCGGAGCCGGAGGACTCCGCCGCCTTGATTTTGGCAGGTGTTGCGTTGGGGTTCGGCTCTTTCAGGCGGGCCTCGCGGCCGCCCGGCTTTGTAGGCGCGGGGTTGGTGGCCGGAGCCGGCTCGGAATTCGTCGCATTGGGATTCGCGTTGGGGTTATTGTCCTGCGGGGGAGGCTCCGCCGGCTTCACCTCCGCGGGTGCGTTCAAAGACGAATTGGTCTTTCCGGTGTCGGAGGCCGGCTGTGACGGGTGAAAGACCCAATAACAAATAAGGATGACAATCACCAGTCCCGCGGCCGCGAGTCCGATCTTGTTGCCCGTGGTGGCGAAACCAGTTTGCGGCGGCTGGGCAGGAACATGGCTGGATTGCACCGGCGGTTGCGCGGTCGGCGGCGGTTGCGGCAGCGGAGGTCGTTGAGCCGCGGCACTAGCGGCAGCTTCCTGCGCTCGCCGGCGCTCGGCGAAATCGTCCGCCGGTGGCGGCGCGGGCTCTCGCGTCACGCGCGAACGTTCGGCTTCCGCCCCGCTCTGCTCCCACTGAGTTCTCTGCCGGCCGAATGCCTGCTGTTCCTCCGCGGGCCGGTTGGGCGCCGCAACTGGCGCTCGTTGCTCGATTACGGGGGTTTGCTTAGGCGGCTCCGCTCGCGGTGGAACCTCGTGTTCACCGGCTGCCGGCTGCGGCTGGACGGCCCCCGGGCCGGAAAGCGTCGACGTGGCGGGTCCTGCCGCAACCGCGGCTTTACCCGGCGCTACGCCGAGCGTCCGCAGCATGATGCTGAGACCGTGGGCGTAATCGGTCCTGAAGTCGACATATTGGAAAGGCCGCAACTGGAACGGGACCTTGCAGTCGCGATACATCACCGGAATGATGGTCTTATGTTCTTCCAGCGCGAAATTTACCTCGTCCTGCACATTGGTCGAAGTAGCCGAGGTAGGAGTCAGGATTACGATGAGGCGCGGCGAGTTGTTGAGGGCCTCTTCCACGGCGCGCGCCCAACGCTGGCCGGGCTCGATGTCCAACTGGTCGAGCCACACATTGGCTCCGCCGGCTTTCAAATCCTCGGCGAGGCGGAGTGCGAACTGAGAGTCTTCGCGGCTGTAGCTGAAGAAGGCATTTGGTACGTCAATGGACAAAGCAGTCTCCGGGTTCGAGGTACTCAAGGTGGCCAGCGAGTTCCTCGGGTTGCCGACATTTTGCCATATTGTCCCCGGAAATCCTTCACAAATTGTGGATTGCAGTCGCCAGTCGCCGGTTCAGCGTGAGCGCTTGACCTTCAGCCACCAACTGACTACTGAAGCCGTGTCTGCTCGGGGAAACGGCCCGCTTGACGAAAGTGCCGCGGTGATACGGCATAACAGCGATATGTCAGGGTCGGGAGTCGGGAGTCAGGAATCGGAGGTCAGGAGTCAGGGATCGGTTGTCACCTGATTGCTGG
Source organism: Terriglobales bacterium (assembly GCA_035651035.1). GTDB lineage: Bacteria > Acidobacteriota > Terriglobia > Terriglobales > Acidobacteriaceae > Bog-257. The sequence goes on from DASRGM010000137.1 coordinate 16,462, forward strand.
CCACCAGCCACGGGCCACCGATCACTGACTCGGCGGGACGTACTCCTTCGGCTTGGACGAGCCTTCGCCAAAGAAATACGCTTCCATCTGCTGCACAATGAATTCCTGATGGTCCTTCTTCCAGGGCTGCAGCCGGTATTCGTTGAGCAGCATCTTCATGTGCTCCTGCCACTGCTCCCAGGCGAGCTTCGAGACGTTGTTATAGATCTTCTGGCCGAGCTCGTTGTCGAAGGGCGGCTCCGCAAGTCCCTCAGCTTCGCGACCCAGCTTCACGCAGTGCACCATGTGTGGCATGAATTTCTCCGAAGCACGATTCTAGCGGAAGTTGGCCAGCTCCGCTTTTCGCTCTTCACTATTCGCTCTTCGGCAGACATCAGCTTGCCGCAAACCGCGACACGCAGTGCCTCCCGACTTCCACTTGATGTAAGGCCGCGCCGCCGGTAGACGCCTCTGGCGAAAAGCGAGTGGGGAATGGCGAACAGCGAAGGGTGTTACTCTCCCAGCCACACCCCATACGGCCGCAGGGGCTCGATGTGGTCGCAGATGATCTTCGCCGCGCCGGTAATCGGCACCGCCAGCACCAGGCCCATCGCTCCCCAGAGCCATCCCCAGAACAGCAGCGCGATGGTGACCGCCAGCGGATTCAATTGCAGGCGCCTGCCTAGGATCTTGGGATAGAGAACATTCATGGCGCCCAGGTGCAGGCCGACCACGATGGCGATCACCAGCAGTGCCACGCCCGTCGTGAGGTGGCCCAAGTCCGCCACCAGCGGCGGGATGAGAGCCAGCAGCACTCCGAGATAAGGTATCAGGCTCAGGAAGCCGCTGATCACGCCCAGAAAATAGAAGTAGGGCAGGCCGATAAGCCCAAACAGCGCGATGCTGCAGGCGCTGACAAAGACACCGATGATGAAGTTACCGACAATGAAGGAGCGGATCATGCGGGCAATCAGCCCCAGCATCACGTAGGCGGAGTTCCGGTTCTCCATGCTGAACAGCATTACCGTTGCCGAGCGCACATGGTCCTGCCAGCTCAGCATAAAGAAGACCAGGAACGGAATGAAGGTGAGCGCCAGGACGACCTCAGAGACTGAGTTGGCGTTGCGGCTGACCAGGTCGGTCCAGCTGCTGGTCTGCGTCACCGCAATGGCTCGCTTGCCTTCTGGCGAAGGCAGCATCGTCTCAGTCGTCTTCTCGATCTGCTCGGCTTGTTCGCGCACTTTTTTGCCCAGCGCTTGGATATGCGCCTTGTAGTGCGGCAGCTCCTGCATGAACTCGAGCGCCCGGCTATAGGAAACATAGGTGGCTGCGGCGAGCCCCAGCACCAGCAGCATGACGGCAATGAAAGCGCCGAAGGCGCGCGGCACCTGAAAGCGCACCAGAAGATCCGCAATAGGCGCCAGCACAAAAGCCAGCAGGATCGAAATCAGGATCACAACCAGCAGCAACTTGGCGACATAGATGAGGCTGAGCACCGCGGCGCCGGCCAGGATCGCCACCGCTGCCGTTTGCAGGTGCAGCATCCGCCGCCTCTCCAGCTCCGCCACCGTCGAGCGATTGATGGAAACCTGCTGGATCGGCGCTGCACCGCCGGCGGCATTGGCCTCCACATCCGGATCGGCCTCGCGCGGCAGGGGCTGCGGATTGTCCACTAGCTGGTCCGGCATGGCGACTATGGTACTCGCAACCGTAAGATTCTCAGCATGGTACTTTGGCTGTGCGCAACATGAAAGAAACCAGTTCGACACCCGCGCACCGCATCCTTGCAATCGACTTTGGGGCGAGAAACATGGGCCTGGCGGTCAGCGATGAGCTGGGCGTCACCGCGCAGGGCCTGCCCACCTACCGCCGCGGCAACAAGAAGGCGGACTTCGATTACCTGCGGCGGCTGATCCGGCAACACGGCGTGCAGGAAATTGTGATGGGGCTGCCGCTGCGCATGAGCGGCGTCGAGGGCATTCAGGCAGAGAAGGTGCAGGCGTTCGCCGAGGAGCTTCGGCGAAGGTTCAAGCTGCCGGTGCATCTGTATGACGAGCGGCTCACGTCGGTGGAGGCGAACCGCCTGCTGCGCGAAACCGAGATGAGCATCCATCGCCGCGCCGAGGTCGTCGATCGAATCGCCGCCGTGCTGATCCTGCAATCCTATCTCGAGTTCCGGCGGGCGGCGGGGTAAGTATGGAAGCTTCGGCACGACGAGCGCCGCGCGAAACAATCGCAGAAACGCTGGCCATTATCTTGCCGGCGACCCGGAGGGCGC
>DASRGM010000138.1:0-9963 GCA_035651035.1 Terriglobales bacterium
CCGAGCTCGCCCGACAACTGGCTGGGCGGCACCGGCAACTGGAGCAACGTCGCCGACTGGAGCGCCGGTGAGCCCGGCAGCGGCAGCGACGTGTTCATTAACACCGGCAACGACAATGTCACGCTCGACGTGAGCGCCAGCATCAATTCGTTGACCCTCGGCGGCACGACCGGCACTTCGACGCTGACCAACTCGGGCAGCAGCACACTAACCATTGCCGGCGCCTTGACGATCAACCAGACCGGCACGCTTACCTTAAACGACGGTTCGGCCACCGCCGGCGGTACCGTGACGAACGCCGGAACGGTGAACCTCAACAACGACAGCTCCATCTCAGGCGCGAACGTTGTCAACTCCGGAAATATCAATCTGAATGTCGGGTTCGTCGGCGCCACCGGCACACTTACGAATACCGGAAGTATCATGAGCGCCGACAACATCAGCGGGGTGGGTGGACATACCGTGGTTAACTCGGGCGCGATCGTTGCGTTTCAGGTGGGGTCGAGCGCCGACTTTACCAACCATACCGGCGGTATTGTCGATACGGGGGCTCTCAATGTGGGCGGTAACTTGACGAATCAGGGGACGGTCGAGGGCTTGGTCCGCAGCAGCGAGCTCAACGTGTCCGGGGAACTTACCAACAGCGGACTTTTCGACACCGAGTACTCCGGCGCGACCGTAGGTAGCCTGAATAACCTCGCCGGCGGGGAGATCCATGATGTCTCAGGCCAGATGACGGTGAACGGTAACGCCTCCAATGCGGGGGGCATACTCGTTGGGTCTTTTGGATTCGGCAGTCCATCCGGAACGCTCTCCATTGAGGGGAGCCTCACGAATTCGGGATTTCTTAGTGTTTCTGCTGTAAGTGAGGGTCCCGCGAGTGGCGGGGTGTCTGGAAATGTTGTGAATAGCGGTTCCATCGGTGTAAGTGGCGGCGGCGGCTTCGGGGCTGGTGGAAATATCACCAACTCAGGCACGATCACCACCGGGTTGCAAGATGGCAGCCAGGGTAACAATCGATTCAGCGCTAACGGCGCGCTCACCAACACTTCCAGCGGTGTTCTCATGCTGAACGGCACCGGCGACCTCGCCAACATCGGCTATGTCAACAACGCCGGCGGGATCTCGATTGCCAATGGAGCTAGTTTGCAGATTGTCTCCTCGCATTCGCCGACCACGGCGCTCCCCGGATTTCTGAACACCGGGACCGTCATCATTGCGCATGGCGGCACTCTGTTCGACGCGCTGACCTACAGTCAACCTGCCGGCCAGACCACCGTCGATGGCACGCTCCAGGTCTCCGGCCACAGCAACGTCCTCTTCTCCGGCGGCGCCGTCTATGGCAACAACGGCGACATTCAGGGCAACACCGTCTCGAATGCGGCGTTCAACATCGGCGACGGCCCGATGACCATTGGCCTGATGGCGATCAACGGCAACTACACCCAGGGCCCGAACGGCGCATTGTACGTCGACATTGCCTCGCTTACCCAGTTCGATCAGCTCAATATCAGCGGCCACGCCTCGTTCGCCGGCACCCTATATGTCGACTTGCTCAACGGCTACGTGCCGCAGATCGGCAATATGTTCGACGTGGTGAATTACTCCAGCGGCTCAGGAACGTTCTCGATGGTGATCGGCCTGCCCATCAACAACCAGGAACACTTCGTGCTGGAATACAACTCCACCAACCTGACGCTCGATGTGGTCTCCGGCCCGGACAATCAGTCGCCCACCGGACAGGGCGGTGTCTACTGGGAGCCATACGTAAGTGAGATCACCGGCGGCGCCGACCAGCTGGACAACTTCAGTTCGCCTGGCGCGACCGCCCCCGAGCCCGGCAGCCTAATCCTGCTCGCTTCCGGCCTGTTGGGCATCGCCGGTGTGCGACGAAAGAGGATCCGCTAGCCGGCACTCGGCTTACGGTTTCCTGGGCCCATTTGTAAGAAGGAGAACGCCATGCGTCGAATCGCTTCTCGGCTGCAACGTCTGGCGGTTCTGCTGCTCTCCCTGAATTTTCTTGCTCTGTCAGCGTGGTCCTCCGGTGCCAGCACGCAAACGCGGCGCCACAGCTCCTCCGGCTTTGCCGCGTGGATGGGCACGATCTCGTTCTATCAGCCGGTGTATGTGCCGAGCTCGCCCGACAACTGGCTGGGCGGCACCGGCAACTGGAGCAACGTCGCCGACTGGAGCGCCGGTGAGCCCGGCAGCGGGAGCGACGTGTTCATTAATACCGGCAACGACAACGTCACGCTCGACGTGAACGCGTACGTCAATTCGCTGACCCTGGGCGGCACCAGCGGCAGCTCCACCCTGACGGGTTCCGGCCATTACCTGACCATTGCCGGAGCACTCACCATCAACCAGTCCGGCACACTTACGTTCGCCGGCAGCGTCATCCACCTTGATGGCAGCGCGACAAATGCGGGAACCATCAACCTTTCCCAGGGAGCGGGCATCAACGCCACGAATTTTACGAACTCCGGAACTATCAACCTAATGGGGGCGTCGCTCGAAGCCAGCCAAACCTTCACTAACTCCGGCAACATCGTCGGCCTGGGTCAAGTCGACAGCGCGAGTTCAGGCGGCGACTTCAACAACGCAAGCGGCATACTCGTTTACAACTTGAACGTCGGAGGAACCCTGACCAACCAGACCAGCGGCGGCATCAACGTCCAGAGTTTGACCGTGAATGGAAATCTGATCAACCAGGGCCAGGTATCTGGGCTGATGCGCAACAGCATCGTCATCATCAACGGCGAGCTCATCAACAGCGGAAGATTCTACAACGACTATTCCAGTGCCACCGTCGGCAGTCTGAATAACAGCGGCATCATCTTCGCCGGCGGCGGATTCACCGTGCAAGGAAACGCCACGAACACCGGCATCATCAATGAAACCTTCCTCGCCGTACCCGAGCTGTTTGAAGTCGATGGCATCCTCACGAACACCGGCGGTTCGATTTCTGTGCAAGGGACCGATGACAACTTCTATGCCGCTACGCTCGTCAACAGCGGAACCATCGACGTGGAGCAGAACGCAAGTTTTGTCGTCCACGGCGAAGTGACCAACTCGGGCACCATCATGAGCGGTGTGCAGCAAGGCCGTAACGGCCTCAGTATCGGTTCGCTGAATAACCAGGTGGGCGGGGTTTTCCAGGTGGGCGGGATGGGAGATGTTGCCACCATCAACTCCGTCATGAATGCCGGGTCTCTCATGATTAACAACGGCGCACTGTTGAGCGTTGGCGGTTCGCACGCCCCCACCACCGCAGTGCCCGGAGTTCTTAACAGCGGCACCGTGACAATCGCGCATGGCGGCACGCTCGCCAGCCCCCCGGGTTACAGCCAGACCGCCGGCCAGACCACCGTCGACGGTCTGCTTCTGGTGGCGGGACGCCCCAACATTCTGTTCTCCGGCGGCGCGGTCTATGGCAATGACGGAACGCTTCAGGGCAATGTCATTTCCAACGCGGCGTTCAACATGGGTGATATGCCGATGACCGTCGGCATGATGGCCATCACCGGCAACTATTCCCAGGGCGCCAATGGCAGCATCGCCTTTGACATCGCCTCGGTCACCAGCTTCGACCAGCTCAACGTGACCGGTCACGCTTCGCTGAACGGCACCCTATATGTCGACCTGCTCAACGGCTACGTCCCGCAAATCGGCAACATGTTCGACATCATGAACTTCGGCAGCAGATCGGGGACGTTTTCCATGACCGTCGGCCTGCCCATCAATAACCAGGAACACTTCGTGCTGGAGTACAACTCCACCAACCTGACGCTCGACGTGGTGTCCGGCCCGGACAATCAGTCGCAATCGGGACACGGGAGCGCCTACTACGAGCCCTACATCAGCGAGATCACCGGAGGCGTCGACCGATTGGACAACTTCAGCTCGCCTGGCGCGACCGCCCCCGAGCCCGGCAGCCTGGTGCTGCTCGCCTCCGGCCTGCTGGGCATCGCCGGTGTGCGGCGTAAAAAGATCTGAAGTGGGCAGTAGCTAGTGGTTAGTCGATGGCCGAATGGCTGCGAATCGCGGCTTAGTTCGCCACTCGGAACTGAGAACCGACAACTGATCACTACTCCCTGCCCTGCAGCACGCGCGCCATCAGATAGCGGTGCGGCGGCACCCGCCCTAGAACGAATGGCAGCGGCCCCCATCCCGAGAAGTAGAAGCCCGCGCCGGCATCGGGATTCATCGCCGTGATCCAGGTGGGAACGTTGTAGTCGGCGATCTTCGCGCGCGTGGTCTGCAGCGGAAACTTGAAGAGCGCAGTGTTGTACTTCGGGATGACGACCAGGTCGCCGGGCCGACACTCGCCGGCGTCGGGCTCGACCGGGCGCGCGCCAAACAACTCCATGTAGTAGGCAAATCCCCAGCGCCCTTCGAACCAGACGGCGTTCGACTCACCCTGCGTCTGGGTGCGAATGTCCTCGGCGGCCAGGCGAGCGGTGGCGGCCAGCGCCATGTCTCCCGCGGCAACCCACACTGAGATCGCGCCGCAGACGATCAGCGGAGCGCTCCACAGCAGCCATCGGCGGCTTCCGCTGGCCGTGGTTTTGCGCTCAAGCCGCCGCGCGATCAATATCCCGACTGCGGGAACCATGGGCAGGATCGAGCGAGCGTTCACGTCCCAATTGACGACGATCGAAAAGAACATCGTCCCCAGCACCCACAGCAATAGCAGCAGCGAAACGGCATCGCGGCTTCGGCGGAAATCCACCATGGCGAGCGCCAGCAGCGAAATCGCGCCGGCGATGTAGAAGAACATGTGCTCGGCAAGCCAGAACGGGTGCGCCTGAAGCCATCTTGCGTATTCGTAGACGCTGCCCATGCCGATCCAGCCGCGCCAGAACGCGAGCGCGAGAAGTGCGGCGGCGAGCGCTCCCCAAAGCATCTGCCGCCGCGACCACAGCAGCGGGACGAAGGCCAGCACGGGCAGCACGCAGCCGCCGGCGAAGGCGAGCCCGACCAGCGCGCGGCCGGAGAGCGCCTCGCGCTCGCGCAAAACACTCTTGTGCAGCACCGCATCACGAATCAAGCCGTGGCCGTAGAGCTGGTGCGTGTAGAACTCGTAGCCGGCCAGGATGACGACCGGAATGGCGAGATATCCGATCCAGCCTCGTAGGCTTCTCCGCCGATAGCACGAGTAGGCAAACAAAAGCGGGATCAGCGATACGCCGAAGTATTTCGTCAGCGCGCAGGCCGCAATCAGAATGCCCGAGATCGCGAGGTAAGCCGGCCGGGGCCCGTCGCCATCGAGGCCTTCCATCCAGCAGAGCACCGCCAGCAGCCACAGCGCGAGCATCGAGACATCGCACATCAATCCGGTGGCGGAGACCAGGAAGCCGGGAGCGACAAGCGTCGCGGCAGCCGCGAGAAATGCATGTCGCGTCATGCGCCGCGCCAGCCGATACGTCCCGAGCACAACGATGACGGCCGGCAGCAAAAATCCGAGGTGCAGCGCGCGCTCTGACCATCCCGCGATGGAGCCGATCATCGCCATGTAGTAGGCGGCCAGCGGCGGGTTCTGCTGGATCTGCCACATGGGCGTGGCGCGCGACCACCAGGTCGCGGTGAAGCCGTAGAAGTCCAGCGGATGATGCGCGATCTGCTGCGCCGTCCACAGGAAGATCGGATCGTCGATGTGAAAGGCCTTGGCGGAGAACGGGACGAGCGCGGCGACGGTGAGCAGCGTCAGGATGAGTTGGGGCCGCCGCAACAGCCACGCGATGGGACCGCTCGCCTCCGGCCCGCCGGCGCCGGCAGGTTGAGCCTCGCTACAAAGCCGGTCCTGGTAGCGGGCGTCACCGATGTCGGTATTCAATCAGAGCTCCCGAGCGTGAGCCGCCATCGTACCAAAGCTCGCGACGCGGGAGGTCGCCGCCGCCCGTTGCGTCGCAACAAGCGGAGCGCGGCTGCGATGATGTAACGGGAGAAAGAGCCGGTGCGTCTACGGCGCCTGCCGGTCGTAGACCCACTTGTTGGTCATCGAACCCTTGGCGCCGATCGTAGTCTGCCGCTCGATGGCCTGCAGCACCTTGCCGTCATCGAGCAGGCTATAGGTCACGATGTCGCTGGCCTTGGTGCCGTCGTCAGCGGTGATCTGCTGATCGAGCACCAGCGCGCTGCCCTCCCAGTACAGGCGAACCTTCGACTTATATTGCGGGGAATCCTGCACGACTTCCTTCTGACCGTCGGCGAGGGTGTCGAGCTCCCACTTGAAACTCTGGTCGCCGTAATTCTGGGTGCGCAGGAAGCGGACCTGCGGATCGTTGTGTTCGATTTGCAGGGTCATGCTGGTGGGGGCGGGCATTTTGAGACTGCTCTTCTGCGGGCTGAAGACCCAGTTGCCGCTCAGGTTCGGACGGGAGGCGGCCTGCTGCGCCGGCATGACGGCGGCAGCCGCAATGACCAGGAGTGGGAGTAGCATTTTCCGAGCTTGCATGGCGGCGGGATTGTAGCATTGAAGATATAAAGAATCTATAAAGATCGCCGGGCGCCGCACGGTGCGCGGCATGTCTCAGATTTGAGGGCTGAGAAGAGGGCGGAACACGCCTTGGGGGCGTAGTACGCAGATAATTTGGGGTTTAGCACCCTGCCGCGGGGGCCTTCTTACTGCCGGGTGCCCCATCCTTTCGCCTTCGGTTGGCGAAAGGGTGGGAGACGAAGCCCGTTGCAACTCTCGCTCCTAAGACCTATAATTAACTAACCAGTTAATTAAATGCCGATGCACTCCAAATCCGCCGAGCTCCGCCGCGGCAGCCGCCGCCAGCCGGAAGCCAGCCGCAACGCCATCCTGCAGGCGGCATTGGCCGAGTTCGCCCGCGAAGGCCTGGCCGGCGCCCGCATGGACGCCATCGCCGAAGCTGCCGCCGTCAACAAGGCGCTGCTCTATTACTACTTCGAGGACAAGGAGACGCTCTACGGCTCGATCCTCGACCGCTTCTTCGAGCGGCTCTCCGAGCGCATCATGGCCGTCTGCGATCAGCCCGGCAGCGCAGGCGAGCGCTTCCTGGCATACGCGCGCACCCATTACGACGCCATCGCCGAATCGCCGTACTACGCGCACATCTTCATGAGCGAGCTGATGAGCGCCAGCCGTGGCGGCTCGCCGCACCTGGACCGCATCTTCGCGCGTTATATGCGCCCCATCGCCGGGCGCGTGCTGGCGCTGGTGCAAGAAGGCGTGAAGCGCCGCGAGTTCCGCGCCATCGATCCCAATCAGTTTCTTCCTTCGGCCATCGGCTCCATCGTCCATTACTTCCTGACCGCACCGTTACGACAAAAGTTTCTCCCCGAACTCGACACCACCGGTGCGCTGGCGATTCAGCAGCGGCGCGCCGCGGTACTTGACTTCATCGCCGCTTCGCTGTTCGCCGATCGCGAGGCAGGGGTGAAGCTCGCCGCCAAAATTGCTGCGCGGCATGTTTCGAACGATAAAGACTCCGCGGTTCAACGCCGGAAAGGCAGGCACTCATGAAGCCGCCGAAATTTTTCATCTTCCTGCTCATCCTGTTCGCCATCGCGGCCGGCTACTACTTCTACTCCACCGATCGCACCAGCGACATCGTGCTGATCGGCGTAGTCGATGCCAACCAGGTGATCGTCAACTCCAAGATCGCCGGACGCATTGAGAAGCTGTACGTCGATGAAGGTTCGAAGGTGAAGGCCGGCGACCTGATCGCCGAGATCGACTCCGGCGACCTGGAGGCGCAGAAGGACGCGGCGCAGGCCACCATCAACGCCTACAACTCGCAGGTGGCGGCCATGCGGGCGACCGAGGCGCAGACGCAGGGCGAGACCAACAGCGGCGTGATGAACGCGCAGGCGCGACTGGCGTCGGCGAAGGCGACACTGGCGCAGGCCAAGGCCGACCTGGTGCGTATCCAGAGCGACTCGCAGCGCACCATCGAACTGGCCAAGGCGGGCGTCGAGTCCGAACAGGACCGCGTGCGTGCGGAAGCGCAGCTTGACGCGCAGAAGGCCGTGGTCGACAGCGCACAGAAAAACGTGCTCGCCGCGCAGGCGGATCTCGATACTGCCAATGCCAAGCTGCATCAGCAGCGCGCCGCCGCCAGCAATGTTGCGATGAACGAGGCACAGGCAGCCAACGCCCGCGCGCAATACGCCGAGGCCGATACGCGCCTGGGCTACACCAAGATCTATGCGCCTGTCAGCGGCACCGTCTCGGTGCGGGCCGCGCGCCAGGGCGAGGTGGTGAATATAGGCGAGCCCATCGTAACCATCATCGACTTCAACGACACCTGGGTGCGCGCCGAGGCGCCGGAGACCGAAGCGCGCTTCGTTGCCTCAGGCGACAAGCTGAAGGTGCGCCTGCCGGCGGGCAAGCCCATCGACGGCACGGTGATCTTCAAGGCGGTGGAGAGCGACTTCGCCACGCAACGCGACGTCAGCCGGCGCAAACGCGACATCAAGACCATCGGCCTGAAGCTGAAGGTCGATAACCCCAATGGCGCGCTAGTGCCGGGGATGACGGCGGAAGTGCTGCTGCCCAAGGACCTCAGCACGAAGGTAGCCGAAGGTGCGCGATGAGGTGGACGGGTAGAGCTGGTCTTCAGGCCAGCGTGTGCCCGCAGTTTGGTTTGTAACAGGGCACGACTTCAGTCGTGCCGAACGCGCTGGTTTAGGTTTGTGAGCCGGCTTTAGCTGGCGACACGCGAACATTACGCGCTAGCCGATGAACGCGGAGCGGGCTGAAGCCCGCTCTTAAAGGACGTCGAGACGCTGGCCTGAAGGCCAGCTCTACCCGAGCGATTTATGAATTGTCCTGATCCTCCCAACGGCGAAGCCATCGTCGTCGATCACATCACGAAGAAGTACGGCGACTTCACCGCCGTCGACGACGTGTCGTTCAACGTCAAGCAGGGGGAGATTTTCGGCCTGCTGGGCCCGAACGGCGCAGGCAAGTCGACGCTGATTCGCATGATGACCACGCTGCTGCCCATCACCGGTGGACACGCGCTCATCAACGGCTTCGATGTCTCGAAGCAGCCGGACAACGCGCGGCAGTGCATGGGCGTGATCCCGCAGGCGCTAACCAGCGACATCGATCTTACGGTCGAAGAGAACCTCAGCATCTACGCCAAGCTCTACGGTGTTCCGGCCGAGCAGCGCAGGCGCAACATCGACGACCTGCTGGAGACGGTCGATCTCACCAAGTGGCGCCACGCGCAAACCAAGACGCTCTCCGGCGGCATGCGGCGGCGACTGGAGATTGCGCGCGGCCTGGTGCACTCGCCCAAAATCTTCTTTCTCGACGAGCCGACGACGGGCCTCGATCCGGTCTCGCGCGTCGCCGTCTGGGAGATGCTCACCAACATCAAGAATTCGCGCGACCTTACCATCCTGATCACGACGCACTACATGGACGAGGCCGACCGCCTGTGCGATCGCATCGCCATCGTCGATCACGGCAAGCTGGTCGCGCTCGATTCGCCGGCGGCATTGAAGGCCAGCGTGCCGGGCACAAACGTAATCGAGGCGCAATTCTTAAACGCACCCGCCGACTGGCAAGAGGAGTTGGAGAAGCTCGACGACGTCCAGTCGGTACAGCCGGAGGCGGCGCACATGTACCGCATCCTCACCGCGAGCGGCTCAAAGACCACGACCGAGCTGGTCGCGCTGGCAGTGCGCAAGGGCGTCGAGGTGAAGTCGCTCTCGGTGCAGAACACCAGGCTGGACGACGTTTTCGTCCACTTCACGGGACGGCAGCTGCGCGACGAGCAGGTGAAGGCCTTCTCATTCGTCATGCCCGACCGGCCGGGGATGCGGCCATGAATCGCATGTGGGCCATTGTGGAGCGCGAGCTGCGCAAGTTCTTCCGCTCGCCGGCGCTGATGCTGGTGTCGATGGTGTTTCCGCTGGTGCAGCTCATCGTGCTGGGCAACGCCTTCGGCGGCAAGATCAAAGAGGCGCGGCTGGGCGTGGTTG
>DASRGM010000139.1:0-2373 GCA_035651035.1 Terriglobales bacterium
GGTCAGCAACTTCATCACCGCTTTTGTGTCCATCATCATTCTGGCCTTCATTGTGCACGGCTCGAGCATCGTCATCGGCAACCGCATGCATGGTGAGACTACGGCTGAGGCGCTGGCCACCCTCTTCTACGACGCGATGTGGATCAACGTGGTGCTGGCGGTTTTCAATCTTATCCCCTTGCCACCGCTGGACGGCAGCCACGTCATCCGCCATTTTCTCTCCTACAACACGCTGCGGGTGTATGACCGCATCGGCTATGGCGCGCTGATCGTGTTGCTGTTTATTCTGCCCCTGATCGGCTTCAACGTGATCGGCATCGTCATCGCGCCTTTCATGGCTTTCTTCCAGGCGCTCCTCAGCCTATTTCTGGGGTTTCGATGAGCGCTCTCACGCCTAAGAAGGGCCGCGTGCTGAGCGGCATGCGTCCCACCGGGAAGCTGCATCTGGGCCACTATGTCGGGGCTCTGCAAAACTGGGTGCGGCTGCAGGAAGAGTACGACTGCTTCTTCTTTGTCGCCGACTGGCACGCGCTTACTACCGACTACGCCGACACGCGCAGCGTGAAGCAAAGTTCGGTGGAGATCATCCTCGACTGGCTGGCGTCCGGCCTCGATCCCGAACGCAGCACCCTATTCATTCAGTCGCACGTGCCGCAGCACGCCGAGCTGCATCTGCTGTTCAGCATGATCACGCCGCTGGGCTGGCTGGAACGCGTGCCCAGCTACAAGGAACAGCGAGAAAACTTGAAGGACAAAGATCTCGGCACATACGGTTTCCTTGGGTATCCGCTGCTGCAATCCGCCGACATTCTCGTGTATCAGGCGAATTTCGTGCCCGTCGGAGAAGACCAGGTCCCGCACGTGGAGCTGACGCGCGAGGTGGCGCGCCGCTTCAACCAGTTCTATCCGCTGGGCCGCACTTTCAACGACTATGTTGTTCCCACAAAGTTCACGCCCGAGCAGCGCAGCTGGCTCCTGGAGCATGGGCAGCCGGCGAATGCACCTTGTACTTTTGTTGTCGAAGAGCCGCACCCAACGTACAACCGGACATTTGTCTTTCCTGAGCCGCAGCCGCTCTTGACCCCCGCTGCCAAACTTCCCGGCACCGACGGACGCAAGATGTCGAAGTCCTACGGCAACGCCATCCTGCTGAGCGAGCCGGAGGCGTCGATGCGGCAGAAGCTGAAGACCATGGTCACCGATCCGGCGCGCATTCGCCGCAGCGATCCCGGCGATCCTGACAAGTGCCCCGTCGGCGACCTGCACAAAATCTTTAGCGACAAAGAGACGATAGCGAAGGTTTACGAAGGCTGCCGTTCCGCCGGCATCGGCTGTATCGAGTGCAAAGGCTGGGTCGCCGACAGCCTGTGGCGGGTGCTCGGTCCCATGCAGGAGCGGCGGGCCAAGTACGAGGCCAATCCCCGGCTGGCGTGGGACATTCTGGAAGCAGGTTCGAAAAAAGCGTGCGCCGCAGCGGAAGCCACCATGGTTCAAGCGCGCGAGGCCGCCAATTTGTCGCACCAATACGAGCCACCGCAATCGTAAAGCAAGCCGATTCGCATTGGATGGCAAGCGGCATCTGGAATTAGACTAAGAGTAGGACATTGGGCGCCGGATGCGCCGGCTGCAACTCCTCTATGAAAAAGCAATTGGTTGAACTTCGCGTGAACGGTCGCACGCACGAGCTGGCTCTCGAGCCGAATAAATTACTGCTTGACGCCTTGCGCCAGGACTTGGATCTGACCGGCTCCAAGCGCGCCTGCGACGACTCGTCCTGCGGCGCCTGCACAGTGCAGATCGACGGCATTCCAATGCTCTCGTGCACCCTGCTGGCGGCCAGTTGCGAAGGCCAGGAGATTACGACCGTCGAGGGGTTCGCGGGACACGGCGGGCTCGCCGCCCTGCAGAAAGCGTATGGCGATTTTGGCGGCGCCCAGTGCGGCTTTTGCACGCCCGGCTTCATGATGACGGTGAAATGGCTGCTGGCCAGCAATCCCGATCCCACCGAAGAGGAGATCCGCAGCGCGCTCAGCAGCAACCTGTGCCGCTGCACCGGATACTCGCAGATGTATCAGGCCGTCCGCGCAGCCATCGAGGCGGAGCAGAAGGGGATGAAAGAAGAGCAACTAGCAACTAGCCGCTAGCGACTCGCAACTAGCTAAACGGCTATGAAGATTGCTGAGCCGGGAAATAAGAGAGTACTCAATTCGGGGAAACCCCAAATTTTATTGGAGAGAGTAATCGCACGTGCTAATCGCTAATTACTAATTGCTTATGTCTGATTTTTCTATTATCGGCAAACCTATCGCGATGGTCGACGCCGCGGGCAAGACCACCGGGGCCGGCAAGTACGCCGACGACATCAAGGTTCCC
>DASRGM010000140.1:0-4098 GCA_035651035.1 Terriglobales bacterium
TTTCTCCTTTTGGCTGCGTGAAGTGAAGTATCCCAACCCGGCCGCCGTTCAGCGGCCGCAGAGCGGTAAGAGGAAAAGAGGTGGGTAGTAGTGCGTCGTCCCGTGTGTTGCAGAGGATTAAGGTAGTGCGGCGCCCTTCGACTACGCTCAGGGCAGGCTTTCAGCGCCGGGTGGCGCTGCGACGTAAGCTAGTGCGACGCTTCAGCGCCGCGTCAAGGTTCGTATCAGGGCACGGCTTCAGCCGTGCCGATGAAGATCACCTTATGGTCCTGAGCCGGCTTTTAGCCGGCGCCAGATGTGTCGCGGGCTGAAGCCCGCTCTGGAATATTTTTGGTCTCGATTCGGCACGACTGAAGTCGTGCCCTGTTACAAAGCTGACAGTTAAACGCGCTGTTAGATTCGCGCGCTGTTAGATTCGTAAGAAGGGAGTTTTCATATGGACGCACTATCACGCTATGTAGCTGACGCCGTTCTCGGCATTGACACGCTTTGGGGCGGCGATGTGATGTGCCCGTCGGGCACGGGACGCTTTATCGCCGACTCGTGGTATTCGGACGAGCCGCTGCCTGCGGCGTACACCACGCCATCCGCCGCGAAGGTGCGGGAGACCGGAGGGGTCGGCGGCAAGACCGTCGATCGCGCCGCGGTCGAAGCCTATCTGCGCGACATCGATCTGCCCGCCGCGATCACCGGAGTGCGCCAGAGCGCCGCCCAGATCAGCAGCCTGCGCGGCCAGTACCTCACCGGCATGACCAACTCACTGCAAGTGATGTGGGACCTCGCAATGGAGATCCTCGGCAACGGCCCTGCTGTTCCGTACACGCGCGCGGTCGAGGCGTCAACCGGCAAGCCGCCCGAACCATCCAAACCTGAGGCAAAGCGCGAGCGTGTGGCCGAGCTGCTGAGCCGCGCTGGCTATCCCGCGAAAAACGGCGGCCTGCTGGGCGCAGTCGACGCCTGGCGGCGCGAGCGCATCACGCCCATGGGCTCGGTGAAGGCGCTGGGCGCGGCGGTGATTGCCTACTTCGATCAGCTCAGCGCGGCCAACATGCTGCCGTACCTTCCGCGGGAGCTGGCAAACGTCCCGCGCGCCAACATCGAGTTCCTCCCTATCAAGGACGCGTGGTTCTCCGGCTCGATGAACTACCTGGGCCGCAAGCGCAACGCCGACGGCTCGCCGCAATACGAGGCCAGCTACGAGATCAATGCTTCGCTCGAAATCAGCTTTCCCGAGTTCCAGCAGCTCGTGTCCCACGAAGTTGTACCCGGCCATGTGACCACGTTTGCGTATCTGCAGAACCTGTACGCGCGCGGGCAGGCGGGCTTTGAGGCAACGGTGCTGACGATGAACACGCGCGCGGCGACGCTGTTTGAGGGCCTGGCCAACAATGCCATCCTGATCGCGCACGGCGTCACCGAGCTCAGCCAGTTGCCCGATGAGGACATGCAGATCGGCGCGCTGCTGGCGCTGCTGCAGGACGACGCCAAGAACCAGTCGTCATACCTGACATGGGGCGAGGGCAAGCCGCAGCCGGAGATCGCCAAGAAGCTGCGCCAGGACTTCCTGGTCAGCGAAGAGCGCGCTGACAAGCTTTCGGGAGCGTGGGGACGGCACCCGCTGCTGGGAAGAATGTATCTGCCGGCATATCGCGCGGGGACGGAGAAGGTCGCGACAATGCGGCGCCAGTATCCAGCCGAGCGCGTGCTGCCGGCGATTTACGGCGTCAATGGCATGGTCGACATTATGACCATCGATGACGTGCTGCAGTCGAAGGCGCAGGCGCGAGCGTAGGAGTGCTCCTCGGGCGGGCATCGTTGTTGTAGCAAAGCATCGCTGTGCGCCTCAGAAAATCGTCATCACGAGCGAAGCCAGGGATATGCTTTCGTTCCGGGGGGAAGCATTCTTCTCCCGCGGGCGGACGGGCAGATCCCTCCCTGCGCTCGTGATGACAATTTCCCTTTTGAGGGACTCTTGACGTACACAGCGCTCGTCAGGCGGCGGCACATGAAATCCGCGTGAATCATCCCGCCCGCACCCTGTCCGCCATTGCAGCCGGTCGAAGTTGCTCCTATACTAGAAGGACGTGCATCAGGTGTGGTGCACCCCGGATTTTGGAGGGTCGTCTTCAGCAGTCGTGACACGCTAAGACGAAAGCGACGAAACTCCCGAGCCTCGGTACAGGCTCCGGTTGTTGCGGTTCCTCGCGTCCTGCTGCAGAGCATCTTTTCCGTTCTCTTCCCCTCCGACTGCAGAATCTGTTCGACTCCCCTGGACAACATCTCCAGAGTTCCCGTTTGCGCGGAGTGCCTTGCGGAGATCAAGCCCTTGCGCGCGCCGCAGTGCCTGGTTTGCGGCGATCGCCTGATGAGCGCCCAATTGCTGATGGGCGATGGCCTCTGCGTCAATTGCCGGCAGCGTCGTCCTGAGTTTGAGCGAGCCGTTTCGTTCGCGGAATACCGGGACGGGCTGCGACGGCTCATCCACCTGCTGAAGTATGAGAGCGTGATGCCGGTACAAGCGCCGCTCGGGCGGATGCTGGCGGAGGCGGTGGCAGAGTTGCTGCCCACTAGCGATGGCAAGGTCGTGCTGCTTCCCGTGCCGCTGCACCGCAGCCGCAGGCGATCGCGCGGATTTAATCAGGCGGAGCTGATCGCCAAAGCCGCCGTGAAGCGACTGCCGGCGCTGGACTTCGCCCCCGGCGTGCTTGTGCGCCAGCGGGAAACCATCTCGCAGGTCGGGCTTAGTCGCGAAGAACGCATCGAAAATATGCGGGGAGCGTTCCGCGTCGCTGACGCCGGCCGGGTAAAGGGCCGCACCGTGATCGTGGTGGATGATGTGATGACCACCGGCACCACATTGTCCGAGTGCGCCCGCGTGCTGAAGCGTGCAGGAGCGGAAAATGTTTGGGCAGCCACAGTGGCCCGCGCCTTCCACGGTGCGGACCTTGCCGAAGCTGCCGATGACGGCGAACAGGGGGAGCTCGAAGCGGCAGCAGTACCTGCTTCGATATAGATTATGTCCATGTCGGGCCACAGCGCAGCGTCGCGATACGGAAAGTCGCTTGCCGGTTGCATGCACCACGCCCGGGTGGCGGGCGACGAGCCGCCGCACTGGGGGTCCATGCACGCGCCCGTGCTGGTGCTGAACGCCTCGTATGAGCCGATCAACGTGTGCGCCGCGCGACGGGCCATCATCCTGGTGCTGAAGGGCGTGGCCATGATGGAAGAGGCTAACAGCCACGTTCTCCATGCGGCGCGAGTGGCCATGCGTGTACCCTCGGTCATCCGGCTGCTGGAGTATCGCCGTATTCCGCACCAGACGCGCGCTCTCTCGCGCAAGAACATCCTGCTGCGCGACCGTAATACCTGCCAGTATTGCGGCAAAGGGCTGGCGGCTGGTGAACTCACCCTCGACCACGTCATCCCCCGCTCGCGCGGCGGCGCCTCCACCTGGGAGAACCTGGTGGCCTGTTGTCACTCGTGCAATCGCAAGAAGGGAAATCTGCTGCCGCACGAGTCCGGCATGAAGCTGCTGCGGGAGCCCCGCGCCTTCAACCTGCATACCAGCCGCCATATCATGCGGATGATGGGCCGCTCCGACGCGAAATGGCAGAAGTACCTGTTCTACTGAGCGCGTCCACGGCACGGCTTAGACTGGCCATTCACATCCATCCAGCGCTTGCCCCGCCTTGAGTGGCGCAATCGCCCGAGGCTCGCCGGAAACGCCCCGATGCCAGGCAACCATTTTCATAGTGAAGAACTTACAGGGATATTCGCGTCATGTACGCCGATCCGTCCTGCTAAGCAGGCCGTAATCTGCATCTCACTCTCTGTGCGCCTGCCGAGGCTGAAGTTCCCGGCACGAAATCGTTTTGGAGAGGGCATGTCAGAAACCGCTCTAGATCAGATTGTGGATGATTTGCGGAACTCCGGTTCCAAGTACTTCCCGCAACACAGCGACGTGAAAATGGCTCGCGTAGTAGGACATACGCCAAAGCCCGACCATTACACTTACGAGATTGTTCTGGACTTTCCAGACGGCAGCGAGCGGGTCAACGCGAAAATCTATCGCGGCAAGAGTGGCGGGCGGACGCCGCA
>DASRGM010000141.1:0-14881 GCA_035651035.1 Terriglobales bacterium
CGACAGTAAGGCGCAGATCAGCCCCTACGCCGCGATCTTGGAATGGTCGCCTATCTGCCCGCTCACGCCTTCCGTCGGCAGACAGACATGGCCGTTTTGGCAGCGATAGCCGAAAACGGTTGCGTCCTCAAGCGAGGGAGACGCGTCGGCTTCCAGAAAAACTTTGCGTGTGAGAGGCGTAGACACCCAGATGCCGCAGACCGGACACTGCTTAATGATTTCCATTTCCTATCAGCCCGGAATATGGGAAAGCGGAACAGCCATTTTGGATGTCTAAGATCAGACGAAATTCAGGCGAACCCGGAAAGACACCGCTGAGCTGCAAGCGACCGCTGGCGACGAAGTGTCCTCAAGCACCCGGCGGGCGGAGATCCCACGGGAACTCGGCAAAAGCAAACGGCATCGTCGCAGCAGAGTGATACAATCCCGGCGCAGTTGCTCGCCGGGTCGTTCTTGGTGTTCTTCCAAACTTGCGGAGGTCCCATGCTCGCTGCGCGTTGGCTCGCGCCTTTCATACTCGCCCTCATGCTGGCTACGCCCGGATACACCGGTGCTAATCCCGCGCCGGTTCCTCAACAAAAGCAGGCCAAACCGGCGAAACAGGAGGCAGCAAAAACTCCAGAGCAGGACTCCACCAAGGAGGAAAGCGTCGAGAGCGAGGCCGACGAAGAACTGGCCCCGGCGGCGCTGGTTCTCGATCTCTCGAAGAGCTCGCCTCTCATTCAGGCGCTGTACCAGGCCACCCGCGAGACCAAAGAGAACGCAGTTCTCGATCACATTGCTCAGGCGCAGAGGCTCGTCGACAGCGGCGCTGATTTGAAAGCGACCGACCCGCAGGGCCGCACGGCCTTGCACTGGGCGGTCTTCGGCTCCAGCTATAACACCAAGCAGAAGGTTGTGGTTGCCTACGAAAAGCTGGCCGACCAGATGATCCAGCGCGGGGTCGAGCTGAATCGCGAAGACCGCTACCAGGACACCGCGCTCGACTACCTGCTCTATTCGCCGAACTTCGAGATGCAGACGCTGCTCATCGAGAACGGCGCCACCAGCGGATTTCTGGCCGCGTTCGGACGCTTCTTCGATGATGTCGCCGGCGGCTTTCCCGCCACGCAGACCCAACGGATCGCCACCACCCGTACCGCCGACCTCACCCCCGGCATGACCTTCCGCATTCAGTTGCAGTCGCCTGTCTACAGCGACCGCTCGCGTACCGGAGATCCCATCACCGCCTGGGTGGTAGAGCCGGTCTACAACGGAGACCGCCTGCTGATTGCGCCGGGAACGATCATTGAGGGCACCGTACTGTTCGCCCAAAAGGCGCCCAACAAGTACGACCGCCCGCGCATCGTGCTCGACTTTTCGAATTTGCCCCACAAGGGCGGCGGCAAATCCCCCCTCTACTTGCGCGTGCTCGACGTCGACAATGCGCGCGAGACGGTGCGCAACAACGAGATCATCGGGATCGTGCAGCCGCATGCGGATACCAAGGTGGGCATGGCCGTCGGCGCCGTTGGCTCGCTGAACCCAATCGCCGGCGCGGCCATCAAAGGCACGCAAGCCATTTACGGACTCTCCATCCGGCGTGAAATTTACTTTCCCGAGGGCACCGACATGATGGTGCAGGTGGTGCGGCCGTCCAACCTGAAGGAGGAGTCGACCTGGACCGGGTGGCCGAAGATGCCGGTCACGCCGGAACTGGAGAAAGTAGTGCACAAGGCGCCCCTGCGCACCATGACCGGCAACCAGACGCCGAGCGATCTGACCAACCTGATCTTTATCGGCAGCGAGAAGCAGCTGCTGACTGCCTTCGACGAAGCAGGATGGTATCAGGCCGATTCCATGGGCGCCGGCTCGGGCCTTAAAGCTGCCCAGGCCACCATTCGCCGCACCGGCTACAACAATGGCCCGGTTTCGCTGTTGACGCTGAATGGCCAGCCGCCTGACCACGTTTTCCAGAAAGGCCTGGATACCTTCGCCAAACGTCACCACATTCGCGTCTGGAAAATGCCGGAGACCTACCACGGCCAGGAGGTCTGGGTGGGAGCGGCGACGCATGACATCGCCAACGTCAACGCACGCAAGGGGACGAAGTGGTCGCATCGCATCGATCCCCATGTCGACCGGGAACGCGATTGGATTCAGACCGACCTGCTTTATAACGAGATGGCCAGCGGCTATGCCTACGTCCCGCGACCGAATGCGCCGAAGAAAACTACTAATGGCACAGGCGACGAGATGCTCACCGATGGCGACATCGTGGTCCTGCAGCTGGGCCAGCCGAACACGCCCAATCGCCCAACCTTGCCCTCCCCCGTGGCGGCTTCGGGCCAGTGAGGCAGAACGAGGCGGGTAGAGCGAGGCTTTGGCCTAGCGTCAAACCCCGCACCGGCGCTGTGCAGAGCGGCGCTTCAGCGCCGCCAGATGTACTGTGTGGTGGATCGTCATCCTGAGCGGAGCGGCCGCCCCGATCGCGGAGTAGAAGGACCCTGCGGTAACCCCAACGCAGCTTCTCGAACTAGCCACTGGCAAACTGACCACTGACCACTCACCACTGCTTCACTCCACCCAATCCGCAATAAAGATGTTGGTCTCGTGCGGCTCCTTGCCATTGCGATTCGACGCCCACACCAGCCGCTTGCCATCGGAGCTGAACATCGGGAAGGCATCGAAATCGGGGAAGTACGTGACGCGCTCCAGGCCCGTGCCATCCTCGTTGATGATGTACAGGTCGAAGGCGCGCCCGCTCGTCGGGTCTGCCATGTTCGAGGCGAATACGATGCGCTTGCCGTCTGGCAGGAAAACGGCGCGAAGTTCGCCGCGCCATTGTGCGTCACCTGGCGCTTGCGGCTGCCGTCGGCGTCCATCACCCAGATCTCCAGGTTGCCGGGACGAATCAGCCCTTGGGCATATAGGGCGTTGTAATCGGCAATCTTCTCCGGCGTGTTGGGATGCTCGGCGCGATAGACGATCTTCGTGCCGTCATATGACCAGAACGGCCCGCCATCGTAGCCCATCTCATGTGTCAACTGCTTTACGTGCGAGCCGTCAATATCCATGGTGTAGATGTCGAGGTCGCCGTTGCGCGTCGAGGTAAACACCACGTGCTTGCCGTCGCGGCTGATGGTCGACTCGGCGTTGTAGCCCGGAGCGTTGCTTAGCAGCTTCTTATCGCTGCCATCGAGCTTGGCCGAGTAGATCTTGTAGCTGGAGTAAATGGGCCACACATAACCGTGCGAGTAGTCGGGCTTGGGCGGACATTCCGGACTGGCCGCCTCGGTTGACGAATAGAGAATCCGCTCACCCGACGGATAAATGTAGCTGCACGTGGTGCGCCCCTTTCCCGAGCTGACCAGCTTCGGCGTCGCGGGCTTCCCATCCGGCGTGTCCACCGGCGTGGTGTAGATCTGGTCGCACGGTACGCCTTCACCCTGATGCTGAAAGCTCAGCATCTTGTCATCGGCGGAGAAGTACGCTTCTGCGTTCTGCCCGCCGAAAGTCAGCTGCCGGACGTTGCGCAGGTGCTTCTCCTCGCCGGGATACAGCAAGGATGGCGGCGCTGAATTCGTCTGCGACGGCGCCTGCGCCATTAGCGGGAGCCAAGCGCTCATCACCAGCACACTCGACAGCAGCGACTTGACGAAAACCGTTCGCGGCATCTCACGAATGTACAACAACAGCGTTCCTCAAAGCCGTGACGTCGATCTCCCTCTTCAGGGGAGCGATCGCGCGACGGTCCCGGCCGGCAACCAACAACCGGCCCGTGCCTTACGAAGTTCCGATCAGTATGCCGGTCGCAAATACCAGCGCCCCGCCGAACGCCACCTGCACCGCCGCCGCCAATGGCGGTGTGTCCATATAGCGATGGCGTACCCAGGTGATGGTCGCCAGTTCAACCAGCACCACGGCAATGGCGACCGCCAGGGCGAGATTGAAGCTGTGGATCAGGAAGGGTAGGGTGTGTCCGATGCCGCCCAGCGCGGTCATTGCGCCGCAGATCAGGCCGCGCAGCCAAGGTGTGCCGCGGCCGGTCAGGCTTCCGTCGTCGGAAAGCGCCTCGGCAAAGCCCATGCTGATGCCCGCCCCCAGCGATGCCGCCAGTCCCACCGCAAACGCGTCCCAAGTGTTGCGCGTGGCGAAGGCGGCGGCGAAAACCGGCGCCAGTGTCGAGACCGATCCGTCCATCAGTCCGGCCAGTCCGGGCTGCACGATTTGCAGCACGAACAGGCGTCGCTTGGCCTTGTCTTCCTCCTCCAGCACCTCGGGCTTGAGCTCCGTCTTCTCCAGCTCGGCGGCCCGCGTCACGTGATAAGTTTCAGCGGCGGCGAGATCGTCGAGCAGCTGACGAATGCTGGCATCCTGCGAGCGCGCGGCGGCGTGCAGGTAGAAGCGGCGCGTTTCCGCCTCCATCGCGCTGACCTGCTCTCGAATCTGCTCCAGCCGCAACGGCGTGTTCAGCCAGATGGGCCTGCGTTGCACGAAACCGCGCACATCGTGGCGCCGCACCAGCGGAATATGCTCGCCAAACTTCTGCTTGTAGGTGGTGATGAGCATGCGCCGATGCTCGATCTCCTCCTGCCGCATTTCGTCGAACATCTTCGCCGTGCCGGCAAAGTTCTGCCGTAGTTGCTCGGCAAAGTCGGCATAGATGCGCTCGTCTTCTTCCTCCAGCGAAATCGCTAGAGCCAGGATTTCTCGTTCTGACAAGCTATGGAAGTCGCGCAATGTATCTCTCCCCGTTAGAAGCGGTGTTGCTACTCAGCCTTTCGCATTCAGCGTGTGGCCCTTGGCCAAAGCAGTTGGAGGGAAACTTGGCCAATTGCCAAGTGCTGAATGCCAGATGCCGCTTTACCCCGGACTGATGATCCCGCCCATATTGCGCGAGGCGGGAAGTTTGCCTTGGGCACCGAATCCGTCCACGCCCCAATATTTCGCCATAACGTCAAGATATTTGTAGCCCGAGCCGGTGTTGAACAGCACCACCTTGTCGCTGGGCCGCAGAAATCCCGACTGCAGCAGCCGCTGATACGCTGCGAGCGCGGCGGCGCCTTCGGGCGCGGGAAAGATGCCTTCCTCCGACGCCATCTGCTTCACCGCCTGCATAATGGCATCGTCGCTGACGGCAACCGCCGTCCCGCCGCTCTTGCGAATGATGTCGAGGATGATGAAGTCGCCGTATGCCTTTGGCACGCGCAGGCCCGCGGCCAGCGTGTGCGCGTCGGGCCAGGCCTGCGACGCGGCCGCACCCTCCTCCAGCGCCTTGGGAATGGGCGCACATCCCTCGGCCTGTACGCAAATCATCTTCGGCCGCTTGCCGCCTTCGATCCAGGCCAGTTCCTCCATCTCGTCAAACGCCTTCCACATTCCAATCAGGCCGACCCCGCCCCCGGTGGGATAGAGAATCGCGTCGGGCAGCTTCCATCCCATCTGCTCGGCCGCTTCGTAGCCCATCGTCTTCTTGCCTTCCACGCGAAAAGGCTCCTTCAGCGTCGAGACGTCGAACCACCCTTCCTTGTCTTTGCGCTCGGCAACCATGCGCCCGCAGTCGCTGATCAGGCCATCGACCAGTGTGAGGTGCGAGCCGGCGGCCTCGACTTCAAGACGATTCGCCAACGGCACGTCCTTCGGCATGAAGACGTAGGACTCCAGCCCGGCAGCAGCCGCATAGGCCGCAAGCGCGCCACCGGCATTTCCCGCCGACGGCGCCGCCAGCTTCTTCACTCCATAGTGGCGCAGCATGGTGATTGCCGCGGCCATGCCGCGCGCCTTGAACGAACCGGTGGGATTCAAGCCCTCGTCCTTAATGAAGAGGTTGGGATGCCGCCGGCTCGCCAGCAGCGGCGTGAATCCCTCGCCCAGCGTCACCGGTTCGGCATCGGGCAATACCGCGGCGTAGCGCCACATGTTCTTCGGCCCGCCGATCAGCGAGTCGCGGCTGGCATGCCAGCGAATTTCTCCCAGATCGTAGCGGACGTACAGCGGCCCGCCGTCTTTGGGACAAATCGTAGGCGCCGGCTGAGGTGGAATTTTCTCGCCGCATCGGCTGCATTCGAAGTAAGTGATTCGTGCCATAACTTGGGATATGAAACGTCAATTGTTACACGTACCAGGTCAATTCGAGCCACACGACTTGCGAAGCTGCGAATAACAGAAAACCCTAAGCTCGGGCATTACATAAGCCAGGACATGGCTTCAGCTATGCCGATGCTCGCCTCTTCCTTTCTTGCCGTTTTCAGCCGGCTGAAACCGCCGTCCGAGGTCATGCCATGACTCACGTTTTTCGCGAAGCTATGCGACTTTTGCTGCCCGCCGCATATTCTTCCGGCTGCTATACTCCTCGCAGTTTTTCCGCCATGAGTGAGTCCTCCACGCCGCTGATGCGGCAATACACCGCCATCAAGAAAGAGCATCCCAACGCGCTGCTGTTCTTTCGCCTCGGCGATTTTTACGAACTGTTCTTCGACGACGCGGTAGTGGCGGCGCGCGAGTTGCAAATCACGCTCACCTCCCGCAACAAGGAGAAGGGAATTGCCGTCCCCATGTGCGGCGTCCCGTATCACTCGGCGGAGAACTACATAGCCAGGCTGATTCGCCGCGGCTTCAAGGTCGCCATCTGCGAGCAGATGGAGGACCCGCGCATGGCCAAGAAGCTGGTCAGGCGTGAGGTGACACGCGTACTCACTCCCGGCACGGCGGCCGACGCGCAACTCGGCTCGGAAGAAAACAACTTTCTTGCCTGCGTCGCGCGCGCCGGTAACGCCGCCGGCTTCGCGGCCCTTGACGTTTCGACGGGCGAGTTCCGTGCGACCGAATTTACCGGCGAGGATGCCGAGCGTCGCATCCGCGAAGAATTGCTGGTGCTGCGCCCACGCGAGGTGCTGTTCGCCTCCTCGTTCCCGCTCTTCGAGGGTGCCCCATCCTTCTCGCCCTCTGTTGGCGAGAGGGTGGGCCACCTGGAAGCATCTGCGGGTGCCCCATCCTTTCGGCATCTTTCGCCGAAAGGGTGGCAGGAAGGATCATCGCAACAATCCGCGGCGACTCCCCGCATCGCCTCCCTCGAGAACGCCACCTGGGCGGAGACGCCCCTGGAAGACTGGGTCTTCGCCCCCGACTACGCGATTCCACAGGTGGAAAACCACTTCGGCGTCCTCTCGCTGGAAGGTTTTGGCCTGGCCAATCGCTCCGCGGCTGCGACGGCGGCAGGCGCAATTCTGCATTATGTCCGCACCACCCAGCGCGGTTCGCTCGACCATGTCGACCGCATCGGCTTCTACGAGCGGCAAAACTGCCTGGTGCTGGACGCGGTCACCGTTCGCAACCTGGAGTTGATCGAGCCGCTGTTCGCCGGCGCCGGCGACAGTGCCACCCTCTTCCGCTGCCTGGATTGCACGGTGACCCCGATGGGCAAGCGCCTGTTGCGCTCCTGGATGCTGCGCCCCTCGATCGATCTGCCGGAAATCAGCGGGCGGCTGGACGCGGTCGAGTGCATGGTGCGTGACCTGATCGCGCGCGAGGAACTTCGCCGCTCGCTCGACGGTATTCTCGATCTGGAGCGGCTGTTGAGCCGCATCACCCTGGAGACGGCGACCCCGCGCGATCTGCTGGCGCTGGCCGTCTCTTTAGGCAAGCTGCCGGCGGTCCGCAGCGCTCTTTCGCGCCTGAACGCCGAACGCCTGCACACCCTGCATGAGCAATGTGACGAACTCGCCGACCTGCGCGATCGCATCTTCGCCTCTCTTGAAGATGAGCCGCCGCTGACGCTCGCCGACGGCGGCGTCATTCGCACCGGCATCGACGCTCCGCTGGACGAACTGCGCGACCTGAGCCGCAATAGCAAGCAGTACATCGCGCAGATCGAGCAGCGCGAGCGCCAGCGCACCGGCATCGGCTCGCTCAAAGTAAAGTTCAACAGCGTCTTCGGCTACTATCTCGAAATCTCGAAGGCCAATCTGCACCACGCGCCCGCCGATTACGAACGCAAACAGACCCTGGTCAACGCCGAGCGCTTTACCACGCCTGAGCTGAAGGAGTACGAGGCCAAGGTGCTCGATGCGCAGGAGAAGATCGTCGAGATCGAACGGCGCCTGTTTGCTGAACTGCGCTCGGCGATTGCCGCCCAGGCACGCCGGGTCAGGCAGACCGCGCTGACGGTTGCCGAAATCGACCTGCTGGGCGCCTTCGCCTCCTTAGCGGCGAACCGTAACTACTGTCGGCCGCAGCTGGACAATTCTTCCGACATTGAAATTGTCGAGGGCCGCCACCCCGTGATTGAGCAATTGGAGATTGCGGGCGTAGCCGACCGCTTCGTTCCCAACGAGCTCTATCTCAACGGCACCACGCATTCCATCTTGCTGATTACCGGCCCGAATATGGGCGGCAAATCCACCTACCTGCGTCAGACGGCGCTGATCGTGCTGATGGCGCAAATGGGTTCGTATGTGCCCGCGCGCTCGGCGCGCCTGGGATCGGTGGACCGGATCTTCACGCGCATAGGCGCGTCGGACAACCTGGCGCGCGGACGCTCGACCTTCATGGTCGAGATGACCGAGACGGCGGCGATCCTCAACACCGCGACTGCGCGCTCGCTCATCCTGCTGGACGAGGTGGGCCGCGGCACCGCAACCTACGACGGCCTGGCGATTGCCTGGGCCGCCATCGAATACATCCACGCCAACACCCGCGCCAAGACACTGTTCGCCACCCATTATCACGAGTTGACGGAGCTTGCCGACCGGCTCAGCGGTGTGAAGAACTATCACGTCTCGGTGAAAGAAAGCGGCGGCGGCATTGTCTTCCTGCGCAAAGTGGAAGAGGGCGCGGCGGACAAGAGCTATGGCATCGAGGTCGCAAAGCTGGCCGGCCTGCCCAACGATGTCGTCACTCGCGCCCGTGAAGTGCTGGCCGAACATGAGAACGCCGAGCGCAGTGCGGTCAAGCACCTGGCACGCGATGAAACCGCTGAGCCGGCGCCCCTGCAACTCACCATCTTCACTCCGCTTTCGCAGAAGATCGTGGACCGCATCAAGCAAACCGACCTCGATCGCCTCAGCCCGCTGGAGGCGCTGAACCTGCTGAACGAGTTGAAGAAGCAGATCGAGTAAACTCAATACGAGGTTAAAAAAGAACGCCCTGCAAGGCGGCGCAGCGCCAGAAGATGAATACAAATACCTGCTCGATCGAGAGAAGTTAATAGATGCATACCGTCGCGTGCTCAGCCAATACCGACCGGAAGAACTGGTGTTGTTTGGTAAGAAGGACGAAGCGAAGTGGAAGCAACCCCACGCGGATCAGCTCAATGACATCGCGGCTTCAGACCACCGCTTCGAGATGACTTTGGCGTTGTTGGGTCTTCGCGTCGCAAAGCTTGTCGCGAGCGTACGTCGCCAGGAGAAACGGCTGAACAGAAGTCATCGACGCATCTGACCGCGGGGGCGGCACCGCGCTTCGCGGCTCTCAACTTCATTTCCGCTTCGGGACCGTGGCCCCTGGCTTACGCCCACGTCTAGCACAAGCGTCGATCGCCACGCCAGCGTTCCTAGTCGATTCCGCTGCACCGCTCGTGTCCACCCCAGGTTGCCATTCGGTTACACTCTTTTTTCCTATGGTCTCAAAACGCAGCGTTCAGCTTCGCGAACAGGTCGGGCAATTACTTATCATGGGCTTTGATGGAACGGTGCTGTCACCTCGCCTGCGACTGATGCTGGATACCTTTCAGCCCGGCGGCATCATCCTCTTTCAACGCAATGTTGAGGATCCCGGACAGACACACGCGCTGCTCAGCGAAGCCCGGAAATCGAGCGCCACGCCGATGTTTCTTTGCGTCGACATGGAAGGCGGCACCGTCGATCGTCTGCGCGACGTCATTGCCCCGGTCCCGTCGGTTGCCGAGGTCGCCGCGTCGAAATCGAAGAAGCTTTTTCGCAAGCACGGCAAGCTTATCGGAGGAGAAGTGCGGGCACTCGGCTTCAACACCGATTTTGCGCCGGTGCTCGATTTAAAGCTGGCAGCCTCGCAGCCCGTCCTGGGCTCGCGCACGGTCGCAGCGGAGCCGAGGCAGGTCATCAGCTACGCGCACGAATTCCTGCGCGGGCTCGCCGATCACGATATTCTCGGCTGCGGCAAGCATTTTCCGGGGCTCGGCGAAGCCAGTCTCGATACCCACGCCGAGTTGCCGTCGATCGGCAAACCCTGGAAGCGCCTGTGGAAGGAAGATCTCGCGCCTTATCGCGCCCTGCGACGCGAGCTGCCGTTCGTAATGGTCGCGCATGCGGCCTACCCGCAGGTGACCGGCGACGCCACGCCGGCCTCGCTCTCCAGGAAATGGATGAGCGGCGTGCTGCGCAACAAAATCGGGTATCGCGGGCTGATCGTCACAGACGATCTCGACATGGGTGGCGTATTGGCAGCGGCTTCCATTGAAGATGCTGCAGTCGAGACGCTGCTTGCCGGCGCCGACATGTTTCTCATCTGCCAAAAAGAAGAGAGCGCGCGGCGAGCGTTCGAGGCCGTGCTGCGGCGCGCCGAGAGCGACCGGAAATTTGCCCGCCTGCTGACGCAGAAATCGGAGCGCGTGCTGGCGGCAAAGAAAGGTGGAAAGCTCGCGAAGATGAAGAGCACTCCTCCCGGACCCAAGGATATCGCGCGGCTGACGCGCAGGATTTGGGAGTTCAGCGAAGAATTGCGCGCTCACGCGCTGCGCCAGGAAAGCGTGGGATAACACATTTACTGTGACAGAAGCGTGGGATAACACATTTCTGGCTTGGACAAGGGAAATGCGGGCCACTAGCGGTAACTTTTTGAGCGAGCCCCTAGTTACCCATCAATGTGCTGCATTGCCTGTAAGACGTTGATGCCGCTAACTTTATTACGCGACAAGTCAAAATTGTTCTGCGTAGAACAATATTCGGCAACAGCTATCTAAGGTGCCGGCGAGCGATCGAAGGGCAGCTTGCGCTGTTGCCCCGCATCATTCATAGGCCAGCGCGTCGATGGGATCCTTGCGCGCCGCTTTGATGGCGGGATAGAGCGCGCCCAGCAGCGAGCCGATCAGCGCGATCACCGTCGCCTTCAGCAGCCATGCCGACGAGATCAGCACCGGCAGCGTCTGGAAGCGCGTCTTAAGCCCGGCGCGCGCGGCATAGCTGATGAGGATACCCAGCACCACCCCGCCGATGGCGATCACCAGCGTCTCGCGCATCACTGCATTAACGATATAAAGCTTGCCCGCTCCCAGCGACTTCAGGATGCCGATCTCGCGCGTCCGCTCCATCACCGCCGCGTACATCGCCTGGAAGATCACGATGAAGCCGATGATCATGGCGATTCCGATCACGACATTGATCACCGTGGTGAGGCCGGGAATAGCCGATGAGGTCATCAGGCTGAGCCACTCTTTCAGCGAGTGCACGCCATACTGCTGCATGCCGGGAATGTTCTTGATTTCCTGCACCACCGCATCGGCGTTGGCGGGGTCGTCGAGCTTGACATAGAAGATGGAAGCCTTGCCCAGCGCCCCGATCAGGTCTTGCAGGGTAGCCATGGGAACGAAGTCACGCGCGCCCTTCCCGTGCTCGACAATGGCGCAGACGCGAAAATTGTGGTTGAGCATCTCGAAGCTGTCGCCGACTTTCAAGTGGCGCGATGCGGCTTCGAGGTCATCGACGATCACGTCGTCGGGTCCTTGAAACGGGCCGCCCGAGAGGTAGTGAAAGCCCCCGCTGACCGCGTCGAAGGAAGCTAGATCGATGCCGTAAATCACCTTCACCGTTCCTGCGGTCGTGAGTTGATTGATGACCGGCGCGACGGCGACCACGTGCTGCAGCTTGCGGATCTTGTCGGCGATCTTCACCGAAACAGGCGCGCCGCTGACGCCCATCAGCAGCGAGGAGCCGGGCGGCTGCACCATGATGTCGGCGCCAATGCCCATCTGGCGGTTGCGGCTGTCCTGCAGCATGCCCAGCATGATGCCGACGATCAGCAGGATCAGTGTAACCTCGACCGCGACCGCCACAATGCTGATGACGGTGCGAAATGGCCGGTGCACCAGATTGGAGAGAATCATCCGGTTCATCATGCGAGTTCGATTGTATAGGATGCGCGAACGCAGGCTTCGAATGCGCGCGGCGAGGGATCACCACGGAAGCACGGAATACACCGAAGTTTTTGGATAGATTTCGCGCAAGTTGAATGTCGATCCATGAGGTTCCGTGCATTCCGTGCTTCCGTGGTGAAACGACTTTCGTTGTCGAAGAAGCTCACGCGCCGGCAGGAACGCTGCGCGGATGCTTGCGATTGACCACTCGCACGCCCTCGCGCCAGTGCTCGTCCACTTGCACCAGCGTCCACTCGATGCTCGGCGAGAGATAGCGCAGAAGAACATCGGTACGGGGATGCAGGTGCAGGACAGGAGCCACCAGGTATAACAGCGGTGGCGCGCTGGAGAGCTGCCGGCCGGAGAAGTAGCCGTTAGCCGCAAACTCGCCGTGCTGCTGGTGCCAGCGAACCCGGGCCCAGTAGTCCATCCCCTGCAGCGGAAGATGAATATCGTCGTTCGCCTTCAGCTCCAGCACGACCAGCCGTCCATCGACGGTGCAGGTGAGCATGTCGAGCATGGCGCGATCGCCGGCAGCGAATGCGGGCACCTGAGAGTAGACGAAGCTGGGATCGAGGCGCGCGTCGATCAGCCGCACGTCGTGGCGGATAAGGCTTTCCAGCCAGCGTTCCGGGGCCAGGCGAAAGAATATGTTAGTGTGCGATCCGCAGGCGCGGCGCTGGTCCATCAAGCGCTTCAACAACTCGCAAAATGCCGGCTCGCTGCTCTCGTCCAGCTCGTACTCCGCCGGACCAATCCCGAACACGATTGACTGGCGGCTGCGAAACGAGCCGGGCACCGCGACCAGGCGGGCGCGCGCAAACTCCAGCCCGAAGAGCCGGAAGACGATCTCTGAAGCAGACTCGACCGCGATCTCGGCCGCCGGCACCAGCGCGCGAATGCGCTCGATGGACGCGGCAAAACGCTCGCGCGCCGCCTCGGGATGCACGGCGCGAGTGAGCCGGCTGATGACGTTACCGGTATCGTTCAGGTCGAGTGCATCGGCGGTTTCCTGGCGTTCGTCCAATTCGTAGAGCTGCCACTTGGCGGCGCCGGCGTTCAGATGCGCGGCCCGCTGTTGCACAACTTGCGCGCTGCCCGGCGGCAGAAAAAGTTTCAAGCCTTCCACCACGGCACGTCCCGCGCATTGCTGCCGCTGAAAGTCGAGCCAGATGATGCCAAAGGTGAGTGCGGCATCGATCGACGCTTGCGTCTCCTCCGAGCCGACGCCAAGTACGGCAAAAGCGGTCTGGCCGGCGCGCAACAACCCGCGCGTATAGACGGGGCTGAGCGAATGTTCCAGATCGGCGCTCGCGGCGAAGCGCTCCAGCGCAAAGCCGGGATATGCACGCGCCAAGGTGCGTTGCAGAATCGCCGAGTAGCGGCTGCGCGAGGCGCGTGTGACGGCGCCGCGGCGCCGTTCGGGCGATGCGGCAATCTCCAGAAGCGTGGGCTGCGACTGCCCGAAGCGCAATACCTGCAACTGCAGCGCGTTGCTGCCGGCCTTGGCGTCGAGCACACGACGCACCATGTTGCGCTCCTCCGACCAGAGGTGGAGGATGCACTTGCCTTCGCCGCTGATGGAATATTTCGCACTCCCGAACTCGAGCAGCACGACTCCATCCTCCAGCACGACGGCTTGGGGCGCATCGGCCAGGAACTGCTCGAGCAAGTTGCGTAGAACGTCGGGTGAGATGGCGGCGTGGTGCATGGTTGTCCAGCTTGAGAGTAAAGGCGCCGGCGGCTGGAGGGCTGCATCTCAACGCACAGCGCCATGTGACGAACCGCGTCATGGGATAATGAAGGTTGGCGCGCGCTTTCGTCTCTTGAATACTTCCAAACCTGCCCAACGATTCAGCGCCGGGCGAACCGGTCGCGCCTTTGCAAGCGGTCGCGGCATCGAATGAGTGTGAACATGCACAAGAAGTTTTTTTTCGAGCGGTATGGTCTTGCGCAGGCTGATGTAGAGCGTTATCTGGCGGCAGCGCTTTCGGCCGGCGGTGACTTCGCCGATTTGTATTTCGAATACCAGACCTCGACCTCGGTTTCGCTGGACGAGAGCATGGTGAAGTCGGCTTCGCAAGGCATCTCTGCCGGATGCGGGGTGCGTGTGCTCTCCGGCGAGCGCACCGGCTACGCCTACACCGACGATCTTTCGCCCGAGCGCATCCTGCACGCGGCGCGAACCGCGGCGTTGATCGCCAGCGGTCCGGCGAAAACGCCGGTAGTGGGATTGACCGACAAGCCGCCGCACAATCTTTATCCTGTGCCGCTGCCGTCGGTAGAAGCCGACGTGCTGGCGAAAGTGGAACTGGTGCGGCGCGGCGACAAGGCTGCGCGCGACTTCGATCCGCGCATTCACGAGGTGCGGGTAAGTTATGCCGACGAACTGCGGCGGATCCTGGTCATCGGCTCCGACGGCAGCTTCGCCGAAGATTCGCAGCCGCTGGCGCGCATGAGCGTCTTCTGCATCGCGAAATCGGAGGCTGCGGGTTCGGCGCGCGGCACCGCCGGCGGAGGCGGTCGGGTTGCGCTGGATTATTTCCAGGGCGAGGCCTCGCCGGAGCACTTTGCCAAAGAGGCCGCACGACAGGCGATTATTCAGCTGGACGCCCGTGATGCCCCGGCCGGCGAAATGGAAGTGGTGCTCGGGCCAGGCTGGCCGGGAATTCTGTTGCACGAGGCCATCGGTCATGGACTGGAAGCGGACTTCAATCGCAAAAAGACATCGGCCTTCTCCGGCATGATGGGACAGCGCGTGGCCAGCGACAAGTGCACGGTTGTCGACAATGG
>DASRGM010000142.1:0-9407 GCA_035651035.1 Terriglobales bacterium
CGCGAAAATCTGATACATCCATTGTATTCGTAATCAGTTATGCTGCAATTTTTGGGGGAACACGGGTTACAATCAGGAGTAGGCCGGTTTGTAAATCCGGCGCGTATTGGCGGCATCTAAGTAATCAGGCGCGGAGGACTGCGCCGGCCCCTTGCAAGAGGAGTTCTCAGTGAATTCGACGGTTAAAACGGTCGTGTTCTGGCTCGTGATCGTACTCTCCGGCGTCCTGCTCTGGCAGGTCGTGAAGGGGGCGAACTCGGGCGCGAAAGAGCGCGACATCACCTTTTCGGAGTTTCTCTCCCAGGTCGACCAGGGCAACGTCAGTGAAGTGACGATTGTCGGTCCCGAAATCCGCGGCAAGTTCAAGAACGACAAAGCCACCTTCCACACCACCGCTGTCGAAGGCTACTCCGACATGATCAAGGAGATGCGCGACAAGGGTGTGAACATTACGGTCAAGAACTCGCAGGGCGGGGGCTGGCCGACGTGGCTGCTGAACCTGGCGCCGTTCATACTGCTGGGCGCGCTGTGGTTCATCATGATCCGCCAGATGCAGACCGGCGGTAATAAGGCGCTGTCATTCGGCAAGAGTCGCGCGCGCCTGCTCTCCATGCAGCAGAAGAAGGTCACGTTCAAAGACGTTGCCGGTGTGGATGAGGCCAAGGAAGAGCTGAAGGAGATTATCGAGTTTCTGCGCGAGGCGCAGAAGTTCCAGAAGCTGGGCGGCCGCATTCCCAAGGGCGTGCTGCTGGTTGGCCCTCCGGGAACCGGCAAGACCCTGCTGGCGCGGGCTGTGGCCGGCGAGGCCAACGTCCCGTTCTTCAGCATCTCCGGTTCGGATTTCGTGGAGATGTTCGTCGGCGTAGGTGCCAGCCGCGTCCGCGATCTGTTCGAGCAGGGCAAGAAGAACGCCCCCTGCATCATCTTCATCGACGAAATAGACGCCGTGGGCCGCCATCGTGGCGCCGGCCTGGGCGGCGGACACGACGAGCGCGAGCAGACGCTGAACCAACTGCTGGTCGAAATGGACGGCTTCGAGTCAAACGAAGGCGTGATCCTGATTGCCGCGACCAACCGTCCCGACGTGCTCGATCCCGCGCTGCTGCGACCGGGCCGCTTCGACCGCCGCGTGGTGGTTTCGCGTCCCGACGTTCGCGGCCGCGAAGAGATCCTGCGCGTCCATACTCGCAAGATTCCCATCAGCGACGACGTCGATTTGGGCGTGCTGGCCCGCGGCACTCCAGGCTTCTCGGGCGCCGACCTGGCCAATATGGTCAACGAAGCCGCTTTGAGCGCCGCCCGTCAGAACCGCAAGACGGTCTTGATGTGGGACTTCGAGCAGGCCAAGGACAAAGTCCTGATGGGCGCCGAGCGCAAGTCGATGCTGCTCTCCGACGAGGAGAAAAAGGTCACTGCCTATCACGAGGCCGGGCATGCGCTGGTTGCGGTCCTGCGCGAGCACTCCGACCCGCTGCACAAGGTGACGATCATTCCGCGCGGCATGGCGCTGGGCGTGACCATGCAGTTGCCCATCGACGACAAGCACACCTACACGCGCAACTACCTGGAAACGCGGCTGGCCATCATGATGGGCGGACGCGTGGCCGAGGAGCTGTTCCTGAACACCATGACCACGGGCGCGGGCAACGACATTGAGCAGGCGTCAGACCTGGCGCGCAAGATGGTCTGCGAGTTCGGCATGTCGTCGCTGGGGCCGATCACCTTCGGCAAGAAAGAAGAGCAAATTTTCCTGGGCCGCGAAATCAGCCAGCATCGCGACTTCAGCGAAGAAACTGCGATGAAGATTGACGGCGAAGTCCGCCGCTTCGTCGACGATGGCTACAACTCGGCACGGCACATCCTGGAGACGAACCGCCCAATCCTGGAGCGTATTGCCATGGCTCTGCTGGAGCGCGAAGTCATCGACGCCAACGAGATCCAGATGATCATCGAAGGCAAGGAGCTGCCGGCGCGCGTCAACCCGAACGCTCCACCACCTGCGAAGGACGATGTGCAGCAGGTGCTGAAGCCGGCTCCGGGCGGAGCCAACGTGCAGCCCGGCGAACGGCCGGCACAGGCCTAAGGTAGGCGGGGCTAGCCCCGCGTCACAAGTATCGGCGATTTTCGGGCGTTGAGGGCCAGACCCTCAGCGCCCGAAATGTTTTGCTACATTGCCTACGCAGTCCTGAAGACCTGCTCTACCCTTGATGCCAAAGCTCGGCGTTTCAAACTCTGCTCAATCTAAGCCGAGGTGACACGCACAACGAGCGCGCATTACTCTCAATCCATGGCCAAGCCTGTTCCCATCGGCACGCGCGCCGCGGTCGAGCGACACGTGGAATTTCAACACACACTGACGGCATGGAGGCCGGAGCTGCCTTCGGTGCTTTCAACGCCGCACATGATCGGATGGATGGAGGCTGCGGGCTTCGAGGCGCTGCTGCCGTTTTGTGAAGGCGACGAGGTGAGCGTCGGCACGGCGATCAATGTCAGCCATCGCGCACCCGCGGGCATCGGTGCGGCGGTGCGCTGCGAGGCCGTATTGGAGTCGA
Organism: Terriglobales bacterium; assembly: GCA_035651035.1. Taxonomy (GTDB): domain Bacteria; phylum Acidobacteriota; class Terriglobia; order Terriglobales; family Acidobacteriaceae; genus Bog-257. The sequence goes on from DASRGM010000142.1 coordinate 2,553, forward strand.
TCGACGGCCGCTTTCTTACATTTCGGGTGACCGCGCAGAGTGCGGATCGGGTGCTTGGCGAAGGCACGATCGGCCGGACATTTGTCAGCAAGAGCAAGTTCGAAGGGAGGTTTTGAGCAGGCACGCTGGCAGTGATTGCCTGCTGTCTCGCAGCATCTTAGGCAACGCAGATACGCACCAAGAGATTGTCATCACGAGCGGAGCGAGAGATCTGCTGTCCTTCCGAATCACCGGAAAACAGATCCCTCGCTTCGCTCGTGATGACAAACTTATTATTCGAGCCGCGTCTGCTTCGAACCCCGTCTAGTTCGCTCGCAGCCTGTAGTTTGCCTGCAGCGTCGCGGTATCATCTTGTTCGCTTTGTTCGCTCCAGCATCTCGTTCGCCCGGAGCGCCTACTTCGCTACCGCAACTCCCCGATTCCCGCGCATACAGCTTCCGCCCTCGACTGAGGTCAGCACGCCGCCAGCGGCCGCAACCGTCTGGTTCCAGCAGGCGCCGTTGGAGTTCGAGTACTGGTACGTCTCCGTGTTGGCTTGGCCCTGCGTGCTGGCGTTGCCATTGGCATCCACCATCAGGTAATCCCTGGGCGAGACCGCGTCGGAGAAGGTGCTGGAAAATGTGGGATTGCCGTTCAGCTCCACCAGCACGCTCTTGTTGAATCCCTGATTGGCAGTCGTGTACTGCTGGTACGAACCATCCGCATTGGCCGAGAAGCTGTACGACAGCGTCAGCGGCCAGGAAAACTGAACTGCCCGCATGGTGGTGTTGTCGCCGCTTTGCGTGGTGGTCGCGGAAGAGATGCTCGTGGTTTGTCCGATCGCCTGATCGTAGACGGAACCATCCAGCACGACGTAATACTTCTGTGAATTGCTGAAGTCGATGCTCTGCACGACCTTGGTGTCGACCATACCGTGCGAGGTATTGACGAAGCCCTCCACGGTGAAGCCGCGGTTGACGATTACCGAAAGCGGACCTCCCGCAACGGTTCCGGTGTTGTAGATGTTCTCCGTAATCATGGGATCGGGCTGGCCGATGGTGTTCGTGGTCACCGCGCCAGTAACCTGTGTCGAGTTGAGGTCCTGGTACAGCAGCAGATTGGCGCAGGCGGAGAAATAAATGTTGGCGTTGTAGACGCTGACTGCAACGGTGTGCGGCTGGCCGTCATCGAGCGTCCCGGCAAAAGGCGTTAGGTCTACCCGATAGGGCTCGAAGTTGAGCGTGTGCACGCCGGGGATCGGTCGCCAGAGGAACGGGTCAATACCGCCGGTGAAGATCCAGGGATAGATTGGGGCGACGCCCGCGGCGGTTCCGTCAATTGTGACCTCGGCTTCGCGGAAGGAGGAGGAGCCGCAGTTTTCCAGCTCGCTTGCGACATCGTTTGGGGCGCAGGTGTACCAGAACTCGTCGCCGCTCTGGCCCTGTGCGAAGACCTCTAGATAGGCGCGCTCAACGTTCGTGGGCAGGGTGAAGGTTGCGGCGAGCTGATCGCTGGGCGTGTTCAGCGTGACCGTGCCGCCGGTCGAACTGGCCGACATCGGCAACACCACGTTAGCTGTCGGCGGGGGATTCTGACCTTGCGCCAGCGGGTAGAACTGCAGGTAAGCGCTGCCGTGAATGTGGCTGGTGTAAGTCTGATTCACCAGATTGCCGAGGTCGACCCTTCCCTGCTGCGCCACAGTAAAGAGCGGGCTCAATTCCGTCAGATTGCTCTCCGTGTGCCAGGTGCGCATCACCGCCGCGGAAGGCTCAGGGGTGGTACCGAAGAAGATGTTGGCGCCGCCGATCCAGATCTCGCCGGTGCGGTCGAACTGGCGTCCCGCATCCACCGACCAGTCAGCCTCGAACACAACGGCCGCCCAAGGACCCGGACAGCCAGTCGGCGGGGCATAGTCGAAGAACTTGGGATTGAAGTCGGAAAAATCCTGATTCTGGAAAAGCGTGACCGTGCACGGCGTCGTCGCCGGCCGCGGCACCGGAGGATTGGCGGTCACGGTATTGCCCGAGCCGATCACCGGCATGCTGTGCGCTACATAGTTCTGGGCAAACGCTACGCCGGTCAGGAGCAACAGAAACACGAAGACACAAAGCAGGGCGATTTTCAGGGACGACATGTGAGTGACTCCTAGATGGCAGCGCGGCTGGCGCGCTAAGCAGGGTGAAAACAGGATAGTGCCTCGCCGCACCCACGACAAGCAGTGATGAGACGATTCGGGAACGAGGCTGTCATCAGGAACTAAGACCAGCATGTTTTTCGCGGGATTTCGATAGGATGCAGCCTCGCGCCGAGCGGGTAGCCGAGAGGCATTGATCCCCTATGCAGCGACCGCCCCGCCCAAATCCAGCAACTCAGCCTGCAAGATCCGCAGTAACGCGAAATTAATGCGCAATTGTGAATCGGGCGTTATAAAATCGGGCGCATGCAAGACAAGCCATTGGAAATAGAGAAGATTGAAAAAGCTCCGGGCACAACTGTGCTGCGGCTTCATGGCCCATTGCTGTTGGGTAACTTCTTTCCATTACAGACCATGGTGCGGGCCGATAACTCCGATCTATTAATCATAGACGTCACAGACATGCCGTATATCGACTCTGCCGGCATCGGGTGCCTGGTTGGGGCGCACGTTTCGCGTGAAAACTCCGGCCGCAAGATGGTGCTGGTGGGCGCCAACGACCGCCTCGTCAACTCGCTGAAGGTCACCAAGGTCGAACAGCTCTTCGTCATTGTTCCTACTGTCGAACAGGCACTGTCACAGTCCGGCGGCGCGTAATCTTACGGCGCGTATCGCGCGATTCAATCACCGCAAGGCAAGGTGCTCCGGATTCGTCCGTCTCTGATACACTCGCTGGCTGTGTACGGGAGCGCGATGCCGTACTTCCTGCTCCCATTTCTTCTTCCCGTCTCGCCAGGAGGTCTTTATGTCTGCTACGGCTACGCAGTCCCAGGTACACCCTCGCGTGCAGAAGTTCATCGCCACGGCGCGCAAGATGTTCATCAACGGCCGATGGGTGAACGCTGCCTCGGAAAAGACATTTCTCGTTTATAACCCGGCCACTGGGGAGGTGATGGCCAACATCGCCGCGGGCGAGAAGGAAGACGTCAATCGCGCGGTAGCGGCGGCGCGCAAAGCATTCGAGTCCGGCGCGTGGGGCGCGATGAGCGGCTCCGAACGCGGGCGCCTGATGTGGAAGCTGGCTGATCTTATCGAGCAACGCAATGAAGAGTTCGCGCAGCTGGAGAGCCTCGATAACGGCAAGCCGCTGGCAGTGGCGCGCGTCGCCGACGTGCCGCTGGCTGTCGATCTCTTCCGCTACATGGCGGGATGGGCAACTAAGATCGAGGGCAACACCATTCCGTTTTCGCCGAAGTATCTCGCCTACACACGGCGCGAACCGGTCGGAGTCGTCGCCCAGATTATTCCGTGGAATTTCCCGCTGCTGATGGCGGCCTGGAAGTTGGGTCCGGCGCTGGCGACCGGCTGCACCGTGGTGCTGAAGCCGGCGGAGCAGACGCCGCTGAGCGCGCTTTTGCTGGCCGAACTCATAGCCGAGGTTGGCTTCCCGGAAGGCGTCGTCAACGTCGTGACCGGATATGGCGAGACCGCCGGGGCCGCGCTGGCCGCGCATCCCGATGTGGACAAGGTCGCCTTCACCGGCTCAACCGAGGTCGGCAAGCTGATCGTGCAGGCTGCGGCGGGGAATCTGAAGAAAGTCTCGCTCGAGTTAGGCGGCAAGTCGCCCAACGTGGTCTTTGACGATGCCGAGATGAGCTCGACGATTCCGGGCGCCGCCAGCGCCATCTTCTTCAACCACGGCCAATGCTGCTGCGCCGGCTCGCGGCTCTATGTCGAGCAGTCGATCTTCGACGAAGTCGTCGAGGGTGTAGCCGAGCGTGCCAAGAAGATTAAGGTGGGACCGGGCTTCGATCCCAACACCGACATGGGGCCGCTGGTTTCGACCGAACAGCTCAACCGTGTCTGCAGCTATCTCGATGCCGGATTCAGTGAGGGAGCTGAAGCGGTAGTCGGAGGCAAGAAGCGCGAGGGCGCAGGATACTTCGTTGAGCCGACGGTAATGGTGAAGACCAAGCCGGACATGAAAGTCGTTCGCGAGGAAATCTTTGGCCCGGTGGTATGCGCGATGCCCTTCAACGACATCGACAAGATCGTCGCCGAAGCCAACCAGAGCGAGTACGGCCTGGCGGCCGCGGTCTGGACGCGCGACATCAGCAAGGCGCACCAGGTAGCCAACAAGCTGCGCGCCGGTACGGTCTGGATCAATTGCTATAACGTCTTCGACGCCGCGCTGCCCTTCGGTGGATACAAGCAGTCGGGCTGGGGCCGCGAGATGGGCCACGAGGTGCTGGAGATGTACACGGAAGTGAAAACGGTGTGCGTCGCGTTGTAGGGTTTTCGGCTGCGCCGCTGCAGTCGAGCCTTGTCGGTTGTTATCCCGAGCGGAGCGACCGGGCACCGACCCTGACAAGCGCTGCAGTTGGCGCCTGGCGGGGTAGTTGCGCGGTCGTGGAGTCGAGGACCTCTATATTGGGAACATCCGGCTCGCGACATGACCGCACTATAGCGGTCCTTCGACTGCGCGCCCGCCTCGACTCGCTACGGCGCGATCCGGGAAAAAAAACGGCGGGCGCTTCGCTCAGGATGACAGAACTAGAAACGTTAACGAGGTGGACGAATGCCTCCTACCTTTGCCAATGGCAAAATCTGCTACATCGAGATGCCGACGACGGACATTGCGCGATCGTCCGAGTTTTACCAGCAGGTGTTCGGCTGGAATGTCCGCAAGCGCAATGACGGCAGCACAGCCTTTGACGACGGCGTCGGCGAGGTGAGCGGGACCTGGATCACGGGTCGTCCGCCATCCACCGCGCCCGGCCTGCTAATCTACATTATGGTCGATAGCGTCGAGGCAACGGTGAAAGCGGTCGTCGCGAATGGCGGCGAGATCGTGCAACCCATCGGCGCCGACGCACCTGAGATCACGGCCCGCTTCCGCGATCCCGGTGGGAACGTCATCGGGCTGTATCAACAGCTCGGGTAGTTGCGGCATCGGTTAGCGAGTAGGAGCACCCCGTATGAAATACAGGATCGGTACATGGGCGGCTACCGGCTTTCTCATCGCGTATTTCTGGGCATGGTTCCTGTTCCCAACTGCCCCGATCGGTTCCACCCCCATCCTCACCCTGGCCCGTCTCACTTGTCCGGTCGCATTGATGGGCTTCGGACTGCACGTCGGTTGGGTTCTTCTTGCGAATGCGGCTACGTATGCGCTGATAGGCCTGGTCCTCGAATTCTTCCGAAATCGCATTCCCTCAAGACAAATCTAGCTACTACACCGCCTCGGCATACCGCTCACCCAGCCCTCAGTTCAGCGTTACAATAGACATAAAGCAGTTACTATGCAGTTAACAGTATTACAGTCTGAAGTCCACGAGGCGCGCTGGTGGGAGACGATGCCCGACGGCCGCTTGCATTGCTATCTCTGCCCTCGGCATTGCCACATCCGAGATGGCCAGCATGGCTTCTGCTTCATCCGCAAGAATGAAGCCGGCCGGCTGCTGCAGCTCGGCTACGGGCGGCCTGCGGCGCTGGCGATGGATCCAGTCGAGAAGAAGCCGCTCAATCATTTCTTCCCCGGCACGAAGATCCTTTCCATGGGCACGGCCGGCTGCAACATGGGGTGCTTCTTCTGCCAGAACTGGGACATCTCGAAGGCCAAGTCCGACCAGGTGAACTCGCTTGCGCTCGCGCCTGAGGCCGTGGTCGAGCTCGCGCTGGAACACCGGGCGCCGCACCTCGCCTACACCTATAACGAGCCGACCATTTGGGGCGAGTATGTCATCGACATCGCGCGCGCGGCGCACGACGCCGGCCTGAATAACGTGATGGTCTCGAACGGCTACATCACGCGCGAGGCGTTCTTCGACATTTATCGCTACATCGATGCCGCCAACATCGATCTGAAGGCCTTCACCGAAGACTTCTACGGCAAAATCACGCTCACCCATCTGCAGCCCGTGCTCGACACGCTGAAGTGGCTGCGGCATGAAACCGGGGTGTGGTTCGAGATCACCAACCTCATCATCCCAACGCTGAACGACGGCGACTCCGAGTTCAAGGAGTTGTGCGACTGGGTGCTCAACAATCTGGGCGACGACGTACCTCTGTACTTCACCGCATTTCATCCCGACTTTAAACTACAGGACAAGCCGGCGACGCCGCCCGAGACGCTGCATCGCGCGCGGCAGATCGCGATGGAGATGGGCCTGAAGTTCGTCTACGAGGGCAACATCTACTCCGATGGCGCGAACACCATCTGCCCCGGCTGCAAGCAGACGGTCATCACGCGCTCATGGCACTCAGTGATGTCGAATAGGATGAAGGATGGCCGCTGCGCGAACTGCGGCACGCGTATTCCTGGCGTATTCAGCAGAGCCGCAGCGGAGAAGCGTCGCGAATGGACAACGGCGTTGGCCTAGAGCATTACGGTATTTATCCGATCAGTTGCGTAGCTCCGCGGCGGCTCGGGACACGAAAATCGCTGTGTTAGATTAGCTGATGTGGGCCCGTAGCTCAGTTGGTAGAGCAACGCACTTTTAATGCGTGGGTCGCAGGTTCGATTCCTGCCGGGCTCACCAAAGGCAGCGACTAGCAATCAGCAACTAGTCAATGCGCCGGCCGCGAACAACCTAGTAGCTAGTCGCTGGTTTTCTCCACATACACCGCCGTCCCATACGCCAGCACCTCCGTCACTCCCTGCATCACTTCCGTCGCATCGTAACGCATGCCGATGACGGCATTCGCGCCGAGCTCGGCCGCGTGCTGCAGCATCAAGTCGA
>DASRGM010000143.1:0-8084 GCA_035651035.1 Terriglobales bacterium
GCTGAAGAAGATGGGGATGTGAAGCTAGCCGGGTGCCGCATCCTTTCCCATCTTTTGGAAAGCGTGGGATTGAGCGGACCGAGCGCCGTAACGCGTGTCGGTGATGGTGGTCACGGGCTGGTGTCGCCGCTCTGCGGCTCCTGCCTTATGGCATGTTGCGCGGGGGCTGACGCCCCCGCCTAGACCCATGCCGCCGCTGCGCGGCTCGGTTCAGGCTTGTTCGGCGTCGAGCCCCCAATGGCCGGCGAAAGCCACGTGTTGAATTTAGACGGGGGCGTCGGCCCCGTCTGCGCGCGCGCTCCCGCGGCGACACGATCTCCGGCTTTTGATACCCTCGCAACATGCCCTCCGACGATCGCGATCGCAAGGAAAGCTCTGCCGTCATCTGGGCGCGCTACTCGCAGATCGCGTTCATTCTGCCTGCGGCGGTCGTCGTCGGACTGCTCGCCGGCAAGCTGCTCGACTACTGGCTGCACACCCATTGGCTCTTTCTGGCGGGCATCATCGTCGGCGCAATTGCCGGCTTTGTCGACATCATCCGCACGGTCACCAAGAGCAGCCGGGGCTGACAGCCGATGTCAACGCTCGAGCCCACTTTTGCCGCCGAGGCCTTTCTTGATCGCGCGCTGCCTCGCATCCGCCGCATCCTGCTGGCGCTGGCGGTGGCCGGGACACTGGCCTGCCTGATCTTCTTTCGCCGGCAGGTGGCGGCAGGCTTCGTCGTCGGCGCGGTCATCTCGTGGCTGAATCAGCGATGGCTGGAGCGCGCCATCGTGGCACTGGGCGAGCGCATCACCCAGCAGCAGAGCGGCGAACGCGGCGGCCTGATTGTGGTGCGCGCGATGCTGCGCTATCTCCTGATCGCCGCCGGGGCCTATGTTATATTTAATGTTTCTCTCATGGGGCTATACGGTTTTCTCGGCGGGCTTTTTCTGCCGATTGCCGCCATCGCCTGTGAGGTCGCAGCCGAAGTCTTCGTGATGCTGCGCGGAAGCTGATTCTCCAAACTGGAAAAAGAGTTGGGTGGACAACGCCTTCAGCAGTGTGGATGGGCGCCGAGGTTGAAAACTGCGCTTGAGCGCCTGAGGTCGGGATTACGCCGCGGGCGGCTGTGGCAGTTAGGTTAGGCCGATGAGGCGGTGCGCCACCCGCGGTTTATTAAGAGCTAAGGAAGGTTTGATAAAGTTGTTCGAAGGTGACCGCCGAGGCTAAAGCTAAAGCTCCTCGGATTTAGCAGCTTTTATGGCACCGCTGAAGCCATGCCCCTTCAGAACCAGACTTGATCAGAATCTTCCTAAGGGCCAAGAGCTAAGAGCCAAAATTCATACGAGCATTCCTTCATGCCTGAACAACTTTGGTTCACCGCACTACTGAACAAGTACTTCGCCGGAGTAGCCAACGCCATTCTGGGCGTCTTCCATCTGCACGCCGCACACGCGCAAGCGCCAATCCCAAATTACATAGCGATGGAGTTGCTGGTATTCGTGCTGCTGATTCTTTTCTTCATCGCCGTACGGATTCGGCTTTCGGTAGACAATCCAGGAGCTTTACAGCAGATGGTGGAGAGCCTTAATTCCTTTGTTGCAACTCAGAGCTATGAAGTCATCGGCCACGAATACGAACGGTACGTCGGCTACTTATCTGTGCTGGGCCTATTTATTCTTCTCGGCTGTCTGATTGGCGTAATACCTGGTTTCGAAACGGCCACCGCGGCGCCCTCAATACCCCTGGGGTGCGCACTGGTCACTTGGTTTTACTATCACTTTCAGGGAATCCGGGTGAACGGCCCCGGCTATATCAGAAATTTCCTTGGCCCCGTTTGGTGGCTGGTGCCGCTGCTGTTTGTGATTGAAATATTCAGCCACCTGGCGCGGATTCTCTCGCTTACCATCCGCTTGTTCGCCAACATGTTTGCCAGCGATATGGTGATCCTGGTTTTCTGGGTATTAGTCCCGATTATCCTACCTATTCCTTTTATTCTGTTGCACATAGCTGTTGCAATCATTCAGACCTATGTGTTCGTATTACTGGCGACGGTATACATCGCAGAGGCCGTGGCGCATGAACATTAGCATTCAGCAATCGGCACTCAGTACCCCACGCTTGATCGTGCAGGGGCTGAATGCTGAGTGCTGAGTGCTGATTTGTGCTGTCAGTGTGAGGGCGTCAGCTCGGTGAACGTCAACCACCTCCTGGCGGCGATTCATAAAGGAGAAACAATGCGAAAGACCACGATGATCTTCTTTGCGCTGCTGGCTCTTCTGTTGATGGCCATGCCAGCGTACGCGCAGGGCGCAAATACTGCTGCTTCAGGAAAAGACTGGGCGATCCCCCTTGCCTCGGGACTGGGCATCGGCATTGCGGCCGGTTTGGCGGGCCTAGGACAAGGACGCGTCGGCGGTGCGGCCTGCGAAGCCATGGCCCGCAATCCAGCCGCACGCCCAGCCATCCAGTTGGCACTAATCCTCGGGCTGGCGTTTATCGAATCCCTCGTTCTATTCACCTTGGTCATCATCTTTGCCAAGGTCGTGTAGGGCACGGCGAACGGGAGTTACGAGCCCCATCCACGGATGGGGTTTTTCTCTTTGCTCAGGGGAACGAAACAAAGGCCAACAGTACCGAGCCGGGAAGCTTTGGGACTGCTGGCCCTTTGTTTGTGGGCCTAGCAGGGTTGCCGCGCGGTGAGCACCTCGAGGGCGCCTGCGCACAGTTGAGTCCCCTCCGGGTCCACTATTTCAAAACTGCCCCGCCCGTAGCCAATGACTGCGGGACGGGGCTTTTTCCTCGGGTATGAGCCGAGGAACGGGTCTCTGCACCCACTGCTATTTTGGCTCTGCGGCTCGGGGAAAGCAAGGTCGAACGCAATCGCTCGCTTGGTTTTCGACTGCCGCTTGCGAGCCGCGTCGTCGGCGTAGACTCGGTGCATGACGCAATACCGAACCAGCCTAATAACCGGCGACGCCTTGAAGCGTTGCTCGATCTGCAGAATGCCGTTCGCGAGCTAGTGCAAAAAGAACTTCCACACTATCACTGCGACAATAATCACCACGACGACTGCCAAGGCTATTGTCCGTGACTGATTTGACTCTTCCTCCCCAGACATTTGCCAAGTATGGCACAGACACGTTGCTAAATCGAGCTCTGATTCGGCAGCCATCGCGCGTAAGATTTCGCATTATGCCTAGGACAAAACTACCGCCGCACTTAATCGATTACCAAGGTGCGAAACGATGCTCGATTTGCAAGGTGCCCTTCCGGTCCGACTCAAAACTTTCCGTTGACATGGCCTTTGTGCAGCATGTAATTGAGGCGCATAGGCCTGGACAGACAACGGAGGATGTCAGCCAAGCGGCAGCTCGGGCGGCGGACGAAAACAACGATCAGGAGTAGGTTGGGTACTTGGGCTTCGCGTTCATCGAGTCCCTGGTGCTGTTCACCCTGGTCATCATCTTCGCCAAGGTCGTATAGGCGCGGCGAGTACACTCGAGAGCCCCGTCGCAAGATGGGGCTTTTCTTTTCACCACGGAAGCACGGAATTCACGGAATTTTTGAAGGTCAGCAGAGCCATTCCCGTATCAAGGCCGGAACAGAACATCGTCGAGGGTGACCGGTTGCCGGTGTGTTCCGAATTGAGACCTGGAAAATTCCATATTCACCACGGAAGCACGGAATTCACGGAATTTTTGAAGGTCAGCAGAGCCATTGGATATCGAGGCGAGCGAACGTACATCATCAACCGCGACCGGTTGCCGGTGTGTTCCGAATTACGGTTTAGAAGATTCCGATTCGGGGTAGCCTCGAAGGGGCGAAAGTAATTAGCCCAGCCGCGGAAGCGCTGGGTACAATGCCTAAAACTCGTGCACAAGCCCCTTCAGGGGCGACACTCAAGGCCGTCGTTGCACGTGCCGCCGCTGAAGCGGCTCATGCGCATGGATTCGCGCTCGACCCAGCGGCTTCCGCGCTGGACTAACTTTTGCCTCTGGCGAAACGAACCCATGCAATAGGCATAGCTCGGCAACTGCAAATGCTGAATGCCAAATGCTGAATGCCAAATGCTAATTGCCAACTGCCAAGTGCTAGTTGCTAGTTGCTAATCGCTAATTGCTAATTGCTGCCCCATGCCAGGCATTCTCGATTACACGCACGTCGTCAAGGACTACACCAGCCTGTGGTCGCCGCGACGTGTGCGCGCGCTTGACGACTTCTCGCTTTCTCTGGAGCGCGGCGAAATCTTCGGCTTCCTCGGACCGAACGGCGCAGGCAAGACCACAGCCATCCATCTCGCGCTCGGCTTCATGCGCCCATCCGGCGGCAGCGGCCAGATGCTGGGCCGTCCCTTCGGCGACGCCAAAACGCGCGCCCGCGTCGGCTTTCTGGCGGAGAACGTTGCGCTCTATCACCGGCCGGCGCGAACGCTGCTGCGCTTCTACGGCACGCTCAGCGGAATGCGTCCCGCGCGCCTGCGGCTGCGCTGCCGCGAGGTGCTGGAGCAGATAGGGCTCGAAGCCGAAGCCGATCGCAGCGTGGAGAAGCTTTCGCGCGGCATGCAGCAGCGCATCGGGCTGGCGCAGGCGCTGATCAGCGATCCCGAGCTGCTGATCCTCGACGAGCCAACCTCGGCGCTCGATCCCGCCGCGCGGGCCGCCATGCGCGAGCTGCTGCTGGAGTGCAACCGCGCCGGCAAAACCATCTTCCTCAGCTCGCACCTGCTGTCGGAGATTGAGCTGATCTGCCATCGCGTCGGCATCCTCTCGCGCGGGCGGCTCATGAAGCTGGGCCGCACCGAGGACTTGCTGGTGTCGCGCGATCGCTACGAGATTGTGGCGCGCGGCATGCCCGCCGGCAGCATCGATCAAGTCTCATCCGATTCGGCGCCCCAGGTTCGCGGACTTCCTCTGGCGGTGCCCCAGGTTCGTGTCCTTCCTTTGGACACTAACCTGGGCCGTGACGGCCACGTGCAATTCACCGTCGCCGCCGCATCGCAGCGCGAGGCCTTGGAGCGCGTGTGGGCGTTGGGGGGCGAGGTGCTCAGCGTCAATCCGGTACGGCGCACTTTGGAAGAGGTCTTCCTGGAGCTGACCAACCACAAGGAGGCGCACGCATGATGTCGCTGGTGCTGATGGCGGCGAACTTCCTGCGCCAGCGCCGCTGGCCGGTGCTGCTGCTGTTTCTGTGGATCCTGCTGACGGCGGCGATTGCCGGCGACTTCGGGCGCAGCCACACCGCCCTCGACGATGTGGTCTTCCATGCCCAGCAGCAGGCAATCTATATCTGCATCTTCAGCGCGTTTCTGGCCGCCGACGCGCTGCATACCGAACGCAAGTCGCGTCGCATCCTGCTGGTGCTGGCCAAGGCGGTGAGCCGCGGCGATTACCTGCTGGCCGTGCTGGGCGGCACCGGAATGCTGGCCGTGGTTTACGCCGTGCTGTCGGCGCTGTGCAGCATCTGGCTGGCGACGCGCACTATGTTGCCCAGCGGCCCCGTCTGGGAGCTGCTGCCGCTGGTGGTTGCCGGAGCGCTCATCTCGGCGAGCACGGCGGTGTTCCTGTCCACCTTCCTCAATCCCTATTTCGCTACGGCATGTACGCTGGCCATCTTCTGCGCGCCGATTCCCTTTCACGCGCTGCGGCATCCGGCATGGATCTGGCTGCCGGGATTTCCCATGCTGGCGCAGTTTTTGCAGTTCAGCTTCCGCCCGGATTGGTCGCCCAATTGGATGAGTGTGGGGACGACGCTGCTGGAAGCGCTTGTCTTCTGGCTGCTAGCGTCGGCAATCTTCGAGCGCCGCGACGTGGCCGTGCCGCTGGAGTAGCCGGCTTCGAGGGTTCTTTGCGCGACGTCTGTCGCCGGCTGAAGCCGGCTCGGAAATTGACAAAAGCTTGGTCGGTACGACTGAAGTCGTGCCCTGACACGAGGCAGCTCCCCGACCCAAGCTTCAGTAGCTGGTAACAAGACCTAATTCAGTAGCTCGTAACAAGGCCTACTTCAGTAGCTCGGTAGAAGGCGTGCTCCGCTCGCGAGAACCTCGCCGCAATTGAACTGACTCACTGCTTAACGCGGGTCGCAGCTCGCGGCGTCGTGGGCCGGCGCCGAGTTCTGCATCACGCGCGACAGCAGCGCGATTTCGGATTGTGCCACGGTGACGTGATAGCGCGCCTCGGTGGGAACGGAAGGGTCGCGGCCCAGCAGGTACAGCAACTGCAGCAGCTCCTGCAGCCGGTTGCAGGTGGCGTCGAGCATGGATTCCGTGGTCCAGCCGTTAGGAGAGGCAGGCTGTTGTTCGTTGCCGTCGCCGCCTGCGGAGTTATGCCGCGATTGTTCTTTGAGATTGGGCTGGCTACGTACGACGGCACGACTGACCTGCGGCTGGCTCAAAACTGTTCCCCCTCTTGGAGTCGATCTGAACAATCTTCCCAATTAGACGTAGCGGGGTTCCGAAAGACGCATGCGATTCACAAAACGTAACGGCGAATGTGACAGAACGATTGGCAATCAGGATGCCGGTGCCGGAGGCTGGGCGATCGACAACGCCGCGGGCATCCGCATCCCCGAATCGAAAATTTCGATTACCGACAAATGTCAGTGCTCGTCGTCTTTAAAGGCTGCCGAAAAAGTCATCGCAAAAGAGCACGGAGGTAGAGCGAGCCTTCAGGCTCGCGTCCAGGCCCTTTTTTTAATTTCCGAGCCGGCTTTAGCCGGCGGCACAGGCGGTCTCGCCGGATCTTCCGCAGCATGTTCAACAGCGTCGCTCCCCAAGATGCGAACCGCCGTAGCGCCCTCGTCGTGGAAGTCCAGCTATAGTCCCAACTCGTCCCGCAGCTTCTTCGACAGCTTCTCCATGCGCCGCAGCTTGTCTTTCAGATCTTTGCTAATGAGCCCTTCCGTCGCGCGCTGGGTATCGGTGTGAACTTCCTGGGCCAGCGACAAAAGCTCGTCGGCTTGCTTGCGTATGTCGGCCGCCGAAACGCTGTGGGCAGCCGGGGCGGGAGGCTCGACCTGCTCGGCTTTGCGCGTGGCTTCGTTGGCGGCTGTGCGCCCGCGAGGGATCGGCGTCCCCGACTGCCACAAGCCGCTGCTCGGCAATGCACAGATAGCCAGCAGCACGACGACTACAAAAACTGGCCGGAGCGACATCGTCACGGAGCACCTCCGCAGGCCGTCAACTACACGCTCTGAGCCGGCGGCTAGCTACAATTGTCTCGCTTTTCGGCAGGCAAGCAAATCTACGGTGTGGAAGGTGGCTTTCGCGCCGCGGTGCGAGTCTGTATGCCCGGGTACTCCGCTTCGCAAGCGAGGCTCGCTGCGGATGACGGTTGCAGGCGGTTGAAGAACGCCGGCGGCGCAGGGCTTGCGAGCGAAATCCGGCGGTTATAATCGTTACTTCATGAAAGCCTACGTGTACGTTTCGCTCAAGAAAAGTGTGCTCGATCCGCAGGGCAAGACCATTCACGGGGCGCTGAAGAAGATGGGCTATCGCGGCATCGACGACTTGCGCCAGGGCAAGTACTTCGAGATCGCGCTTGACGCGAGCGTGAGCCGCGAAGACGCGCAGGCCGAAATCGAGCGCATCGCGCGCGAGGTGCTGACCAATCCTGTGATCGAGGAGTACAGCTTCAAGCTGGAAGGTTAGTTCCTATTGCGGGAGTGCTGCTTGGCTCGGGGCCTTCGATAGCGGCGCGAGAACCCTGTCGTCCCTATGTGACTCTGGCTCTTCTTTCTAGCTTACCCAGCGCTGAAGCGCTGGGCTACCCTGTTCCGCGCCTACGGCGCTGCATTCCGGCCGGAAGACACGACCTCAGCGCATGTTGCCGTGTATCAGGGCACGACTTCAGCGCATGTCGCCTTGTCAGAGCACGGCTTCAGCGAATGTCGTCTTGTGTCAGGGCACGACTTCAGTCAGGATTATCCCCTTGACTCAATAGGGGATGAGGCGCACAATCGTGCCACATCGGGGATTCTACCTGATGAGTCGCGGAGGTGTGCGGAGTGGCAGAAGAAATCAATATGGCTGAAAGCCGCGAGCGATATAGCCGTAGCGACAAACTCGCCATCGCGCTCGCATGTGCGGCGGGGGTTATGGCGAT
>DASRGM010000144.1:0-5903 GCA_035651035.1 Terriglobales bacterium
GATGAAGTTCAGCCTGCACCGCAGCGGCACGACCTTCCGCGAGTTTCCCATCGTTTTTTGCGAGCGTGAGGCCGGCAAATCGAAGTTCAATCGCAAGATTCTCGTCGAAGGTATCGAGTTTCCTATGAAGGCGCTGGTCAAGAGGCTGAGTGGTGGCAACCACGCCTGACAATTCTTGTTTCTGCCGCTTCCGGCGCAACGTACCTATCCCAATTCAAACCGCCGCAAGCTGAACATCGACAGATCAACCAGGGCAGGCTCACGTAAGGCCTGTCGCACCAGCGCCTCGCCGATGGCCGGTGAGTGCTTGAAGCCATGCCCGGAGCACGCCGAGGCGAACCATACATTGTCGGACTCAAGGAAGCGGTCGACGATGAACTTGGCATCCGGCGTTACCGTATACAGGCACGTCGTGCTGCGCAGACTGCGTGAGCAGACGTCGGGGAAACGGGGCGCTATGTACTCGGCATGCAGCGCTGCGACTTCGGAGTCGGTAACCTCACGCGGCACCGCATCGGGGTCGACGGTCGCGTCGTACTGCTCGGTCGCGATCTTCACCCCGCCGCTCGGCCCGTCAACAGCAGGAAAGCCGTACAGCATGTCACGCGGACGGTTGCCGGTAATCCAGATGAATACCGGGAAGTGCGCAGGCGTGTAGCGGTCCTGATGCGACTCGAGCGCAAACCAGCATAGCGTCTGGCGATAGATGCGGAACAACCGGGCATATTTCTGCCCTAGCAATTTCGGAATCCACGCGCCGGCGGTCACGATCACGTGTGCGGCTGAGTACGTCGCGCGCGTCGTCTCTACTTCAGCTCCGCCTGCCGAGGCCGCGACCCGCTGCACTGTCTCATCGAGACAAATCTGCGCGCCCGCCTTCCGCGCTAGCTCGATTTGCGCTGCGATGCAGGCCTCCGGCCGCAGAAAGCCGGCGCCAGGCTCCAGGTATCCCGCTTCGCCGGCGATAAGGCGCAATTGCGGGAAGCGGCGCTGAAGCTCGCCGGTGCTCAGCAGCTCGTGAGCAATACCGAACTGGCGCGCCGCATCGATCGTGTCCTGCAGGAACGAAGTCGAGCCATGATGCCGGCCAGGCATGTCCGGCGACGCCAGGACCAGGCAGCCGCAACGGTTGACGAGAGCACGCCCGCTCTGCGCCTCCACATCCCGCCAGAGCTCATCGGAGCGTAGAACCAGGGGAACGAATTCCCGGCCTTCGCCGATGGCCTGTCGGGTGATCCGCGTTTCGCCATGCGAGGAGCCTTGGTCATGCGGGGGCGCAAAGCGGTCGATCCCGATAACGCGCAGCTTTCGGCTGGCGGCCTGATACAGTGCCGCACTCCCGACGGCGCCGAGGCCGATGATGAGGATGTCGGCGGTGGAGGCAGTTGGCATTTGGCACTCGGCGAGGGCGTCATTCGCCTGCTTAGATTCTTCGGCCCGCTTCGAATCAGGGCACGACTTCATCGGGTCGTGCCTTCGGGCCCGCGTAAAGGTGGACTCGATTTAATCCTGTGCGGGCCTTCAGGCCCGCGTAAAGGTGCAGTATTAGGGCCGGCTTTAGCCGCCGAGGTACCTCGCTCGAACCCGCTGAAATCGCGGCTGTTCGCGATCTGCGTGAGATGTCCCTCAGGGCCTAAAGCCCGATCGAATAATTGCTGGTGCACGCGGCGCTGAAGCACCGCACTACCCGAACCGTTCCTAGGTACCAAGCGCTACGATGCCCGATGCCAGCCAACCGCCACCCCCGAATGCCAACTCCCAACTGCCGCTTTTTCTACTGCTGCACCGCCTGAATCGCCCTGGGATGCACCTGCTCGTTCTGGATCTGCGAGGCGTCCCACCCGCCGCCCAGAGCTTTAATCAACGCAACCTCGGTCACCATCTGTTGCCCAAGCAGTTGCGTCGCCAGGCGCTCGTTGGTCAGCAGCGTGCTTTGCGCCGTGATGACGTCAAGGTACGTCGTCACGCCCCCGACATAACGATTGTTGGCCAACTCCAGCGCCCGCCGCGAATCTGCTACGGCGGCATTCTGTGTCGATGCCGCCTGCGAAAGCTCGGTTAGTCCTGAAAGGCCGTCCTCTACCTGCTGGAAGGCAACCAGCACGGACTCACGATAGTTCGCCACGGATTCGTCATACACGTGTTTGGCGTAAGCCAGGTTGGCGCGATTGCGTCCGCCATTAAACACGGGTTGCAGCAGATCGCCGCCCACCGACCAGATTGCGGTGGGCGCGCTGATCAGGTTTGTGATATTCGTGCTCTCAAATCCGCCGGCACCGGAGAGCGTCAACTGCGGATAAAACGCCGCTGTGGCCACACCCACCAGCGCATTCTGCTGCGCCATCTGCCGCTCCGCCGTGGCAATGTCCGGCCGTCGCTCCAGCAAATCCGAAGGCACGCCCAGCGGCACAGGCACGGGCGTCAGCGTCAGAGACCGAACCGAAACGCTGAAGGTCGACGCCGGATTCCCCGTCAGCACCCCGATGGCATGCTCAAATTGCTGCCGCTGTTGTTGCACGAGATAGAGCTGCGTACGGGTTGAATCGAGCAGCGTCTGTTGCTGCGCCAGATCGAGGCCGGAGGCGACGCCGCCGGCATGGCGGTTCTGCACCAACTGCAGGCCCTTCTCCTGGATCGCCACCGACTCCTTCACCACCGCGGTCTCAGCATCCAGTTCGCGCAGGCTGAAGTAGTCGGCGGCAAGCTCGGCCGTTAGCACCAGGTCGACGTTGTAGACATCGGCCGCGGTAGCCTGCAGGTTGGCGTTCGAGGCCTCCAGGTTGCGGCGCACGCGTCCAAATAGGTCCGGCTCATAGTTCAGTGCGAAGGGAATCGAAAAAGTGCTTTGCGTGAGCGGGCCCGCCACCGTCAGCACTTCAGGGCGATTGCCGGAATAGCGATTGCGCGAGGCGTTGGGATCGACGTTTCCGGTGGGAAAGAGCGGGGCCGTAACCACGCGGGCCAGCGATCGCGCCTCTTCCAGGCGGTCCTTGGCGGCCAATAGCGATTGGTTTGCTGCCAGCAACTGCTGTTCGTAGGCGTTCAGCTCGGCGTCGTTGAACACCTCCCACCATGCGCCCTTGGGAAGCGAATCCTTGGGAGCGGCCTCCCGCCACGGCGCCGCGGTTTTGTAAGCTTCCGGCGCGGGCGCCGGCGGCCGCTGATAGTTCGGCCCCACCTTGCACGCGCCGAGCAGCACGCAAAGCAGCGCGGTAATGACCAAGCCCAGGTTAGCGCCCATACGGCCGGCGCGAACCTGGGGCGCCTTTGCAATCCATGGCCGGGTGCCCCATTCATTCGCGGTTTTCGAACGAATGGGAGTCGAAACCATGTTCACGACTTCTGGCCTCCGTTATCGCTACTACCCGAGGTACCCGGAGGCGCCGGCGCCACGTTCACCTTCTGCCCGTTCTCGATGGAGTCGGAGGGATTCACGATGATGCGGTCGTTCTCGTCCACGCCCGCCACGATCTCCAGCGTGTTGCCGTAATCGCGGCCGATACTGATTTTGCGCAGTTCAACCTTGTTGTCGGGGCCGACCACGGCAACCTGCGGCCCTTCGCGGCGGAACAGCATAGCGTTCTGCGGAATCGTGACCTTGTGCGCGTCGATCTTCGGCCGGAAGTGCACCTCGCCGAATGATCCGGGAAGCAGCTTGCCTTCCTTGTTGGGAACATCCACCTCGGTCTGCAGGGTACGGCTGGCAACGTCGATGGAGTCCGCCGTGCGCGCCACCAAAGCGGTGAACTTCTGTCCAGGAAGCTCTTGCAGCGTGATCGTCGCCTCGACGCCGGGGTGCATGGCGGCTGCGTACGCCTGCGGCACCTGAACGTACACCCGCAATGGATCGGTGGTGGCGACATCGAACAGCTCTTTGCCCGCCGCCCCGGAGATGCCGGCGTTGATCAGCGCGCCGGGATCGACCAGACGCCGTGTGATTACGCCGTTGAACGGGGCGTACACGCGCTTGAAGCCTTCCAGCTCTTCCAGTCGCTTTACGTTCGCATCTGCGGCGGCCAAATTCGCCATGGCTTGCTGATATCCGCTAGCCTGGGTGTCGGCCTCCTCCTGGGAAACCGAGTCCGTCTTCCGCAGCGACTGATAGCGCTCAGCATTGATCTTGGCCAGGTCCAGCGCGGCCACCACTTGTTCGCGCGTCGCACGCGCCTGCCGCAGCTCCTGATCGACCTCAGGCGTGTCGATGTCGGCCAGCAGATCGCCCTTTTTCACGCGGCTGCCGATGTCCTTGTACCAGCGCAGCAGATAACCGTTGGTGCGCGCATAGATTGGCGACTCAACATAGGCCTGAAGCGTTCCCGGAAGGATGAGCTCCTCATCCGCTTTTTCTTGCGTGGGATGGACGACGGCGACGGTAAGCACCGCGTCCTGCTGGGTCTCGTCGGCCAGTACATGATCGTTGTGGATGCGGGTCAGCATCGAGACCAATCCCGCCACCAGCAGCACGACAACCACGGCGACCACCAGCATCAGCGCCTTGCGCGGCTTTGCGGGCGGCAGCTTCGGCGGAGGCGTGATCTGCGGCGCAGCATGGCCCTCGCGAGGGTCGCCATCGTGGTGCTCCGGTTGGGCCTCGCGGTGAGACGGCGGTTGATCGGGACCGCGCCACGGGTCCCCGCCATCGGCGGGTGCCCCATTCCCCCCATCCTTTGGGACGACTGGGTCTGCGCGATGCCCTCGCTGCTCGGCCGCCGGTTTGTCTTGCCCGTCCATCTTGGTAAGAGTATCCACTTATTTTATGACCTCTGCTCCGCTTTCCTCTCACGCCTGCTGTGAATGATGGCAAAAACGGTGGGGACGAAGAAGAGCGTCGCCACGGTGGCAAATAACAGTCCGCCAATGACCGCGCGGCCCAGCGGCGCATTCTGCTCGCCGCCTTCTCCCAGTCCCAGCGACATCGGCGCCATGCCGATGATCATGGCCAACGCCGTCATCAGCACCGGACGAATACGCGTGTACCCCGCTTCCAGCGCGGCTTGGGCCGCGGGAATGCCGACCGTCATGCGCTCGCGCGCGAACGACACCATCAGGATCGAATTGGCGGTGGCCACGCCCATGCACATTACGGCGCCCGTCAACGACGGCACATTCAGTGTGGTGTGCGTCAGCAGCAGAATCCAGCAAATGCCGGCCAGCGCCCCCGGCAGGGCGGTGATGATGATGAACGGGTCCAGCCACGATTGGAAGTTCACCACGATGAGCAAGTACACCAGCACGATCGCGCAGAGCAGTCCGACGCCCAGTCCGATAAACGATGTCTCCATCGTTCGCACCTGCCCGCGCACGATCAACTGCGTGCCGCGCGGCAGGTGCTGCCGGAACGGTTGCAGCACGCGATCGACGTCGCGGATCACTCCCCCCAGATCGCGCCCCTGCGTGCTGGCGTAAACGTCGATTACCGGCAGCACGTTGTAATGCGAAACGATCGCCGGACGTTGCGCGGGCGACAGCTGCACCAGATTGGCAAGCACCTGCGAGCTTGCCGTAGTGGTGCCGGCCACCGGCTCGTTGGAGTTGTTGACCGGCGTATTCATCAGGTCCTGTATCGAGGTGATGCGGTATTGCGGCGATTGCACCGCCACCTGATAGCTGACGCCATTGGACGGGTTCAGCCAGAAATTGGGCGAGGTCGCGAAGCTCCCACTCAGTGAGACCAGCACGCTCTCCGCAACGTCACGCGCGTTCATACCCACCTGTGCCATGCGGGTGCGCTCGATATCGAGGTGCAGCGTAGGCAGGTCGAGCAGTTGCTGCACGTGCACATCGGCGGTCCCGGGCACAAGCTTCACCCGGTTCGAAATCTGCTGCGCAATTTCGTAGTTGGTCACCATGTCCGGACCCATGAGCTGGATGTCGATGGGGGCCGGCAGGCCGAAGTTCAGGAT
>DASRGM010000145.1:0-16716 GCA_035651035.1 Terriglobales bacterium
GAATTCTCCCACGCCGCTCACAATCGTCATCGCATAATCGGTCACTGTCTTAATTGAGCCGACACGCCAGTTGCTGGGCAGATGCACCGGCTCCAGCTTCTCCCGCAAGAGGTGCCCGGTTTTCCGGTCGAGCCATAACTCTCCCTGGAACTCGGGCAGTATCGTGGTCTGGCCGACGTCGCGTACCGTCCAAAAGGAATTCTTCTCCCGCGGAACGTGGAACTCGTAAACGATGACGGGAACTTTTTGCAGCGTCGCACTTCTGCGGAAGCTGAATTCGGTTGTCCCCGGCGTTCTGAAAAGGTCAACCAGCATCGATCCAAACTCGCCCGCAGAGGTGAAACGAACGTTGCGGGGCAGCTCGGCGGGGAAGCCGGGTTGGGCAGCTTTGCCGTTGATGTTTAGCTGCGAGTAGTACTCGCGGCCCTGGCGAAAGACCACCTGCTCCGTCATTACCGTGCTGGATTTGGCGCCGCGAGCGGTGATGGTCTGTTGGGCGATAAAGTCGGGCAACTGCTGGCGGTAAGTGAGGGCGAAGGTGCAGAGTTTCGATACCAAATCCAGCCTGGGATCGCCTGCGGCAAACGCCCCGCAGTCGATTGTGTTCGGAATGGTTGCGGGCGGCGGCGTGGCATTGTGGGGAGGGGCGGTGCTGTCCTGCGAGAGGCACACCGCTGACATCGCTATGGCGAACATGCAAACCAGCCGGCGGTGTCCCCAGGTCGTCAACCCCGATTTCCTCGACGTGCGATACTGCGGTCTGGCGCACATTCTAATTCAAGAATTCTGGTTCCAGCAGCAGGTTTCCCGCCTTGGACGGCGGTTTGCTGCATCCCGGGGGCATGGCTAACATCCAAACCTTTTGCTTGCCGGTCAGTCTGATGCTTTGGGTCGGTAGCCGGAAATGAGTCTTCACGCACATCCGATTTCTGTGTTGCGTTGTAGCAGGCCTTGCGGCCCTTGTTGTCGGGAGACAATCGCGTGATCCCCAACTGCATCTCTTTCGACTCCATTCCTCACACCTCGCGCATCTTCTCCGACTTCCTTTCCGGCTCGCCCGCGATTCGCAAGTTCTTTCCACATTCACCCGATCCGGCGCACATCGCAGCCTTCGCCCGCTCCGTGTCTCGCGACCGGGAGCGCCAGGCCAAAGTGGCCGACGCGCTGGAGCGGCAGAATCGCGCGTGGGGAGCGGGAGACGCGACGCTGCGAAATATTCAGCGCCTGCGCGATGGCGCCTTTGCGATGGTCACGGGCCAGCAGGTGGGACTCTTCGGCGGTCCGCTAATGTCGCTGCTCAAGGCGGCGTCGGTGCTGGCGCTCGCTAAGCAAGTGGAAGCCCTGGGCGTGGAGTGCGTGCCGGTGTTTTGGCTGGCCAGCGAGGACCACGACTTGGCGGAAGTCAATCAGGCGCTGCTGCTGACGAATGATCTTCAGCTCGCGCCGTTCACGGCACCAACCCGTGGCGTCGAGGGTGCTCCGGTCGCAACCATCCGCTTCGCTGCGGGAAGCAATTCGGCCATCGCGCAAGCTGCCGAGCTGCTGGGCGAATCGCTCGCCGCCGATTACCTGCGAGAGAGCTACGCCGAGGGCGAAACCTTCTCTAACGCGTTTGCCAAGCTGCTCGCCCGCATCTTCCGCGTACACGGACTTATCGTTCTCGACCCGGCGGACGCACAGCTTCATCGAATCGCCGCTCCGTTGTTTGCCGATGCGGTGAGCCACGCAGCGGAACTGGACGACGCCATCCTGAAGCGCAATCGCGAATTGCAGGCCGCCAGATACCACGAGCAAGTCAAGGTCACTCCTGAATCCACCCTCCTGTTTTCGATCGTGGATGGAGCCCGCCTGGTGGTGCACCGCGCCAACGGGCAATTCAAGGTAGGCCGCGACATCTTGTCCGCGGAAGAATTGCTGCGGCGCATCGCGGAGGCCCCGCAGAATTTCAACGCCAACGTGCTGCTTCGCCCGGTATTGCAGGATTACCTGCTTCCGACGCTGGCCTACATCGGAGGCCCGGCAGAAATTGCGTATTTCGCGCAGGCCGCCGTGGTTTACGAAAAACTCTTGGGCCGCGTGACTCCCATTGCTTCCCGCCTTAGCGCCACCCTGATCGAGCCCCGCATCGAGCGGCTGCTGACGAAATACCAGGTTGAGTTGCCGGAGCTGTATCACGGCGAATGCCAGCTGCGCGACTGCATTGCGGGGCGGGCGCTGCCGCCGGAGTTGAAGCAGAATTTCGACCAGGCGCGGCAACGGGTCGACATCTCCATGCAGCAGGTGAGCGCCTCGCTGGCAAAGCTGGATGCCACGCTGGTGGGCGCCGCTGAGCGTGCGACGAACAAGATGCATTACCAGATCGATCGGCTGCGCAAGCGTGCCGCCCAGGCCGAGCTGCGGCGCAATGAGATCATCTCCCGCCACGCCGCGCAGATCGAAAACGCCCTTTACCCCAACAAGAACCTGCAGGAGCGCGAGATCTCTGCTATCTACTTCTATGCCAGGTACGGGCCGCCGCTGATCGATCGGCTGATCGAGTTGGCCCACGCCCGCTGTCCCGAGCACAAGGTGCTGGTGCTGGAAGCGTAAGTCACGGCAACAGCTAATTGCCATCTGGTATATTTGGCCTTTCATCGGACTATAGGAGCGGCTATGGCTAGCGTGAACAAGGTCATTCTGATTGGCAATCTGGGCAAAGATCCGGAAGTGAAATACACCCCGAGCGGCATGGCGGTCGCCCGTTTCTCTATCGCCACCAACGAACGAGTCAAGGACAAAGACGGCAATTGGGGCGATCGCACCGAGTGGCACAACATCGTGCTGTTCGATCGCAAGGCCGAAGTCGCCGGCGAATACCTGAAGAAAGGCCGCACCGTCTACATCGAGGGGAGCATTCGTACCAACTCTTGGGACGACAAAGAGACCGGACAGAAGAAGTACCGTACCGAAATCATCGGCAACCAGATGGTGCTGCTGGGCGGCGGCCCGCGCGAAGGCGGCGACAGCGGCGAAGCTGGTGGCGGCGGCTATAGCCGCGGCCGCGCTGCATCCGGGAAGTCCTCAAGTTTCGAGCAGCACGCGCCCGAGCATGAGTCGCAGGCGCCCGTCAGCAGCGGCGCCCCGGAAATTACCGACGAAGACATCCCCTTCTAAAGAGGACGTCCACCTCTAAACGGTCGAAGCTTTGGACTGTGAAAGGCGTGAGTTGGAAGACCGGTTGAACTCAGCCAATACCGCTGGAATGAGTCGATGACAATTTTGTTCTGCGAACAGGCTCTGGCAGTGAGCACTTCCCGCCGCAACGATGGAGTGACTTGAAACTGCAATATCGCAGCGGTGCCGGTGAGATCACGTTATTCAGCGGCGGCCACGCGCGTAGAGCTCAACGCGCCGTGAATCGCCATCAGCTGATCGAGCACCTCGGGCAGCAGCTTGAGATCGAGGGCATTTGCGCCGTCGGACTTGGCTTGCGCGGGATTGTCGTGCACTTCCACGAAGATTCCGTCCACCCCCGCAGCAACCGCCGCCCGTGCCAGCAGTGGGATGAATTCGGGCTGTCCTCCGCTCGCCGCAACCCCGTTGCCCTCGGAAGCTGACGGCAGTTGCACCGAGTGTGTCGCGTCAAATACCACCGGCGCGAACTGGCGCATGATGGCCAGCGAGCGCATATCCACCACAAGATTGTTATAGCCGAAGCTGGCGCCGCGCTCGGTTAGAAAAACACGTTCGCCACCCGCCTCGCGCACCTTTTCGACTGCATGGCGCATGTCCCACGGCGAGACGAACTGCCCCTTCTTGATATTGACCGCCCGTCCGCTCTTGCCCGCCGCGACCAGCAGGTCGGTCTGGCGGCATAAGAACGCGGGAATCTGGATCAAGTCCACCGCTTCGGCGACGCGCGGCACGTCGGCAGCTTCATGAACATCGGTCAAGACAGGAACGTATGTCGCCTCGCGGACGTTGCGCAGGATGCGCAGGCCGTCCTTCAGCCCCGGCCCGCGAAAGCTGCGTATCGAAGTGCGATTCGCTTTGTCATACGAAGCCTTGAAGATGTAAGGAAGCTTTCTCTGCCGCGCAATTTTGGCAATGGACCATGCCATCTCCATGGCATGCTCTTCGCTCTCGATGACGCACGGCCCGGCAATGAGGAAGAGTTCGCCTCCCCCGATGGTCACATTGCCGACTTGGAAAGAAAGAGGCAATTAAAGATTCACATCCGCAGCTAATGCGCCGCCGTGACCGCGCCCGTGCTGGCAGCAGGTTGCCGCAGATCCACGACCTTCGTGGTTGGCGGCAGGACGAACAGACGAGGGTCCGGTTCAGACAATTTCAAATCAACCACCGAGAAGAATTGGTCGCCATGCACAGGGTCAAGGCGGGTCACCTGCAGGTTCAGGCCGAGCTTTGGCGAATACCAGAACTCCTTGGTGTACTCGAGCGGCTGGCTGTTGCCGATTGCACCCGTGGGATGGGTCACTGTTTCGCGCGTGCCAATCGCTTCCAGGCCATCGATAGTTTTGCTGCCGAGGCTGGCTCGACTTAGATAGTTGTTGTCTGCGGTTTGTCCCACCGGTGCGACCGGCTCATCCGCCGGCACGTCATAGGTTCGCAGCTCGCATTGCGCAAGCGACGGCTCGCAGAAGTACTTGGTGTGCGCCACCGGATCGCTGATTTCGATGCGTAGGAGCGGAGTCTGCTCGAGAATGGCGCCGGGTTCCAACATGCGGCGCTCTTGATAAATGCGGCCCCGGCTGTCACGTACGACAAGCCGGCGATTCCTGCGCGTGACAGTCGTGCCGTCCGGCAAATACTTAGTCCACTCGGCTGTCACCGTTGCCTGAAACGGAGCATTGGGAAGCGGGGAGATGAAGATGCTGGAGATCGTCTCGCGGGCGTTGAAGTCCCGGGCATGCAGCACTTCATTGTTATTCTGCGCCCCAGCGATAACGCCGCCGAAAACGAAAACCGCAGCGACCAGCAATCCGCACTGCCTGCGCATGACCACCTCGGCTATCTATATTGCCAGAAATCGCCGGCTCGCGCGGCAGCGATCAGCGCTTCACCTTCTCCGGCCGATGGAACATCTCCTCGGCAACGTCGTGGCGCGCATGCTCGCGGCGGAGGCGGTTTTCGTACGACGCTCTTACGAAGCCCGCGAAGAGGGGATGCGGCTCCAGCGGCTTCGACTTGAACTCTGGGTGGAACTGGCAGCCAAGGAAGAATGGGTGATCGGGAATTTCGACGATTTCGACATACGTTCCGTCGGGCGTAGCGCCGCTGATGCGAAGTCCGCCGGCGGTTAACGGCTCTTCATACTCGCGATTGAACTCGTAGCGATGGCGATGGCGCTCGCTGATCTCCGCCTGGCCATAGAGCTTCTGCGCCAGCGTGCCCGGCTCGAGCTTGCAGGTCCACGCACCCAGGCGCATGGTACCGCCCAGCTCTTCCACCCCTCGCAACTCGCGCAGCTTGTAGATGACGCGATGCGGGGTTGCCGGATCGAACTCGCTGGAGTTGGCCTGCTGCAGCCCGCTCACATTGCGAGCGAACTCGATGCACGCGGTTTGCATGCCGAGGCAGATGCCGAAGTATGGCACCTTGTTCTCGCGCGCGTAGCGGATCGCCATCAGCATGCCTTCGATGCCGCGCTTGCCGAATCCGCCGGGAACCAGGATGCCATCCACGTGCTCCAGTTGCGCCTGCACGCTGTGGTCTTGCTGCTCCAGCCCTTCCGCTTCGATCCAGTTGACGGTCAGCTTCAGGTCGTAAGCCAGGGCGCCGTGGACCAGCGCTTCCTTCAGCGACTTGTAGGAGTCCTCGTACTCGACGTACTTGCCGACAATGCCGATCGTGACTTCATCTTTCGGGTTGTAGACGCTGTGCACGAGGTCTTCCCAACGGCTGAGGTCCGGTTCTTTCGCCTCGATGCGCAGGTAGCGCAGGGCCAGCTGGTCAACCTGCTCGCGCGCGAACACCAGCGGCACTTCGTAGATGGAAGCGACATCCTTGGCCGTGATCACCGCTTCGTTTTCTACGTTGCAGAACAGCGCAATCTTCGACTTCAGGTCCTTGGAGAGAAAGCGGTCGGTGCGGCACAACAGGATGTCCGGCTGAATCCCGACGCTGAGCAGCTCCTTCACCGAATGCTGCGTCGGCTTGGTCTTGAGTTCGCCGGCGGCGGCGATATACGGCACCAGGGTTACGTGTACGAATAACGTGTTTTCGCGGCCCAGCTCCTGCCGCATCTGGCGGATGGCTTCGATGAAGGGCAACGACTCGATGTCACCGACCGTGCCGCCGATCTCGATGATGGCCAGATCGACATCCTGCGCCACCTTCTTCATCGCGCCTTTGATCTCGTTGGTAACGTGCGGAATGACCTGGACCGTTTTGCCCAGGTAATCGCCACGGCGTTCCTTGGCGATGATGGTTTCGTAGATACGGCCGGTGGTCCAGTTATTGTCGCGGGTGAGCCTGCTGTGCGTGAAGCGTTCGTAGTGGCCGAGGTCGAGGTCGGTTTCCGCGCCGTCGTCGGTGACGAACACTTCGCCGTGCTGGAAGGGCGACATGGTGCCGGGATCGACGTTGAGGTAAGGATCGAACTTCTGCAGAGTTACCTTCAGGCCGCGGCTCTCCATCAGGCAGCCAATCGACGCCGCCGCCAGACCCTTGCCGAGCGAAGACACAACACCGCCGGTCACAAAGATGTACTTTGCCGCCATCGCTTCCTCAGATTTTGGGATTTGTGCTGCGGGACAACGCGCCTCAGAAGGAGAGCCCTGTGTGCCGGCGTTTCAGCGCAAAGAGTGTGGAGCGCATAGGCGTGCACGACCAATTATGACGGGAAACGCGCGCTGCGGCAAGGCAGGTGATTGCCGCAAGCGCGAAAATTCCTGTGGAAAGAATGGCTGGTCCGCGATTCCTCTAATGCAGGAAGCGCCGGCCCAGGATGCCGAGCAGACCACTACCCAACAGCAACAACGTCCCCGGTTCAGGAACGGTATCGTTTGGACCACCTTGCAGCAGCCCATTATCCTGGCCCAACGCCAGGAATTCCTGGACACCGTCGGGATTCGGATCGTACTGGTTCACCGGAGTGATGACGTACACGCGGTTGAAGTCGGTGTTGGGGAAGTGCATAGCCGCGGCCTCCTGCGCCTGCGCCAACCAGAACTGACACGCAGTATTGCAGGGGGTTTGACTGGGATCGAAGATGTACCACACGGCGTAGTTCATCGCCTGATATTGGTCGCGCGGTTCCACCAGGGTCTGCAGCAGGATCCAGCCTGCCTCGTCATAGAGCATCAGCGGCGTCAGGGCGGTAGGACCGGCAACGACTTTGTTGAAACGCGTGAGCGAAATGTTGTCGCTGCCCAACTGCGTGATGTTGGCGTCCCAAATGTCACCGGGTTCGCCGCCATGGAAGTAGTCGTCGCACATTACAAAGAGGATCGAGCCCGAGGAGTCACCCAATGGTTGAATCGCGTAGGGATAACCGTTCTGCCATTGCCCATCGTTCCAGCCGACAAACTTGAATTCAACCGGACCTGCGAATGCACAAACGGCCCAACCCAACACTAGTGCGAGCAGCAACAGCCTACGCATGCTTGCTCCCCTCCAAGAGGTCACCCAATTTCGTGCCACGGATTCAGAAAGCTCAGTTGAACCGGAAGTACAGCTATCCGGCGACGAAGTAAACGCGCGATTGCATCAACGTACAGTCTTCAATCAGTAACTTGCAATCAGAATTCCGCAAAAACCGATTGAAACAAGCCATTTACCTTCGTCAGAATGCAACGGATTGCAACTATGTACCCGGATTTTTCTCATACAAAACGGTACTTACGTAACCAGTTGGTAATCACGCGAAAGCCTGGCAGTACCTGTTACTGAAACACACGGTGGCATCTTGGTGGGAGCTTGAGACGCTGCCAACTCTTCCGTGATCATGCTGAGAGGGCGCATTCCAGCGTCGAGCCACGATCGTCGTATGCCCGAAGGTGGCACGTCGCCAACCTACGACATTTTGCCGGGCCCGACCTCACGGGAAGCTCCGGAATTGCCGATCTGTTCAATGATGGCAGGGAGCGCAGAAAGCTCCTGCAAGTGACGTCATCGACAGGCGGTGCTCGCTTTGACGGTGATCGTGGCCCCCGATTTTCACAGTCATAAAGCCGGACTAATGACCATCGAAGTCTGTCTGAGCCTAATTGCCGGTGCCGTGGCACTTGGCTGGCCCAATGTCGCTTCAGGTTTTTTTCAGCGCATAGAACGAGTATTTGGCGCTTTAGCACGGCGACGCGGCCTTGCGGTTGTCGTCGTCGGCTTAGCCGATCTCCTGCTACGGCTCGCAATACTTCCCATCTGTCCCGTCCCTCGTCCCTTCGTGCCTGACGACTTCAGCTTCCTGCTGGCGGCAAATACCTTCGCCTCGGGAAGGTTGACTAATCCGACTCCCGCCATGTGGACGCACTTCGAAAGCATTCACATCAGCATGCAGCCCTCGTACATGTCCATGTACTTCCCTGCACAAGGGGTCCTGCTGGCGGCCGGCAAGGTGCTAGCCGGACATGCGTGGTTTGGGGTGTTATGTGCGGGCGCATTGATGTGCGCGATGATCTGCTGGATGCTGCAAGCCTGGCTGCCCCCGTCATGGGCGCTGCTGGGAGGAATTCTGGCCATCCTCCGCCTGGGTTTATTCAGCTGTTGGGTGAATAGCTATCACACCGCAGGCCCAATTGCCGCCACGGCGGGTGCGCTGGTCCTCGGCAGCTTGCCGCGGTTGTTGAAAGTGCCGCGGCTCCGTTACACGGTGCTGCTGACCATCGGAGTCATCCTGCTGGCCACCACGCGTCCGTACGAGGGGCTGCTCCTCTGCCTGCCTGCGGGGGCCGTGCTGGGCAGGTGGTTGCTGTTTGGCGGCAACCGTCCTGACGCTGCCGCGGTCCTGCGCATCGCGAGCATACCCATCATTCTGGTTTTAGCTGCGGGCGCCGGAATGGCGTACTACAACCATCGCGTCTTCGGCAGCGCTTTCACGTTGCCTTACACGGTTAACCGGAACACCTACGCCATGGCGCCGTATTTCGTGTGGCAGTCGGCACGTCCGGAGCCCGCATACCATCACGAAGTGATGCGCCGGTTTTATTATGAGAACGAACTCGCGGCGCTGCAGGACTTTCACTCGCTTGGCGGTTTTCTTCACCAAACCTCCCTGAAGTTTGCCAGAGGTGTCTTGTTTTTCTCGGGCATCGCACTTCTGCTGCCGCTGCTGATGTTCCCCAACGTGCTGCGGGACCGCCGCACTCGCTTTCTGCTCCTATGCGTGGCCGTGATGACCGTCGGCATGCTGCTGCAGATCTTTTTTCTGGCTTATTATCTCGCCCCGTTCACAGTGGTTTTTTATGCGCTGGGTTTGCAGGCCATGCGCCATCTCCGGCAAGCCCGGATGGATGTTGCCCGGGTCGGCGTGGGGTGCGTGCGCCTGATGGTGACGCTATGCGTCCTGCTTTGTGGAATACGGTTGGTTGCCGGACCGCTGCGCATCGACATGCCCGAGTGGCCGGCGTCTACCTGGAACTTTAATTGGTACGGTCCGGCCGCATTCGGCCGGGAGCGGGCACAAATTCAGGCTTCGCTCGAGCAGCTTCCGGGACTACAGCTCGTTATCGTCCGCTACGCTCCCGGCCACAACCCAATTGATGAATGGGTGTACAACGAGCCCGACATTGATCACGCCAAGGTGATTTGGGCGCGCGAAATGGAGGGAGACAAGGACATGGAGCTGCTGAATTACTACCGTGGGCGGCAGGTTTGGCTGGTGCAGCCGGACCTCCAGCCACCCCTGATTTCTCCATATGCCCTGGCGCAACCGACGCTGGCCCGGGCATCACGCTGATCCGGTCGTCGCTCGCTTAGTAGTCCAACTCCGCTGGCCGGCCGGTCAGCCGTTCGATCCGCTTGGCGATGGGAGGATGCGTGGAAAACAGATTGGCGAAGCTGATGCCCCCCAAAAGCGGAGCCACGATGAAAAGATGCGCGGTAGAGGGCGATGCCTGCATGGGAACCCGCTTGGAGTAGGCATCCAGCTTCCGCAGGGCGCTCGCCAGCGCGTAGGGATTACCTGTCAGTTGCGCGCCGGTTGCATCCGCCTGGTATTCGCGCGAACGGGAGACTGCCAACTGAATCAGCGTGGCTGCAATCGGAGCCAGGATCAGCATCAGCAGCCCTACGAAGCCGCCGCCTTCGCGGTCCTCACGGTCTCCCATGCCGAAGAAGAAGCCCATACGCGCCAGCATAGTGATTGCGCCTGCCAGGGTCGCCGCCACCGAGCTGATAAGGATGTCGCGGTTCCGCACGTGGCCGAGTTCGTGCGCCAACACGCCTTCCAGTTCTTCATCGTTCAGCAGGTTCAGAATGCCTTCCGTCACCGCAACCGAAGCATGCTTGGGGTTGCGCCCGGTGGCAAAAGCGTTCGGCGAATCGGTCGGAATCACGTACATCTTGGGCATCGGAATGCCGATCTTCTGGGTAAGCCGCTCGACTACCTGATAGGCGCGCGGCAGTTGCTCACGTGTCACCGGCTGTGCGCGATAGACCGCCAGCGCAATCTTGTCGCTGAAGAAATACGAGACGAAATTCATCACGACAGCCAGGCCGAACGCGAGCACAAGCCCACGCTGGCCGCCGAATATGCTCCCCATGAACAGCAGAAACAAAGTCAAAGCCGTGAGCAGGAGAGCTGTCTTAAAGGTGTTTCCCATAGCTGCTATGTAGATGATAGAAGCCGGTGCGGGATGCGGCAAAGTCAGCGGCCAGGAGCCAGTAGCTGTTAAGAAGCACCCTGTTGAACCCGCGTTCGTCCCTCGATGCCTCGTTGTGGCACAGTCTTCCGGCGTTGGAACTAGCCACTGGCCACCAGTCACTGGCCACTGCTTACCTCCAGTAGCCCTGTATCCACACGTACCCGCTGTGGCGAGGCGCCCAATATCCTGGAACCCAGACAGCGTAGGGTCGGGGCGGTATCACATACCGGCCGGGCACCCAGACATACCGGCGCTGATGCCAGCGGTAATATCCACCCGTCCAGACGTAACGCGCACCGGGACGCACTGGGACGACTTCGTGTACCGCAACCGGTGGCCGATACCTGACGACTTGCGCTCCTGCGGTCCCAACCGCGAGAAGCAACCCGAAGACGCCCGCAAGTAGAGCTTTGCTCATAATCCACCTCCGATCAACTTCTGCACGTAATAACGCGCAGCGCAGCGAGAGGTTGCGCTAGCAACACTTCGTTACATTTTGATAGCGGCCCCAAGGCAGCTCGGTAGTGGGTCAGTTTGGATTTGTAGCGGGGGGAAGAGCCGGGCTTCAGTCCGGCGGAACCAAGGGCCATCGAGGGCGGCTTTAGCCGCGGCCACCGGGGCTAAAAGCCCTGTTCCATAGTCGTCCTTTCGGCACGGCTGAAGCCGTGCCCTTCCACCGCTCAGGTTTCAAACTGCCCCACCACCGGCAGCTCCTTTGGATTGCGCTGCTCGCGGCAACCTGTTAACTTTTGCCGTTGCCCGAAAACATGATGAAGAAAGCTATTCGTCTCGCCCTGCTCTGCTGCCTGGCCGCTGCCGCTCCGCTGGTGGCGCAGGTACCCAGCGATAGTCCAGTCGATGCGCTACGCCAGCCCGGCTGGGCAAAAGAGGTGTTCTTCGGCGGTGGTACGACCGTTGCCAGTTCACCCAGCGCGCAGAACCTGGTGCTCGGCGTCCGTGTCAGCCGCGTGCTCACGCACGAGCATGGCTCCGGCATTCTGCGCGGGACGTTTGAGTTGGGATTCGACGTGATTCCGCTGGACGAATATTGGATTAAAGGCGGCCAATACGCCGGCGGCATCGATCCGATCATGTGGAAGTGGAACTTCACCAGCGGCTGTAAAGTCGCGCCTTACGCCGCCATCGTTGGAGGCGCCCTGTTCAGCCATCATAACCTGCCGCCCGGCGATACCTCGCAGGTGAACTTCACCAGCGGAGCCGAAATCGGCGCGCAGCTCTTCCGGAAAGGACGCAACTCCTGGGATGTTGCGGTGAAGGCGTACCACCTGTCGAACGCCTCGCTGGGTAACCATAATCCCGGACTGAACGCTAATCTGCAGTTCATGTTGGGATATACCTGGCGTTGAGACTATAGTTAAAAGCGTCGGTCAAGCCGGAAGCGCATTGCTGCGTCGGCCGTCAGATAATTCAAGCTGTACTGTATCTCATCTTCTAACATGACCGTTGCTACCGACACGCCGCCTCTCGTTCTCTGCATTGATGACGCTGAGGTGGCCTTGCGCGTTCGCAAACTCTTGCTGGCCAGCGCCGGTTATCGCGTGCTTACGGCATCCACCGGTGAGGAAGGATTGGAAGTCTTCAAGGCAAATCCGATTGAGCTGGTCATTGCCGACCATTTCCTGTCCAACAAAACCGGACTGGAAATTGCCGCCGAAATGAAAGAGCTGAAGCCGCAAGTGCCAATCCTGATCGTATCGGCGGCTTCGGAGCCGCCGCCCAACCTGGAATTCTCCGACGGCTTTTTGTCTAAAGGCGAAGGTCCCGACGCCTTGCTTGACGTGATAGCCTACCTCCTCGGCCGCAAACCAACCCGGCCTTAGTGTTCCGCCGCTCCTGCAATACCCGTCCCGCAACCCAGCGCGTGTCATAATGCCGTGTCGGAGCGATGCTCCCCCGTGAGCCCATGGCCATCAACCATACTTGCGGCGCAGTGCACAAGATCCGTCTAGCTGGTCAGCCGGACCTGCCCGCCCTCGCTGAACTGCTGCCAGAGCTGGACGGTCCCTCTTATAGTGAACGGTTTCCGGGAAAAACCTGCGATGACTTCATTCGCTGGAAGTATCTGAACAATCCCGCGGGTGAAGCAGCGGTCGGCATCGCACTGGATGGCGAGCGTGTGGTCAGCATCGTCGCCGGGACCCCCAAACGCGTGCGGCTGGGCGGACATGACACCCTCGCATTCGAGTTGGGCGACTTTATTACCGTGCCGGAGCACCGCAAACGCGGCTTGTTCTCCAAGCTCATCAACCTGGTCTGCGATGCGGCAGGGGAGCGAGGCGCGACCTTCGCCTACGTACGGCCGAACGACATGTCGTTCCCCATCCTGGCTTCGCACTTGTCGTTCTCAGAGCCGGCGCAAATCGAATCGCGCCGCTTCCTGGTCGCGAGCGCCGCGGTGGAGCGCAAGCTGGGCGTCCCGGCGAACCTGTTGAGCCAATTCGGCATTGATTCCCTGCTGCGCCGGCTGACGATACCCCGTGCTCCCGGCGGCATCACCGTCACTCGCATTGATCGCTTCGGCGACGATATCGACCAGCTCTGGATGCATACTCGAGACCAGTACAGCTTCGCGCTGGTGCGCGATAGCCGCTACCTCAACTGGCGCTTCATCGATTGCCCCACGCCGTACCGATGCTGGGTGGCGCGCAGGTCTGACGGCGTGGCCGGATACCTGGTCGCCTTTGTCGCGCGCACGCAGCCCATTGCTACCATCCTGGACCTGTTCACTCATCCCACCGACGAGGACACAACGGCAGCGTTGCTGGGGACCGCATTGGACGCGATGCTGCGGGAAGGGACGCAGGCGGTTTACACCTGGACCGCACAAACTCATGCCGAGTCGGCTTCATCGCGTCTGTTGAAACGCGCCTGCCGCTTGGTGCAAAAGCCGCTTTTGCACTTCGCAGTACGACCTCTCAAGCCATCAAGTGCCACTCTGCCCTCTTCCGGCTGGCAGTTGACCGCCGGCGACTTCGACGGTTTCTAGTCAAGGTTGGGAAGTGTGGGGCGGCGCGACTCTTTCAATGAGATCCCCACTCCCCGTCCGCGCCGTAAACGATGATGCCGTTTAGGGAACTACTCCGACATCTGTTACTCAACCAGTTATTTCTTTCTTGACATGATGAGAGCTGGATTGTAAACAAGTGTCACACTTCGTCACTCGCTTGCTCTATTTGCTGGATCGACCAGCTCGACTTCACATCTCACTGGCAATAAACCGACTTAATCAAGGCGGCTA
The DNA here is from genome assembly GCA_035651035.1 of Terriglobales bacterium. Classification (GTDB taxonomy): domain Bacteria; phylum Acidobacteriota; class Terriglobia; order Terriglobales; family Acidobacteriaceae; genus Bog-257. The sequence continues at coordinate 14,065 of DASRGM010000145.1, forward strand.
AGTACTTGAAGCCCGCGCAGACGTTCTGCACCGATTGGGATTCTGCGGTGGACCGCGTAGATTAGTGGACTTGCTCAAGAACTCTTGGAGAGAATATGAGAATTGTCAGGCACTCTTTGTCGTTAGTGGTTGCGTTGGCGTTGGCGTTGGTAGCGATGTCTGCGGCAGCGCAAGATGGAGTTATTAACGCGCCCGGGCCCGAGGCGTTGCGATTCACTGGGGTGACTCCCTGTCGTGTGGTAGACACACGTAACCCGAACGGCACCTTTGGGGGGCCAGCCATCCAGGGGGGGACTTCGAGAAGCTTCCCACTTCCACAGAACAGCAACTGCCACCTTCCCCTTGGCTCCACGGCGTACGCGCTGAACGTGACGGTGGTTCCTCACGAGCCTCTAGGTTTTCTAACGATATGGCCTACTGGCCAGCCGCAGCCCGGAGTTTCCCTGATGAACTCCGATGGCCGCATCAAGGCTAACGCCGCGATCGTATTGTCGGGTACCGGCGGAGCTGCGGTGAGTGTTTACGCCAGCAACACCACGGACGTCGTCATCGACGTGAACGGCTACTTCACGCCGGTTAACAGCTCGAACCTCCAGTTCTACCCGCTGCCTCCGTGTCGTGTCGTGGACACGCGGGGTGCGATGGGCCTGTTGGGGGGGCCTTCTCTGCAAGCGAATATGGAACGCGATTTCCCGCTGTTCCAAGCGCGGTCGTGCAATATACCGCCCTCGGCGCAGGCTTATTCTCTGAACATGACCGCTGTGCCGCACGGCGTATTGGGATATCTCACAGTGTGGCCCGCGGGCCAGCAGCGGCCCCTGGTCTCTACCTTGAATGCGCCTACCGGGACCTATACGGCCAATGCGGCAATCGTTCGAGCGGGAAGCGGCGGCGATATTGCGGTGTATCCATCACATGACACCGACTTGGTCGTTGACATTAATGGCTACTTCGCCCCTGCGGGGACAGGCGGGCTGTCGCTCTACGGCCTCACCAATGGGTGCCGTGTTCTGGATACCCGCCAAACAGGCGGTGCCTTTAACGGAGAGCTTACCGTTGACGTTATGGGCAGCTCTTGCACCGTGCCCGGCACAGCACAGGCCTACGTGCTGAACGCCACAGCGTTGCCACAAACCATCCTTGGGTATCTCACATTGTGGCCAGACGGACAGCAGCAGCCGGTGGTTTCCACCCTGAATGCAATCGATGGCGCCACGACATCGAACATGGCAATTGTGTCGACCACCAATGGCTCAATTGATGCGTTTGTAACCAATCCCTCGAACCTGATCCTGGACCTCTCCGGCTACTTGGCCCCGTAGGGATCGAAGGGCAACGACAATTCGCAAACCATAAGAGGGGCTGGCGCCGGTGCCAGCCCCTCTTTCCTTGCAATTCGCCCAAGCAACATACCGGCCAGCCACCAGCACACTGCAGTAATCCGATGCACTCCGGCCGGTGACCGCTTGCGGCCCTGTAGCTCAGATGGATAGGGCAGCGGTTGCCGCACTCATTCCGTAGTGTTCAGATCTCTAGTATTGAATGCTTATACGGGCTCAATTGGCGGACGGGGGCGCAGCGATCAGTTCGCTAAGCCCCGAATCAGCAGCTTGGTCCGGAGGGGTTTGGATTGGGGAGCCTTGTTCTGTGGCGCTCCGCTTGGGGTTGCGGCAGCAGGAACGGCGGCAGGCTTTGAGTAGTCGAAGTGCGCCGGCGGTTTCCCGGTCAGTGCGCCGACTTCGGCTTCGTAGTCGTCCTGAATCTGTTGCTTCTTCGCGTTCCATTCATCCTGCGACATGGTATCGTTCTCGTCGCGAGCCCGAGAAGGAGGCCAACTGGTTTTCCGCGTTAAATGTGCTCGCCGCGACGCAATCATGGGTGTGGACTATTTCGGGGCGCGCTACTACAAGAACGACATGGGCCGTTTCTACTCGCCGGATCCTGTTTTGAGCAGTTCACATGAAGAAGACCCACAGACGTGGAACAAGTACGTTTACGCCCGTGACAACCCGATGAGGTACACCGATCCGACAGGGTTGGATTTCAGCTTGTCTTGTTCTCAGAACAACGGCACAACGTGTCAAGATGGAAAGACGTACTACAAGGATGCGAATGGAGAGTATCAGGAGACCCTTGTCCACAGTGACTCGAAGGGAAATCTCTTCGACCAGAGCGGAAACAGCTACACAGCAACTGTCAGCGGGTCGGGAGTAGCCTTCTCAGGCAATGGGAGCTCAAACGTGGCTGGTACATTCGTAAATGGGACGAACGAGACCACAATCAATGGAAGCGGTTCATTGTCAGGATTTACCTTCGACTTCACCTATAGCAATGTGAAGTCAGGAGTTACCGCTGGGGGGGGCGTTCAGCTTCAACGGCACTCCAGACCAAACGGAACATGCCCTCGAGAAAGCGGGATTTACTCACTCTTTTTGGGACGAATTCGATTTCTTACATCCTTCGACGGAAGACTATAAAGCAGTTGAGTACAGAAGCGCTGGAGCCGTAGGTACGGGAGCAGGGTCGGGCCATTTTACTCTCCATGAGCCTTGGATGCTTGTAGATCACACTTTTGTGAGATTAAACACGTCCCCACCTACCTGGGGGACCGTACATCTAGGTGAATCCAACCCGTATACTGGCGGATTAATC
>DASRGM010000146.1:0-15887 GCA_035651035.1 Terriglobales bacterium
GAAACCCAGACGCGGTAGGGATCGCGATCACGCCGCCACGGCAGCTCGCGGCGATGCGCGTCGTACCAGCGCAACAAGGCGCGGCGGAGCGACCGCAGTTGTGTCGCCGTCAGAGGGAGTTCGCAGCCGGCCATGTAGTCGCGATTCTACATGGCACGCGGAGCGAGAGCGCAGGTCCGATGCTGCAGATCCGCTATCGACAGCTGATCTTCTGGATTGCCGGCAGCCCTGCGATCTGCGTCTGTGGATCGTAGCTGACCGAGCAGGTGATGATTTGCACCGGCAGGGTGCGCGAGAGTTCGACCGCCGTCCCCGAATAGCTGCACACCAGCCAGATTCGCCGGTCCTCGTGTTTGCCGAAGCTCCAGGTTGCGAGATCTTCGCTGTTGCCATGCCTGATCTGGTCGTAGGCGAGCGACGCGTTTTCGGCGGGCGGCCCGTCGTAAAACGTGATGCCGGCGAGGCTGTGCGGTGCATCGTTCAGCAGCGGCGCCCAGCCGCTCGCGGCAGATGTTAGTTCCTGGCGGGTGGTGATGGATTCAGGGCAAGAAACGTTTTCTGCCGCAAAACAGCAAGCAGTGGAGACCCCGAACATGATGAAAGCAGAAATAAAGCGCTGAATCATAGCTGACCGACTCACAAACTATCTCACAGCTGCCGTTCACCAGGGGATTCTTTTCTGGCCCACGTCAGCATCATGTGTACGCCTGAGTTACTTGCCCGAGGGTTGCGGGGACGCTATCGTAGCGTCGTGCGCCACGCTCCCAAGTGGACGGAGATTCCGCAATACCCGGTCATCAGCGGCATAGGGCTGCTGGCAACTGCGGTGACGATTGCCTGGTGGTCCAAGGTAAACATCTCGCCGCTATTCGCTAGCGCGATGATTCGGCGAGGAGAACTCTGGCGGCTGGTGACCTGCATCCTTCCCCACGGCGACATCCTGCACCTGGCCTTCAATCTTTACTGGTTCTGGGTATTTGGAGCGGTCGTCGAGCGGGTTTACGGACACATGCGGACTGCGGCGCTCATCTTGCTGTTCGCGGTTGCTTCCAGCTCACTGGAATTTGCCTTCGCGGTGGGCGGCGTGGGACTCTCGGGCGTCGTCTACGGCCTCTTCGGATTTCTGTGGATCCTCTCGCCGCGCGACGATCGTTTTCGCGACGTCGTGGACGGCCGTACGGTTCAGCTCTTCGTCGGATGGTTCTTCTTCTGCATCGTCACCACGCTGATGAAGATTTTCCCGGTGGCGAACATCGCACATGGCGTCGGCGCAGTTGTCGGTATCCTCACCGCGTACGCCGCGGTGATGCCGCGTCGGCGGATGCTCGCCATTGCCGGGACTGCGGCGGTTGTCTGCGCAGGAATTTGGGGAGCGACGGCTGGGCGCCCGCGGATCAACCTGTCGGGCAAGGCGGGATACGAAGAAGGACAGTGGGGATACGATGCGCTGACGGACGGCCGCGATCGCGAGGCATTGCGCTGGCTGCGCGATGCCGTGATTTACCAGCCGAACTCGGCGATTTACTGGTACGACCTGGGTATCGCGCATCAGAGGCTGGGAAACAAGGCGGCCGCGCAGGCCGCCTATCAGAAAGCCCATCAGCTCGAACCGAATGATGCCGACTATTCAGCGGCGGTGGAGGACCTTGAATGACCCGCTAAACGTCATTCGCCGTTTGGCGCCCCCCACCCTCTCGCCAGAAAGGCGAGAAGGATGGGAGCCAGGTAGTCGCTTACCGCGGCAATCCATCACGCGACGGCTTCTTTTTTCCCCGATGAAGCCGGATGTTTAGCTTCGCTCAGGAAGCTGACCAGCGCCCGGTTGACCTCCTCGGGATGCGTCCAGGCGACGCAGTGCGGACCTTCCTTGATGCTCACCAGACGCGCTCCCTTCACCAGTTTGGCGGTGCGATGTCCGGCGGCGGTAATGGGCACGATGCGATCAGCCTCGCCATGAATCACCAGCGTTGGTACGTCAATCTTCGCCACATCGTTGCGGAAGTCCTCATGCCAGGTCGCCACACAGGCGAAGCTCGCGGTCGCCGACGCCGAGGCGGCGACATTCCAGCTCGCTTGCACCGCCTGCTCGCTGACGCGCTTGCCCAGCAGCTTGTCAGTATTGAAGAAGTTCTTGAAGAACTCGGTGAAGAACGCGTAACGATCGGCAATCACCGCCTTCTCAATGCCGTCGAAGACACCCTGGTCAACTCCCTCAGGATTATCGGCAGTCTTTAACAGGTAGGGCGGGATACCGCCGATGAGGACGGCGCGGGTCACGTCCTGGGAGCCGTATTTGCCGATGTAGCGCGCCACCTCGCCACCGCCCATGGAGAAGCCCACCAGCGCGAAATCGTGCAGATGCAGATGCTCAATCAGTTTATGCAAATCGGCTGCGAAGGTGTCGTAGTTATAACCGGTGGTCGGCTGGCTCGACTTGCCGAAGCCGCGGCGGTCATACGTAATGACGCGGTGACCGGCAGCCAGAAGCTCCGGCAGCTGCTTTTCCCACGATGCGCCGCTAAGCGGGTACCCGTGAATCAGAATGACCGCCGGCCCCGAGCCGTGGTCTTCGTAGTAGAGATCGATGTCGGCGGAGTTTTCTTTACCAACGTTGACGTAGGGCATGAAGTATCTCCTTTTCGAAATCAGCAGAGTGGAAGAATGAGTTGAGGTCCGCGCCGGAATTACGGGAGTGAAAGCATTACAGATGAGCGAAGGCGGCGGCCGGCTTCAGAAGTTCGCGTGGGCAGCCCTGACAAGCTTTTTGTTCACCACGAGTCTTGACAATTCTTTGCCGCGAGTCGTTGCGCACGCTGGCGGATCTTGGAACTCGTAATCCGTACCGGTTTGGCAGCGACCGGCCCCAATTCTATCGCTAATACGATCATTGAATATTTTATTAAAGTTTCAATGAGTGTACGATTGACTTCATGAAGAAAGCCGCGCGCCACATGATACGAATTGCGGCACAGCTGAGGGCGCTGGCATCTGGGTCGCGACAGGAGATTGTGGATGTGCTGGCGGAGCTGGGTACGGTCTCGGTCGCCGAGTTGGCGGCGACTCTGGGCCGTCCGGCCGACGCGCTCTACTTCCACCTCCGGCGCCTGATCAGGGCCGGGCTGGTGGAGCAGGCGGGCCATCGCTCGCGTGGCCGGCGGAAAGAGGCGCTCTACCGCACCATCGCCCCCGAGCTGATGCTCGACTATCAGCCGAATACCGCGTCGCATCGAGCTGCCATCACGGCAATCGTCACCGCAATGTTACGCCTGGGAATTCGCGACTTCGGCCGGGCACTCGGGCGCGGTGACGTAATCACCTCCGGCGATCATCGCGAGTTGTGGGCGCTCCGTCGGACGGGGAGGCTGTCCATGACGCAGATAGCAGGCGTCAATCGCGCCATCAAGCGCCTCAACCGTTCGACGACGAAACATGGCGGCCGGGGACGCCTGTATGCCGTGACCGTCCTGCTCACGCCATTGGACCGCCAACGAGCGACCCTGCGCCCGAGTAACGCCCAAGGACAAAGCACAAAGAGATATTCGCGAGGCAAGTAATGAAGTGTATAACGCTGGTGATTCTCAACTGTCTTGTTGCTGCCGGCTCTGCACACGGGCAGACCACGCCCCAGGCTGAAGTCGCACATCGCAATACGGTTTGCGCTTCTGGTGCCTTTCTGACAATGGAACAAGGCAAGCTGGCCGCAGTCGACTGGGTCGACTATTCGCCCGGCCGAGTTCACACCCGGATGGTGGTGAACCACTCGCAGATTGTCGATGCAACCATCGATCTGCGCTCCAACGGCACCGCCTCGCACTCCTCCGTGGTGCTCAGCACGGCTGGTGACGAACCGGAAAAGCCGATCGCACGCGACCTGGGAGAGGGCGCCATCTATTGGTCGCCGAGAATAACCAGCTCGATCGAGCAGGCGGTCTCGCGCGCACGTGTTCTGGGCCAAACATCCGTCAGCTTCCCCGCTGCTTCTCTATACAACGATACGCAGACGGAGGTGCACGTCGACAAGATCGATTCCACCGACTGGGAGGTCACATATCAGGAGAAGAAGTACCTGGTGCTCACGGACGAGCAAGGCTGCATGCAGACGGCGACCTTGCCGGATTTCGGTGTAGTTATCGAGCGGCGTTCCCGGTTCTCGCCCGAGCAATACCCGCCGTGGCCACCGTACGCCGCTCCGCCCGATGCCGCCTATGACGCGCGCGAGGTGAGGATTCCCGCTTCCGGAGCGGATCTGGCAGGCACTTTGACGATGCCTCATGCGAAGGGCCCAGCGCCGGCTGCGGTACTGATCACCGGACTCTCGAAGCACGAACGCAACAACGGCGACGCGCCATGGATGCCTTTCCGCGACATTGCCGACGCACTCACCCGCGCCGGCATCGCAGTTTTGCGCGTGGATGATCGCGGCGTGGGGAAGTCCACCGGCAGCCAGGCAGCGTGGACCAGCTTTTATAAAGCCGACGATGTGCGTAGCGAGGTGGCGTGGCTTCGATCGCAGCCCGGCATCGATCCCAAGCGGATCGAGCTGATCGGGTACAGCGAAGGGGGACTGATCGCGCCAATGGTCGCGGCGAAAGACCCGTTAATCGCGGCCGTCGTTACGCTGGCGGGACCCGGGGTCTCAGGACAGGACGTCGCCCGCTATCAGGTGGCGCAGCCGATCCTTCGCGATCCCAAGCTTAGCGGCGCCGAACGTGATGCCGAAATCTCGAAGCAGCTTTCGGAAGCGCTCACGGATCTTTCGCCGCATGAGAGCAGTTATATGTCGATCGACCCGGTGCAATACGATCGTGAGGTGCGGTGTCCCGCGCTAGTGGTTCAGGGCGGTGCGGACGCGACGGTGCCGGTACGTTCGGCGGAGCGGATTGCAAACGCGATGCGCGAGGGCGGAAACGCGGAGGTTACTGTGCTCGTCTTTCCCGGCGTCAGCCATTCATTGTTACCCGATCCTGCCGGGCTGCCCAGCGGATGGGCTTCGTTGCCGGCGTTTCTGGTGCAGCCTTCACTACTCGACGCAGTGACGCACTGGAGCACCAGCAAGCTCCTGCATGGTTCGGACAACGCGCATCACTGAATGCTGGGCGGCGGCTCCGGCTGCTGACCCTGCTCGGGCGCGCCTTCTTCGGGTGCGCCGTGGCGCCGCAGCAGCGACGGCAGATTCTGAGAGAAGGCCGAACGCGGCACCACCATATCGCAGCCAGCTTCCTGCGCCTTCATCTTCAAGTCGCCCTGCACGTGCGAGACGAAGCCGATGATGTTGGTTCCCTTCTTCAGCTTCGCCTTGAGTTTGGGAATGGTGGTGAGGGGCTTGGCGTTGGAGTTGTTGAGGTCGAAGATAATGAGCGAGGGCTTGTCGACGCCGTTCTGGCCCATCCTCTCCTGAAGCTCTTTATCGGTCTTCACGAACTCGACCTTCACGTTCATCTTGCGAGCGGTCTCCTGGATTTTGGCCAGGAAGAAAAGGTCGTCGACGAAGGCGAAAATGCGCGTCGGTGCATCCCCGTTGGTTGGCGGCAGCGGCTCCAGATCGGGTTGCACGAATTGGCGCGTGGGACCGCCGCGACCGGGCCGGCGCTGCTGGTTTCCATTGCTGTTGCCCTGCAGCGCGCGATAGCTGTGGTCCATGGGGGCGGTGTAGATGCCGCCGCCCATCTGACTAGGGCCGCGCTGGCGCTGCTGGCCAGGCTTGCGACCGTGGCGGTTGCGGCCGCTTTGCTGCTGCGGACCGCGGTTCTGGTTTTGGCCGGGCTGGTGTTGCGGAGCTGCGCCCTGCGCGACGGGCCCACGCCGTCCGCGCCGCCGTCTGCGTCCCTTCCCGCCGGAGTGACCGGAAGGAGGATTCGATCCTTGATTCATGTTTCTCTCTTAAAGCTTGACTAGCTGGCCCGCGGGTTGCGGGAATCCCACATTCCTGAACCGCTGATTTCGCCCGCACAATTGCTTGCTCTGTGATTAGCGCGTGGCTGCGGTTGGATACTCGCTGAATATCGAATCGTTACGTCCGTCTGGCGCCTGGAAAATTTGGCGCGAGGAACGCCGGCACGGGAGGTGCGGCGATTGGAGGACGCTTCTATCGTAACCAGCTTTGGCTCCCAATTGCAAGCGCAAAAGCCGTATTCATGAGATGCACCTCACCGGTAAAGAGCTGTTGTTTTTGTAGAATTCCGCGAATTCGCCGCCTCAGGCGACAAATCGCGCCAACTTTAACGCGCACCGTTCAGGGCGGCGCGCAGTGCATCGACGGCTAACTGCGCAGCATGGCCCGATGCCGGAGGTACTCCGCCAACGGCTCCGGTAACATCTTCACGCGTGATGGCGCGGGCTTCATCGAGCGACTTGAACTTCGCCAACTGCGTGATGGCAGAAGCGCACGCCATGGCTGGAACGCAGCCTTTGCAACGAAAGCGGATGTCGGCGATGCGGGCGCCGGCAAGCTTTAGCGCTAGTTCCAGCACATCGCCGCAGGCGGGATTCTCGATGCGCGCGCGCACGTCCGCCTCGGGCAACTCGCCCGCGTTGCGCGGATGCTGAAAGTGATCGAGAAGTTCGGGCGAGTACATACGAGTGCGACGAACGGGTGAATTCCCCACGGAGCCATGGAGAGCACAGCGTTTATCTTGAATCTGTCAACTCCGTGATCTGTGCCTCCGTAGTGAAGTGTTCTTCAACGCGCGAAGTCAAGCTCTTCAGATCGTGCGCTCGACCGCCGGCGCGATGATGCGCAGCTGGTTCATCAACTCGACGAACTGCTGCGGAAAAAGCGATTGCGCGCCGTCCGACAGCGCGTCATCCGGCGAGGGATGCACCTCGATCAGCAGCGCGTCCGCCCCGGCCGCGACCGCCGCGCGTGCCATGGGCGCCACCTTGTCGCGCAGGCCGGTGCCGTGCGACGGATCGGCGGTGATAGGCAGGTGCGAGAGTTTGTGCACGACCGGAATCGCCGAAATGTCCATGGTGTTGCGCGTGTAGGTCTCGAAGGTGCGAATACCACGCTCGCAGAGGATGATGTTGTAGTTGCCGCCCGACATGATGTACTCGGCCGACAGCAGCATCTCCTCGACCGTAGCTGCGATGCCGCGCTTCAGCAGCACCGGCTTGCGGACCTTGCCCAGTTCGCGCAGCAGGTTGAAGTTTTGCATATTGCGCGCGCCGACCTGAAAGATGTCAATGTAGGGCATCATCAGCTCGATCTGCGAAATCTCCATCACTTCGCTGATAACTAGCAGCCCGTAACGGTCGCCGGCTTCGCGCAGCAGCTTCAGCGCCTCCAGTCCGAGTCCCTGGAAGGTATACGGCGAGCTGCGCGGCTTGAAGGCGCCGCCCCGCAGGACCTTCGCGCCGGCCTTGCTGACCAGTTCGGCGGCGCTGAAGATCTGATCGGGCGACTCCACCGAACAAGGCCCAGCCATCACCACCACCTGCTTGCCGCCAATCTCCAGCCCATTCTCCAGACGAACTCTTGTTCCTTCCGGCCTCCAGGTGCGTCCCGCCAGCTTGTAAGGCGCACTGATGCGGTGCACCTTCTCGACGCCGGGCAGCACTTCCAGCTCGCGCGTGTCGAAGTCGATGCGCCTGCCGACCGCGGCCAGCACGCTCTGCCGCGCGCCGGTGGTACGGTGAACAGCAAAGCCCATTTTCACGAGGTGGTTCGTCACCTCCTGAATCTGGTCCTCGGTCGCGGTTTCCCACATGGCAACGATCATGAGTAGTTCCGAGCAACTAGCAACTAGCGACTAGCAATTAGCAATTAGCGACTAGCATTTCGCTCTTGGCTCTTGGCTGTCGGACTTCAGTATCCACTATCACTGCTTCAGTCGTTCGGCTCGAGTTCGGTGCCGTCCGGCTGGGCCGGCTCGGGCGCCATTTCATCCCGCTGGATCTGGCGCATTACGTCGATTAGCCGCTCGTATACCTGGCGCAGCTGCATGTCGGACAGCGGCCCGGGATTGTTGCGCGCAATATTCTGATAGATGATCTTCTCGCGGTCCGGTTCGTAGATCGGCATGGAGGAGTTGCGCTTGAGCTTGCCGATTTCGTGAGCACACTGCGCGCGCTCATTCAGCAGCGTCACCAGCCGGCGGTCGAGTTCGTCGATCTTCTTGCGCCAATCCGCGATGTCCATGGCCGCCAGTTGCACGTCCTCGTAGAGCGGACCTTCAGGTCCGCGTTTTGCCGCTTCACAGTTTGTCGAAAAACTCTTGCGCGACGTCTGTCGCGGGCTGAAGCCGGCTCGGAGATCCAGAAACAAAGGCCTTAGACGCTGGCCTGAAGGCCAGCTCTACCCGAACGGCTCATCGCACCAAGGTTTTCAGCAAACTGTTCAGCTGCCACCATATGGCGCCGGGCTGAAGCCCGGCGATGCGTATAAAAATGCTCTTAACGCGGCGCTAAAGCGCCGCACTACCCGAATCCCGCAGCACCAGAGACCGAATTACCCGGCACCGCACTACCCAGCATTGCAGTTTGGCGCCGCAATACTTGGACCCGCACCACCGAATCCCGCCCTATCCGGCGCCCGCATTACCGGTGTGCTTACTTTGCACGTTTTCCGTTTGGGTGAGCGATGACAAGAATTCTGCCACAGCGGCGGCTTCGTGACCGGGACTCTGTTCAATGCGCTGAACGATGGCGCTGCCGACGACCGCCGCATCGGCGAATCGGCCGGTTTCGGCAAACTGCTCCGGGGTCGAGATGCCGAAGCCCAGCGCGATGGGGAGCGTGGTCTGCGCGCGCAGCCTCTCCACTAGCCCACGAGCGTCGGAGGCCATCTCCTGTCGTGTGCCGGTGATGCCGGTGCGCGAGATGGCATATACAAAGCCCCGCGAGTGGCGGGCGATCTGCCGCAGCCGCTCGTCGGTGCTCGTGGGCGCCGCCAAAAATATGGGCGCCAGCTTCTGCGTCCTCATGGCGTGCAGGTAGTCGCCGGCCTCCTCGACGGGCAGATCGGTAACCAGCGCGCCGTCGATGCCGGCCCGTTCAGCGGCAGCGCAGAACTTCTCGAGTCCGAACTGCAGGATGGGGTTCAGGTAGGAAAAGACGATGAGGCCGGCAGCGGATTCGCAGCGAATCTGCCGCGCGACCTCGAGCACGCCGGCGAGATCAATTCCCTGCTTCAGCGCGCGTTCGCTGGCCCGCTGGATGACCGGCCCGTCGGCGACGGGATCGCTGAATGGCACGCCGAGTTCGATGACGTCCGCACCCGCGCGAATCGCCGCAAGCGCGACGTCACGCGAGGTATCGAGGTCGGGATCGCCGCACGTAATGTAGGCGACCAGGCCGGGGCGACGGTGGAATCCAATACCCATCTATTTCGTACAAATGGCTCCGACACGGATGCAGTACCAGACTAACGCACAGGATTCAGCCGCTGCTGTTTACTTCGTCGGCTCCATCCGCAGAGCATTGTTGAAGCGGTTGAAGTAGTTGAACAGGCCAATGGCGGCCAATAACTCGATGATCTCGCCTTCGTCATAATGCTTGCGCAATTCGCTCCAGAAATCATCGTCGACGCCCGAGTCGCGCGTCACGCGCTCGGCCAAATCGAGCGCGGCCTTTTCGGCGTCGCTAAAATCCGAGCGCTGGCGAAAGTTCGCGAGGTCGCTCAGCTGCTCCTCGCTCCAGCCATGCCGCCTTGCCAAGGCGGTGTGCGAGGCCAGTCAATAGTCGCAGTGATTGAGCTGCGAGGTGCGGACGATTGCCAGCTCCTTCAGCTTGGCGGGCACGGTGCCCGTATTCATCACCGCGCGAAAGTGCGCAATCATGGTGCGAAAGATTTCGGGCCGGTGCGCGACGGTGCGAAACATGTTAGGAACGTTGCCGCGCTCCTGGAGGTAGGTGTCGTAGATCTTGCCGGTTTCGGCATCGACCTGGTTCTTATCCAGGCGGGAGATTCTGGGCATGAAACAATTGTAGTCTGATGTGATGTCAAGTTTCGCAAGTCAGGAACGCAAAGCTTTCTCGCGGCTCGTCAACCGTCGCGCTGGGCGGAATGCTGAATGCCGACCTCCGCAAACAACGACGCCCCTCCGCAAAATGCGGAAGGGCGTAGCAGAAGCTGCGTGTGTGATCGTGCCGACTAATGGCTGAAGGCTGCGATGGCGCCGGCCTCGTCGTCCTTAACGTCAAAGACGGTGTACAGCTTGGTGATCTGCAGCAGATCGTGGACCTTCTTGGTCAGGTGCAGCAGCTTCAGCTCGCCGCCCTGGTTGCGGACGGAGGTAAACGCGCTGACCAACTCACCGATGCCGGAGCTGTCGATATAGCTGACGTCGCCCAGGTTCAGCAGAATCTTCTTCTGCCCTTTGCTCAGCAGGTCTTTGATGGTGTCGCGCAATACGACACTGCCCTCGCCCAGGGTGATCCGCCCGCTCAAATCGACGATGGTGACGCCGTCAACCTGCCGAGTGCTTGCTTTCATGCTCACGTGGAAGCCTCCTGGCGGCCCAGCTCAATGTTCTGGAAGCCGCTTGATCAAAGTGATTTCAGTGCCAGGTTCGAGTTTGCGGAACCGAACCTCATCCATGAATGCCCGCATTAAGAATATGCCACGGCCGGATGTCTTCAACAGATTTTCCGGCGCCAACGGATCCGGTATCTCATCGGGAATGAAGCCATGCCCCTCGTCGCTGATGGTCACGATCAACTCGCGGCCGTTCTGCTCGAAGCTCAGGTTCACCCGCTTTGTGGGATCGTAGGCATTGCCATGCAAGATGGCGTTGATCATGCCCTCGCGCACTGCCATGGCCACGCCGCTGCGGGTGTCCTCGTCAATGCCCGCCTGCGCTGCCATCTGGTCGGCCATTTCCTCGGCCTTGTTCACGCTGTCCAGCGTGGACTCCATGCGATAGGAAACGCGTTGTGGCGCGGCCATCAATTTGCCCGTTTTGCCGAGAAATGCTCCGCCATAGCTCGCCGTGACGGAAACCGGAAGAATGGAGCAGTTTGCCTGTTCGGGGTAACCATTGTCAATGCGACCGGCTTATGAGAACCCAACGAGGCTCACCCCAGAGGTCCGGATTCCGAATATACGGTTCTCGATCGACAGGAATAGAACGATCGATAAACAAAGCCGTACTCCTACATCGATCCGCGTATGCAGAGTGCCCTCCACCATCGCTGATGTAGTTCTTGTTGAAATCCAGCCACAGACCTCGTTTCTGCAGCCCAACTGGCAAGGATCACCGCGGGGAAACCGAAGTAATCGCACTCGGCTATTACTTTTGTGTTTGTAGTTTAAACTTTTCGTCTATATGCCTACCGCCCATCAGTGGTAGATTCCGATCACGGGTTGCTCCCACCTTGAACAAAATACCCTCGAGAGTCAGAGGTTCGTCGCGCTGGCTCGCAATTTGAAATGGCCAACCAGAGGGTAGTTTCATGACGAACATCCTGAACTGGGGCTGGAGAGATCGTCAGCGCAGCCTTTCGCACACGAGCCCGAGGGTAACGAGCGAACCCGCGGGCATTGCCAGGAGGCAGCCGCGGGAAGCGGGACAAGTCGCGGCGCTGCTCGCCGTATCCATGACCGTGCTTCTGCTTATGGCCGGCCTCGGGGTTGATGTTGGTTATCTGCGATATCAGAAGGAGCAGATGCAAAAAGCGGCCGATGCGGCTGCAATTGCCGGTGCCATCGCCCTGGGTTATAACGGGGCGGTCACCGCGGCGGCTCGCGCCGACGCTTCCGCCAACGGCTTCACCCACAACAGCAATGGCGTAACCGTTACGGTCAATAACCCGCCTGTGAGCGGCCCGTTTGCCGGCAATCACGGCTACGTCGAAGTCATCGTCGCGCAGCCCCGCCCGACATTCTTTATGCGGGTGGGTGGTTTCGGCAGCGTGAACGTCAGCGCACGCGCTGTCAGCTCCACCGTACAAAAAGCCACTGCCTGCATCTTTGCGCTGGACCCAACGGACTCGGGTAGCTTCCTGATTGATGGCAACGTTACCATCTACTCCACCTGCGGAATTCTGGTGAATTCCAGCGACTCATCAGCAATTCTGAAGAATGGTGCCAGCGGCTCCGTTACAGCTTCTTACATCGGGGTAGTCGGCGGATATTCGGGAAGCGGTTTCACGCCTACTCCGACCACGGGCATCGCGCATTTCAGCGACCCTCTGGCCGGCATTCCGCAGCCGACGCCCGCCAGTGGCTGCCTGAGTGCGCCAAGTAAGGGCGGCACGCTCCAGCCGGGAACCTACTGCAACGGACTCACCTTCCATGGCAATGGGACGTACACCTTCCAGCCGGGCTTATACACCATTGAGGGCGGTTGGACCGTCAGCGGCGCTATCACCATGAGCGGAACTGGTGTGACCTTCTTCCTGACCAAGGACAGCAGCGGAAACTATAACGGCATCAGCATGCACGGTAACGAGACCGCTTCATTTTCCGCTCCTACGGACGGCTCCAATGGAGGAGTTCCGGGAGTGCTGTTCTTTCAGGACCGCTCGTTACCTGTAGGTTCGGCAACCAGCACCTTTGGCGGCACCGCCGGAAACGGTTATATCGGTTCCTTGTATTTCCCGACGACTACTCTGCAATACAAGGGGAATCCATCAGTTCAGACGACGCAGACAATCATCGTTGGCTATGAATTGGATTTCCGTGGCGACAGCTACATGACGGACTACACGCAGCTCTCAGGCGGCGGAGGACCTATTCCTAGTTCGGTATTGGCGGAGTAAGGCGGAGAAAATCGTATGAAGAGCCCAATCAGAGATGCCGCAAGACAGCCCGCAGGGCCTCGATCACTGGCATTCATCAGGATGTTTCGGAGAGCCGACCGCGGTGCGGCCCTGATGGAATTTGCGCTGCTCCTGCCGACGTTGCTCCTGATGGGTGTCGGAGTAGTAGAGGTCGGCAGGGCGATTTACTACACCATTGAAGTAAACAATGGAGCGACCGCCGGAGTGCAGTATGGAGTGCAAACCTGGGTAACGGCATTAGACACTCTCGGCATGCAAAATGCCTCCAGGAGTGAAGCAAGTCTTTCCTCCATGACCTCGACGGCAACCTATGGTTGTACTTGCGACACAGGATCGGGCACCTCCTGTACCTATCCCGTTCCTATTACCACCAGTTGCTACACCATCAGCTGCACGGGCGGCCAGATCGTGATGTGCGACCAGGTTACGACCCAGGCAAGGATTACACCGTTGTTTGCGTTTCCCGGACTGCCAACCAGCTACCAAGCCAATGGGCACGCCGTGATGCGGGTGCATAGATAGCGATGTGCTCGAAAAGGCGGTTTTATGATTGAGCTTCTCAGACTGCGAAAAGACGAAGCCGGGTCGACGGCCATCGAGTTCGCCATCGTCGCGACGACACTGCTGATAATTATCTTCGGAATCGTCGACATAGGACGGGCACTCTATGCCTACGATTGGGTAGCTGACGCCGCCCGCCAGGGAACACGGTTTGCCATCGTCCGTGGGCAGACATGCAGCGGCTTATCCAGCGGCTGCCCGGCACAGGCTTCCGACGTAAACGCGTATGTAGCGGGTCTCACGCTAGGAATTGATTCCGGCCAAGTCACCGTCACATCGGGATGCTACCTCGGATCCGCCTATGTCTCGGCGCTTCCTTGTGCAACGCCCGAGTCCGTTCAGGTGCAGGTGCAATACAACTTCAAGTTCTTGTCACCGCTGGCGTACCGCTCGTGGACCATGCGAAGCACTTCGCAGAGGGTGGTACAGGACTAGGGGATAGCCCTGTTCAAACGCATTAAGCCGCCCCACCCTTCAAGCAAGTTCGGATAACGCATCCTGAAACCAATTCGTCTGGCTATTTTCCTGGGATTTTATAGGGTTCGGTCTCCATCGCGGCTTGACAGCTGGCGCGAGTTGCGGTACTTTACGTTGTAAAGTAAGCGTATGGACGACCTGCAAAAAGCGCTTGGCGATATCAGCAGCATTCGCAGGCAAGTGGCGCGGACGACGGAGTTTCGCGGCTACGGTCCGGCGACTCTTGCCACCACGGGCGCCTTCGCCGCCATCGCCGCGGCGATCCAGGCAAGGACGCTGGCCGACCCGGCCAATCACCTGTCCGAATATCTGGAGATCTGGATCGCAACCGCGGTGGTTTGCGCAGGCCTGACCGGCGCGCAGATGTTGACGCGTGCGCGGCGAATGCATTCGTCGCTGTCGAGTGAGATGATTCGCATGGCGGTGGAGCAGTTCCTGCCGGCGGCAGTCGCCGGCGCCTTGGTTACCGCCGTGGTTGTGCGCAGCGCGCCCGCCAGCGCCTGGATGCTGCCGGGCCTCTGGCAGATCGTCTTCAGCCTCGGCATCCTTGCATCATGCCGTTTCCTGCCGCGCTGGATGGTCGCACCGGGCGCCTGGTATCTGCTTACCGGGCTCGGCTGCCTGTTCTTGGGCGATGCACGCGCCCTCTCTCCCTGGGCGATGGCTACCCCATTTGTCGTCGGGCAATTGCTGGTGGCGTCGGTTCTTTTCTTTGGGGCGAAGGAGGCCGGCAATGAAGCCTAAAGCGCCGTCCGGCGAAGGGCGCTTCGCTTACGAAGGACTCGATCGCGTCATCCATGAGCGCGCTCGCCTGAGCATACTGACCTCTCTCATCGCTAACTCCGATCCGTTGACGTTCAACGATCTGAAGCAGATGTGCTCGCTTACCGACGGTAATCTCAGCCGGCACCTGCGCGTTTTGGAGAAGGCACAGCTGGTTCAGATCCTGAAAGGGCATGACCGGAACCGGCCGCAGACCGTGTGCCGAATCACTGCCAACGGCCGCAAACGCTACCTCGAGTACCTCTCCACCCTGGAGCAGGTGATAAAAGACGCAGCCGACCTGGCGAAAGACCAGCCTGGGTCGCGTCTGTTGCGCAATCTGAACCCATTGCGGGCATAAAAAATTTTGGGAGGTGACTTTACAGTGCAAAGTGACAAGCGTGCGGTTAATAGCTTTACGCTGCAAAGCGTGGCGCAGGCGGGATTGCATGTCGCCATCATTATGGATGGCAACGGACGCTGGCCGGAGCGACGGGGACTCCCTCGGGTTGCGGGCCATCGTGCCGGAGTCGCGGCTGCGCGTTGCACCGTCGAGCACGCGCCCCGGCTCGGCATTCGCTGTCTCACGTTATATGCGTTTTCATCGGATAACTGGCGGCGCCCGCCGGACGAGGTGCGGAGCATCTTCCATTTGCTGCGCGCCTATCTGCGTTTGGAATGCAATGCTCTGCGACAGCGAGGCGCCCGCCTGGAGGTCATCGGCCGGCGCGACCGCCTTCCGCCGCTGCTGCGGAGCGAGATCGCGCGTGTCGAGCTCGCGACCTGTGGCGGACATGAGCTTCTTTTGCGAGTTGCCGTCGATTACTCTTCGCGCGATGTCATCGCGCGGACGGTGCTCGAAGCTGTGAACGCCGTGCCCGGCAATTCACGGACCTCTCCGGAATCGCTGAAAGGGCTGCTCACGCAATGCTTGACCACCGAATGCGGCGAAGTGGACCTGCTGATTCGTACCGGCGGCGAAAAGCGTCTTTCGGATTTTCTGCTTTGGGAGTCGGCTTACGCCGAACTGGTCTTCACCGACCGCATGTGGCCCGACTTTAACGAGTGTGATCTGGAAGCGGCGCTCGCGGAATTCAGGCGCCGCGAACGGCGCTTCGGCAGCGTACCGGCAACACGCATATCAGCCTCACTGCTATCGTTCGGGGGTACGCAATGATTGCGCCTGGCTCGCGGCCGCTGAACGTCAAGTTTATTCTGGGGCGGAAAGAGACGACCAACCCGTAGTGGCGTCCGGTGACATATTCCCTCCTTCTCCCGCTTGGACTGGCCACACAAAGATGCTCACATGTTTCGCCGAAGTTCGCATTTGGATGCAGTGCTTTCCCGGGTAGGAGCCGCAGAAACAG
>DASRGM010000147.1:0-24035 GCA_035651035.1 Terriglobales bacterium
GACGCCTGGCCGGCACCATCGCCCACGAAGTCAATAACCCGATGGAGGCGATCAAGAACTGCATATTCCTGCTCACCGACCAGATCAAGCCGGAAGCCGCCCCGGTCTACGACATCCTGAAGAGCGAGACGGAGCGCGTGGCGCGCATTGTCCGCCAGATGCTGGGGCTCTACCGCAACACCGACCAGGTGGGGAACTTCGACATCAACGGGGTGGTGGAAGACACTCTGATGCTGTTCTCGCGCCAACTGGAGCGCACCGGCGTCCGCGTGGAAAAAGAGTTGGGCGACCTGCCGTCCGCCCTCGGCTCGCCGGACCAAATCCGGCAAGTGCTCTCAAACCTGGTGGTGAACGCCAAGGACAGCATGACCGGCGGCGGCGTGCTGCGCGTGCGTACCCGCCTGGTGCGAAAGGACGAGTTGCGGCAATACATCATCGTTTCCGTGGCCGATTCCGGCTGCGGCATTGCCAAGGGCATGGTGAATTCCATGTTCGAGCCTTTCGTCACTACCAAAGGCGAAAGGGGAACGGGCCTGGGTCTGTGGATTGTTAAAGGAATCGTCGAGAACCACGGCGGCAAATTGCGGGTGCGCAGCAAAGTGGGACAGGGAACCGTGTTCAGCATCTCGCTGCCCGCCGTCGTTCAATAAGTCTAAGCGGTATCCGGGGAGTCCATGACGCCTAGAGGTTACATACTGGTAGTAGACGATGAGCCCAATGTCCTGCTGACCTACCGTCTCATCCTGCAGCAGCAGGGGTATGGGGTGCTCGCTGCGATTTCCTCCGAGGAGGCGCGGAACGCGATCCGCGATTGTCAGATAGACCTGCTGCTCTGCGACCTCTCGCTGGAAAAGCAGGAGAGCGGATTCGACGTGATCGACTTTGCGCGGCAGAAGGACGCACTGATGCCCGCGGTGCTGCTGACCGGCTATGCCACACCGGAGGCTATCGAGCGCGCCCAGCAACTCGGCATTCCTGTTTTGTTCAAGCCCATTGACATCAAGGAACTACTCGAGACGATTACCGGATTGCTGAAGGAGAACTATGAGCAGCACGAGGCGGCCGGCTAAGTCGGCCCGAAAGACCAAAGCCGCAAAAAGCGCAGCCCCTAAGCCGCAACCGGTTGCTATGGTGCCCGCGCCGGCGCCGGCCTTGAAGCTCGGTAGCCTGCCTGCCGAGGAGTTTGCCATCGGACCTATTCCCGTGCCCGACGTTCGCCAGGAGGGCCGCTATGTCTACGGCATCATCCAATCGCGCGATCCCGTAACCTTCGGCCGCATGGGTATCGGCGGTACCGGTGAGATGGTGTACGTGGTTACCCACGGTGACATCGCGGCCGTGGTCAGCCGCACCCCGGTCTTCATCTTCGATCCCACGCGCGAGAACGCCCTCTCGCACGAGCACGTCATTGAGACCGTAATGAAGACCCACACCATTATCCCCATGAGCTTTGGGACGGTTTTTCGCACCGACGAAGACATTCGCGAGGTGCTGCGCAGTATCTACTCCTCAGTCAAGGACGTACTGAAGCAAATGGCGGGCAAGGTGGAATTCGGCCTGAAGGTCACCTGGGACCGCGATCGCATCATCGAGGAGCTGCAGCGCGAGCACGAAGAAATCCACCGCTTTCACCAGGAGATCACTCGCAAGCATCTGCAGTCGACCTATTTCGCGCGCATGCAGCTGGGCCGCATGATCGACAAGGCGCTGGAAGAACGCTCCGGCGGCTATGTGCGCGATATCTATGAGACGCTGCGCGAAATCTGCGTGGCCTCGCGCGACAACAAGCCGATCGGCGACAAGATGATCCTCAATGCGGCGTTTCTGCTGGAGCGCGAGCGCGAGGCCGAGTTCGATGCCGCCGTAAACCGCATCGCCAAAAAGTTCGGCGAGCGGCTTAATTTCAAATACACTGGCCCATGGCCGCCGTATAACTTTGTGAATATCCGGCTGAAGCTGGAGCCCAGCAGCTCGGGTTAAAAAAGGGAACAGGGGTCAGGGACCAGGGATTAGGGGTCAGGGTCACAGAACGCGGATCAAATTCTTAGGTGGAGAACGCGAATCGAACATTTAGTTTTTGACTGCTGAGCCTAGTCCCTGGCCACTGACCACTGACCACTGACCACTGGCAACTGACCACTGGTATTCCATGCTCCTCATCGACGACCTTCTGCTTTCGCCTATCTCCGGCTTCAAGTTCATCCTGCGCACGCTCGCGCGCGCCGCCGAAGAGCAGTACACCGACGACGCTCCTATCAAGGAGCGCCTGCTGGAGCTGCAAACCCTGCTTGAGGATGGCGCGATCACCGAAGAGGAATACGTCGAGCAGGAGCGCGCGATCCTGGTTCAGTTGCGCGAAATCCAGAACCGCAGGATGCAGATGGCCGGCGTCAGCCCCGAGGAAGCCGAGCGGATGGGTCGCCCCATGCTCGAGATTCCAGTCGAACTTCCCAAAGACAAGAATGGGTAATGGCTGGCCTTCAGGTCCGCGAAAATCTAATTTCGTCCTTCCGATCGAGCTTCAGCTCGCGACGAAGCCGCCTTTTCGGGTTTATCAGCAAACTGTTTAGCCGCCGTACCGCAGCGCTGCACTACCCCGACCGGCGCCGCAGCTCTTCATTCGCCCTCGCGATTGTTACAGAATCTTCAAGACGCATTCCTCGCTCAACATTTATTCTTCTTGGCACTGTGGGCACTCCGACTGTTGTCGTGACGAAAGAAAAGCGTGGCTTCCACCTGACGGACGCGCTCTTCGGCCGACCTCTGGCTACCGAGGAAGAGAAGGCCGAGCGCATTGGCGCGGTGAAGGGCATACCCATCTTCGGCCTCGATGCCCTGAGCTCGGCCGCCTATGGCCCTGAAGCCGCGCTAACGCTGTTGATTCCGCTGGGCATGGCGGGCGCCGCCTATATCTGGCCTATTACCGTCGGCATCATCATCCTGCTCGGCATCGTGTATTTCTCCTACCGCCAGACCATCGCGGCCTATCCGCAAGGCGGAGGCTCCTATACCGTCGCCAGCGAAAATCTCGGTCCGGCGATGGGCCTGCTCGCCGCCGCCGCGCTCATGATCGACTACGTTCTGACCGCCGCGGTCGGCATCTCCGCCGGAGTGGGCGCGCTGGTCTCGGCCGTGCCCTCGCTGCAACATGCCACCCTGCGCCTCTGCCTGGGCATTCTGATCCTCATCACCATCGTGAACCTTCGCGGCGTGCAGGAGTCGGGCGGCATTTTCATGTTGCCCACCTATCTCTTCATCGGCTGTCTGTTCGCATTGATTGCGATTGGGCTGTACAAAACGGTCGCCGCCGGAGGCCACCCCATCCCGATGGTGACGCTGCCGAAGCTCAGCGGCGCTACCGGCATGGTTGGCGGCTGGTTGTTGCTGCGCGCCTTCTCCAGTGGCTGTACCGCCATGACCGGGGTCGAGGCCGTGAGCAATGGGGTCATGGCTTTTCGCGATCCGACCGACAAATTCGCCAAGCGTACCCTGACCATCATCATTGCCATCCTGGTGGTGATGCTGTTGGGCATCGCCTACCTTGTCCCTCGCTACGGCATCGCGGCCACCGATCCCGGCGCTCCCGGCTACGACAGCATCCTTTCGCAGTTGCTGGCCGCGGTCACCGGGCGCGGCGTCTTCTACTACGTCAGCATCGGCTCCATCCTGGTTGTGCTGTCGCTGTCGGCCAACACCGCCTTCGCCGACTTCCCACGCCTGTCCCGCGCCATCGCCGGCAATGGATACCTGCCGCACGCCTTCGTGCTGCGAGGGCGGCGCCTGATCTTTGCCCAGGGCGTTTATGCGCTTGCGCTGCTCACCGGAATCCTGCTCCTCATCTTTCGCGGGGTAACCGACCGGCTGATCCCGCTTTATGCCATCGGCGCGTTCCTGGCTTTCACCCTATCGCAGGCCGGCATGGTGATTCACTGGAAGCGCGTCGGCGGTCCGGGCTCCGGCCGCAGCATGTTCCTGAACGGATTGGGCGCGCTCGCCACCGGGATCACCACCCTGGTCGTGCTGATGACCAAGTTTCTCGATGGCGCCTGGATCACCGTGCTGCTGATCCCCGCGCTAATCGTCATGATGCGCCGGGTCCAGCGGCACTATGCCAAGGTGGGGCAGGAAATCAACATCACCACTCCGGTGAAGACCGACGACCTATGCGAGCCGATGGTGCTCATCCCCCTCGACCGCTGGAGCACAGTGGCGGAAAAAGCGCTGCGTTATGCCTGGACGCTCTCGCGCGAAATCTGCGTCGTCCACGTGCATTGCGGAGAGGAGACCGACCGCTTCCGCGAACAGTGGAATGAGCTGATCGAGGCGCCCGCTAAAGCTGCCGGGCTGGCGCCGCCCAAGCTGGTCGTGCTGGATTCACCCTATCGCTTTATCGTGAAGCCCATCGTCGACTTCGCCATGGAGCAGCAGATTGCCCATCCCGACCGCGTCATCACTATGCTCATTCCGGAGCTGGTGGAGAGCCACTGGTGGCACTACCTGCTGCATAACAATCGCCCGGAAGCCATTCGCGCGCTGCTGCTGTTCAATGGCAACCAGCGCATCACCGTGGCGACAATCCCGTATCACCTGAACGTTTGAGATTTTCATACGACGGCGAGGGCCTTCAGGCGAGAATTAGCCTAAAGGGTCAAGGGCTGAGATCGAACACGATCTCAGCCCCTGAACGTACTGCTTCTCGCGCGTGGCGCTGGCTGAAGGCTTTTTCTGCCTACGCCGCCTCGCGACGGTGAATGTTGTCACGCACCTTGCGCCGCATGGCCTCGCTCCAGTCGGACATGCCGTGATCTTTCCGCCCGTGCTCCTCGACCTGCCGCATCACCTCTTCCTCTGAGTCGCCGCTCGCCTCCCAGCGGCAGTTAGCGTGGCCCATGTCGGCGCAACGGAAGCTGTGGCTGGCGGACGATTGGTCGACGTTCATCGAGTGCGCCGATGCGCTGGTGCGGCGCGACAGGTCATGCTGGCTGCTCTCGCGCTGGCTGGGACGCTTGTGGGCGCCGGCGCGTTCGCTCTCGTGCTCCGACGCCGCCGTCATGCTGTCGCCCGGATTGCTCTTCTTCTGGCCCGCGCGCTTCTCGGCCGGCTCGTTCTGCTGCAGCACGCGCCGCTCGTCGCTGGTGTTCCCCCATCCTTCGGTGCCGACGGTCGGCGCCGACGGATTAACCGCTCCCGTCTTCGGATTGACGCTAGGGTTGCTGCCCGGCATCTCGGGCATAGTCTTCTTATCAGTGCTCTTCGGCATAAGGCCTCCAAATCAGTTAGATGGCTCGAGAGGCGCCAGAATGGCGGGAAATCGAAAGCTGCGGCGGGCGAGAGCTGTGGATGTTGTGGAGAGCGCAGCGGTTCGCTGCTACAACGTATTCGTTTCGCGGCCGGGTGCAGTTATTTCAAAAACCTCCAATTGGCTCCTGGAGGTTGCTATTTACGGCGAGCTTCTGGCCTGCTTCTTTGCGCCCTCAATTTTTGCGCGCCGCTCCTTCGCCCAGCCCTCTTTGTTGACCTGCCGCCCCCGCGCCACGGCGAGCGCATCCTGCGGCACATCTTCGGTGATGCACGATCCCGCTCCCACATAGGCGTCGCGCCCGACGCGCACCGGCGCCACCAGCGTCGTGTCGCTGCCGATGAACGCGCCATCTTCAATGATCGTGGTGTGCTTGTTCACGCCATCATAGTTGCAGGTGATGGTCCCCGCGCCGACGTTCACCCCTGCGCCGATCTCGGCGTCCCCGAGATAAGTAAGGTGATTGGCCTTCGAGCCTTTGCCCAGCCGTGTCTTCTTCGTCTCGACGAAGTTGCCCACATGCGCGCCCTCGCCGATATCGCTGCCCGGCCGCAGATGCGAATAGGGCCCCAGCTGCGCTCCGTTGCGCACGATCGAGTTTTCGAGAATGCAGCCGGGCCGAATCAGCACGCCGTCGCCGATCTCGCAATTGGTGATCACGGAATACGAGCGGATGCGGCAGTCGGCGCCGATCTTGGTGCGCCCAATGAGCTGCACAAACGGCTCGATGACCGTGTCTGTCCCGATCGTGACGTCCGCGTCGATGTCGCAAGTCTCGGGACGGAAGATCGTCGTGCCCGCCTCCATCAGCTCGCGGGTCTTCTTCGCGCGCAGCTTGGCGTCGAGCTCCGCCAGCTCCACGCGCGTGTTGACGCCCAGCACTTCGCTCGAATCCTCGGCGCGCAAGGCGAGGACCTTGTCGCCCGCTTTGCGCAGCAGCTCGGCGACGTCGGTCAGGTAGTACTCGTGATGCGCGTTGTCGGTGCCCAGCCGGTCGATGTGCTCATATAGCGGCGCGGTGGCGAACGCGTAAATCCCGGAGTTGATCTCGCGATTCTGTGCCTGCTCGCCGCGCAGCGCCTTCTGCTCGACGATGCGCTCGATATCGTCGCTCGACTTGCCTCGAACGATGCGGCGGAAGACGCGGCCATAGCCGGTGGGATCGGTCGGCTCGGCCGTGAGCACCGTCATCGCGGCATCGTGCTGGATGTGAAAGTCGCGGACGCGCGCGATCGTCTCCGGCGCGATCAGCGGTACATCGCCGGAGAGCACCAGCACGTGCTTGAAGGGCGCCAGCGCCTTGCGCGCTTCCATCATGGCGTGACCGGTGCCGCGCTGCTCGCGCTGCAGCACGAATCCGATTCCGGTGGACGCCAGCGCGGCGCGCACTTTGTCGGCCTCATGCCCAATGATGGCGAAGATATTCTGCGCGGGCACAACCTGCGTCGCAGCAGCGACGACGTGCGCCAGCAGCGGCTTGCCCCCAATCTCGTGCAGCACCTTCGGCCGCCGCGACTTCAGCCGCGTACCCTTGCCGGCCGCCAGGATGGCAATCGCGAACGCCGGCTTTTTACTGGAGGCTGTCTTCCGCATGGATCGTTTTGGGTTCACCACGGAAGCACGGAACACACGGAATTTCTTTCGTCTAAGGGTAAGCGACGTAAGAAGGGTGCGGCGAAAACAGTCTGAACGATGTATCGATAATCAACAGACCCCAAAATTCCGTGTATTCCGTGCTTCCGTGGTGAAAACGCTCTATCTCCCCGCGAAGGTTTTCTCGCGGTGCACGTAGTGCCGCTGATAGTAATCGCGATATTGCCCGCTCTGCACATCTTTCAGCCAAGCCTGATTATCGCGATACCACGCGATCGTCTCCGCCAGCCCCCGAGCAAAGTTCACCTGCGGAGTCCACCCCAGTTCGCGCGCCAGCTTCTCGCAGTTGATCGCATAGCGCAGGTCGTGCCCCGGCCGATCGGTGACGAACTGGATCAGTTCCTCGCCGCGCCCCAGCGCTTTCAGGATCAGCTTCACGACCTCGAGGTTCTGCATCTCGCAGCCGCCGCCGATGTTGTACACCTCACCCTCGCGCCCGCGCTCCAGGATGGTGAGCAGCGCGCTGCAATGATCGTCGACGTGGATCCAGTCGCGCACATTCGCGCCCTTGCCGTACACCGGCAGCCGTTCGCCCGCCATTGCCTGCGCAATCATCAGCGGGATGAACTTCTCGGGAAACTGATACGGCCCGTAGTTGTTCGAGCAGCGCGTCACGATGCCGGGAAACTTGTGAGTGTGCACATAGGCCAGCACCAGCAGGTCGGATGCAGCTTTCGTCGCCGAATATGGGCTGTTCGGCTGCAGCGGCGTCTCTTCGGAGAATTGTCCGGTCTCCCCGAGCGAGCCGTACACCTCGTCGGTGGAGACGTGCACGAAGCGCGGTACGCCCGCTTTTCGGGCTGCCTCGATCAGGTTGTGCGTGCCGTCGACGTTGGTGCGCACGAACGCCGACGCGTCCTCGATCGAGCGATCGACGTGGCTTTCGGCGGCGAAGTGAATCACCGCATCGCAGCCGCGCAGCGGCTCCAGCACGCCGCGATCGCAGATGTCCATCTGCACGAATTCGCAGCGCGCGTCGCTCAGCGCCGGTTCAAGGTTCTTCAGGTTGCCGGCGTAAGTCAGCTTGTCGAGCATCACCAGCTTCCAATCGGGATGCTTGGCGATCGCCTGGTGAACGAAGTTGGAGCCGATGAAGCCCGCGCCGCCCGTGATGAGTAGCTTCATGCGCGGTGCACCTGCGTCACTTCCTCCGCGTTCTTCACCGCGTCCTGCGCGTTACGCTTCACCTTCTCGCGCACCATATTGCTGGCGTGCCACAGCGATTCGAAGGTACCCGCGTCGGTCCACCAGCCCTCGAGCAGGCTGTGGTGCAGAGTGCCCTCTTCGATATAGCTGTTGTTGACGTCGGTGATCTCGTACTCGCCGCGGCCCGACGGCTTCAGCCGCCGAATGCGGTCGAAGACCGTCGCGTCGTAGAAGTAAACGCCGATCACCGCGAACTGTGACAGCGGCTTCTTTGGCTTCTCCTCGATGCGCACGATGCGATTGTTCTCGAAGACCGGCACGCCGAAGCGCTCCGGGTCCTCGACCTGCTTCAGCATCACCATGGCGCCCTTGTCCAGCTGCTCGAATCCGCACGCCGCCTCGCGAATGTCGCCTTCGATGATGTTGTCGCCCAGCACCACGCAGATGTTGTCGCCGCGCGCCCAGGGCTCGGCGAGCCTCAAGGCGTCGGCGATGCCGCTCTCGCCCTCCTGATAGGCGAAGCTGAGCTGATGCAGCCCGAAATCTTTGCCGTTCTGCAGCAGTCGCAGGAAGTCGCCGGCATTGTGGCCGCCGGTGACGATGAGGATGTCGCGGATGCCGGCGTCCACCAGGATCTGCAGCGGATAGTAGATCATGGGTTTGTCGTACACCGGCAGCAGGTGCTTGTTGGTGACGCGGGTGAGCGGATAGAGGCGCGAGCCGATACCGCCCGCCAGGACTATGCCCTTCATAGGTCTCCGTTCTCGGGGAACAGCGCCAGGGTAGAGCGGCCCTTCAGGGCGGCGTCATGGGCTTACAAATTTTGTTTGGTTTGAGATGGTGTCGAAAGACCTCATCTCGAAACCAGCCCCGTCCCCGCGCCTGACGCAGGCCTGAAGGCCTGCTCTACCCGATAATTTCTAGGGGATGATTACGCAAAAGAGTACCCGCAATTATCAGCGAATCGCATCCTGCAAGGCAAGCCGCAGCTGGTCGCGCCACTCGGGCATCACGATGCCGAACGCCGCCTGGATGCGCGCATTCGACAGCACCGAATTGCGCGGCCGGCGCGCCGCAGTTTTGTACTGCGCGGTCGTAATCTCCACTACGCGCCTGGCCTTCAACTCGCCGCCGAATTCGCTGGTCTCCGCCGGCCAGTCAAGGATGTCTTCATAGTCCTCCAGGATCGCTTGCGCAAATCCTGCCCAGCTCGTCTGTCCGGCAGCGGTGAGATGAAACAGCCCGATCGGCCACGCTCCGCCGGCGCTCCTGCGCTGCAGCGCGCGCGCCAGAACAAGGGCTGTGGCCTCGGCGATACTGCGCGCCCATGTGGGCGCTCCGAATTGGTCGCCCACCATGCGCAGCTCGTCTTTCTCGCGTGCCAGCCGCAATACGGTTCGCAGAAAGTTCTTGCCGCGAATGTCATATACCCACGTGGTACGCAGGATGATGTGCGCACAGCCGCTGGCGATGATCGCCTCATCGCCGCCCAGCTTGGTCGTGCCGTAAACGCTCAGCGGGCCGGTCGCATCGCTCTCGCCATAGGGCGCGCTCTTGCTGCCGTCGTACACGTAGTCGCTGGAGTAGTGCACCAGCAGCGCGCCCGTGGCGGCACACTCTTTCGCCATCGCCGCGGGGGCTTCCACATTAATACCGTGCGCCAGCTCAGGCTCGCTCTCCGCTTTGTCGACAGCGGTGTACGCTGCGGCATTCACGACTATGTCGGGACGAAGATCGCTAAGCAGGGTGCTGACCGCACCGAGATCGGCGAGATCCAAATCTCCGCGGCCCAGCGCCTCCACCTCGCCCAGCGGTGCGAGGGCGCGCTGCAGGTGCCAGCCGACCTGCCCGTGAGCGCCGGTAACGAGCAGCCGCGGGGCCGCGGTGGCGGCCTCCAGGCTCACCGCTCGAACCTCGGTAACTGGTCGTGGGCGATCCCTGCCAACGGCAGGTAGCGCTGGTCTTTTTCGGAGATGAGGGGCGAGGGCTCGGCCCAGTCGATGCCGAGCGCCGGATCGTTCCACAGTACGCCGCGATCGTCAGAGGCGTCGAAGTAGTCGCTGCACTTGTAGAGGAAGTCTGCGGTCTCCGAGCGCACGACGAATCCATGCGCGAAGCCTTGGGGAATGTAGATCTGCGTGCGGTTTTCCTCCGAGAGCACCACAGCAACCCACTTGCCGAAGTGCGGCGAGCCCACGCGGATGTCGACGGCCACGTCGAGCACCTCGCCTTGCGCGACGCGGCACAGCTTGGCTTGCGGCCGGAGCAGTTGGTAGTGCAGCCCGCGCAGCACCCCCCGCGCTGAGCGCGAGTGATTGTCCTGTACGAATGTCTCGGCGATGCCGGCCTCAGCCAGCACGTTTTGCCGGTAGGTTTCCATGAAGAAGCCGCGGGCGTCGCCGAAAACGCGCGGCTGAATCAGGAGTACGCCGGGAAGGGAAGTCTCGATGATCTGCAAGTTGCTCGTGCTCACGGGTGTGGCTGCGGTGATGGACATTTTCTGAACAGTTACGCTTCGAATGCGAACCGCAATCCGGCTCTCTATGATTCGTCTCGTATCAGAGTGCTGCGACATTATAATTCCTGCTTCTTCCCGCTATGCGCTGCACGGCAATCATTGTGACGTACAACTCCGCTGCGAGCATTCGGGCGTGTCTGGAGGCGCTGGCCGGCGAGCCGTGCGAGATCATCGTCGTCGACAATGCTTCCGCCGACGACACCGTGCCCCAAGTTGAAGAGTTCAGCGCATTACATCCGGTGCGGCTGATCGCAAATCAGAAGAACGCCGGCTTCGCGGCAGCGGTGAATCAGGGCGTGCGCGATGCCGGAGGCGAAATTGTGCTCATCCTGAACCCCGACGCAATCGCCGAACCCGGAGCGGTGGGGGCCCTGCTGCGCTGCATGGACGCGACGGGTGCCGACGCCGCGGGCGGCGCGTTGCTCGATGAGGACGGCAAACCCAGTCGCGGCTTCGCCTTTCGCCGCATCGCCACTCTGGCGCCGCTCGCCTGCGAGTCGTTGTTAATCAATCAGCTCTGGCCGCGCAATCAGGTCAATCGAAAGTATCGCTATCTGGACGCCGACTACTCGCGGCAGCAAGAGGTCGAACAGCCGGCAGGCGCGTGCCTGGCAGTGCGTCGCACAATGTGGGACAAGCTGGGCGGCTTCGACGAACAGTTCTTTCCCGTCTGGTTCGAGGATGTGGATTTTTGCAAGCGCCTGCGGGACCAGGGCGGTCGGACCTTCTATTGTCCAGAGGCGCGGTTTCATCACACCGGCGCCCACAGTGTGGGACAACTCAGCTTTCGAGCGCGGCAAATCTTCTGGTACGGAAACATGCTGCTCTATGCGAGGAAGCATTTCCGCCACGCGGAGGTGACGATTCTGCGGCTCGCGATCAGCGGCGGCATGCTGGTGCGATCCCTGGCCGCTGTGCTCGGGGCGCGCCAGCGTCCGTTAGGCGAAACCCTCGCCGCATATTGGAACATCACCGCGACCATCTGGAAGTTGTAATCGCTGTCAGAGCTGTGGGCCTCGATGTTTCGGTGGCAAAGCCGGCTCGGACTCAGCTTGAAAGTTGAAACTCGAAACTTGAAACTGTAACTATGCGCCTCATCATCAACGGCAAAGAGCAGACGTTTGAAGCTTCTCTGACTGTCGATCAGCTGGTCGAGCAGCTTGGGATGAAGTCCGACCGCGTCGCCGTCGAGCTCAACCGCGAGATTGTGCCGCGCGCGCAATGGAGTGAGACACCACTCAACGATGGCGACAGGTTGGAGATCGTTCACTTCGTCGGCGGAGGGTGAAGTCGCTACTGACCCGTACGACCGTTGCACTCGTACTCCCGATCGATCGTGATCGGGTAGGGGAACTTCGGCGAGATGACCTTGAACTGAAGGCTCTCCATGCCCGCGGGACAGTTCTCAACCTTGAGCCGAAAGCGCTCGACATTGCCGGCCTTCTTGAACTTCGCAGCCTCCGTCACCGGCTTGAAATCCGATGCCTGCGCTCCCTTCGGCCCGGAACTCAGCTGGACTTTCGTCGCTTTGATCCGCGAGGGAACTTCGACCGTGATCTCGTTGGGGACGCTCAATGCGTTTCCATCGGGCGGATTGGGCGGCGGATCGAGCGCGATTTTGATGCCGCATTGCGGCATGTCCGCCCCTGCCAGACACGGCTCCATCTGCGCCCAGACGCTTACCGCCCCGCCCAACGAGAACAGCAGCGCCCAGAGAAGCCGAATCATGCAGCACACCCCTCTTGCAGATTCTAATCGTCAAAGCCTGGGGCAGCGCGCCTTTTCCGCAACTTGAAACTCGAAACTTGCAACTCGAAATTGTGCTCATGAATGCTCGATGAATGAAGTGCTTCCTGCGGTTGACATCGCTGGCTATCGACTCTAAACTCGGATGTTCATTCGCAGTGCAGGGCGTCTCCTGGGCTTCCGCCAATCATGCCGGATCTCTACTTTGCGCGCTATCTACCGCTGCTGATCCACATTTGTGTGGCCGGCCTCATCGCGTGCGGCATCGTCCTGCTCTCCTACTTCATCGGCCAGCACAAATACAACAAACAGAAGATGTCGCCCTATGAATGCGGCATGGAGCCGGTGGGCAACGCTCGCACCCGCTTCACCGTAAAGTTCTACTTGGTGGCGATGCTGTTCATCCTCTTCGATGTCGAAGCGGTTTTTCTTTATCCCTGGGCCGTGATCGGCCAGTCGCTCAAGAGCGCGGGCCTGGGCATGTTCTGGTTCTGGGAGATGCTGGTTTATATCGGCATCGTGTTCGCCGGCTTGTGGTACGTCTGGAAAAAAGGCGTGCTCGACTGGAATAAGCAGTAGTTTCGCGGCCGCGGCAAGTCTCGCTTTTAGGACTTGCGGGGGTCGAGGGCAAGGCGGAGAAGATTTAGATGGCTCTTGAGCCGGCAATCACCGACATCGCGCAACTGAAGGACCGCCCTGAGGTCGCCGCGCTGCTGGCGTGGAACGCCGCTGCCGTTGAAGGCGCCAAGCTCGATCGCGGCCAGCTGATCGTCTGGCTTCATCGCGTCGCCTTGCGCGAGGCCTGCCTCACGTTGAAGAACGATCCTGCGCTCGCCTATAACGCGCTTGCCGATATCACCTGCGTCGACTGGTTGCCGCGCGAGCCCCGTTTCGAGGTCGTCTATCAGCTTTTCTCGACCAGCAAAAAGAAGTATTTGCGGCTGAAAGTTAAACTTCAGGCTGAAGATCCCAACATCGACTCGCTGACCTCCATCTGGCCCGGCGCCAACTTCTTCGAGCGCGAGGTCTGGGACCTGTTCGGAGTACGTTTCG
Organism: Terriglobales bacterium; assembly: GCA_035651035.1. Lineage (GTDB taxonomy): Bacteria > Acidobacteriota > Terriglobia > Terriglobales > Acidobacteriaceae > Bog-257. The sequence continues at coordinate 13,416 of DASRGM010000147.1, forward strand.
ACCAGCACCCGAATCTGGCCCGCATCATGATGCCGGACAATTGGGAAGGTCATCCATTAAGGAAGGACTATCCCGTCGAGGGCTACCGCTGATGGCGCACATGACTCCCACCCCGGTGCTGGACCCGTCGCAAGACAAGACGATGGTCCTGAACATGGGTCCGCAACATCCGTCGACCCACGGCGTGCTGCGGCTGCTGCTGGAGGTGGATGGCGAAACCATCGTGCGCATCATGCCCGATATCGGCTTTCTGCACACCGGCATCGAGAAGACCTGCGAGGCCAAGTTCTACCAGCAGGTCGTGCCCATGACCGACCGCATCGACTATCTCTGCCCCATGACCAACAACCTGGCCTACTGCCTGGCGGTCGAGAAACTCCTGGGGCTGGAGATTCCCCCGCGCGCGCAGTGGCTCCGCGTGCTGCTGAACGAGCTCACGCGCATCAACTCGCACCTGGTGTGGCTGGGCACGCACGCCATGGACATCGGCGCGATGACCGTTTTCCTGTATTGCTTCCGCGAGCGCGAGGACGTGCTGCGGCTGTTCGAAGCAGTCAGCGGCCAGCGTATGATGACCTCGTACTTCCGCATCGGGGGCCTTGCCTTGGACCCGCCGCTGGGCTGGCTCGATCGCGCGAAGAAGTTCCTCACGCGCTTTCCCGGCAACATCGACGAATACGAGAACCTGCTGACCTCGAATCCCATCTGGGTGGAGCGCACCAAGGGTGTCGCGTATCTGTCGCCGGAGGATGCGATTGCGCTGTGCGCCACCGGGCCGACGCTGCGCGGCAGCGGCGTCGATGTCGACCTGCGCCGCGACCTGCCCTACACCGGATACGAGAACTTCAAGTTCAATGTGCCAATCTCCAAAGACGGCGACGTCTATGCGCGCTACCTGATCCGCGTGGCCGAGCTACGCGAGTCGCAGAAGATCTGTATGCAGGCGCTGGAAGGCATGCCGGAGGGTCCGACCAAGGCCGACGCGCCCCACGTCGTGCTGCCCGATCGCGAGAAGATGAAGACGCAGATGGAAGCGCTCATCTATCACTTCAAGATCGTGACCGAAGGCTTCACCGTGCCCGAAGGCGAGGTGTACATGCCGATCGAGTCGCCGCGCGGTGAGATGGGCTACTACGTGGTCAGCGACGGGACGGCCAAACCGTATCGCGTGCACATGCGCTCGCCCTCGTTCGCGAATTTGCAGACGTTGCGTCCGATGTGCGAGGGACGCTTGATTGCCGACGTGGTGGCCGCGATCGGAAGCATCGACATTGTGCTGGGAGACTGCGACAGGTGAGGCAGTGGCCAGTGGCTAGTGGCCAGTTAAGTGTGGCTGGCTGGCGCGACGTTCGGTGGAGATGAATTAGGGCACGGCTCCAACCCTAGACAGAGTGCCGCAGGCACGGCATAACTTAGCCCAGCATGGAGCGACTCCGCAGGCGAGCGGAATGCTGGGTAACGAACGATTAACGGTTCCGTGTCCCTTTAGGGACGGCACCAGCCGCAGAGCGGCGACATTGAATGGCAACATCGGCCCAACCCGTCGTGGATGCAAAGCGCGAACTGCTGCGGCACGCGCTTGCAACAGTAGCCTATCGCGGCGGCAAGACGCTGCGCGGCGCGCCGTCGTCGTTCGCGGAATTCAAGATGGACGATGCCGGCCGCACTCCGGTGCAGATCTTGGCGCACATCGGCGACCTGTTCGAATGGGCGCTCTCGATCGCGCGAGGCGATCAGAAGTGGAACGATTCGACGCCGCTCGGGTGGGAGGATGAGGTTAAGCGATTTCATTCGACACTGCACGCGCTGGACGATTACCTGGCCTCAGGCGAACCGCTGCACACAACTGCCGAGGCGCTGTTTCAAGGCCCGATTGCCGATGCGCTAACGCACATCGGCCAGCTCGCAATGTTGCGGCGCATCGCCGGCTGCCGCATGAGAAGCGAGAACTATTACATGTCGGAAATCGTTGCCGGACGTCTGGGACCGGAACAGGCGTCGCCGAAGCGTGAGTTTGAATAGATGCGGCATCTCCCATTCTTTCCCAAAAGATGGGAAAGGATGGGGCACCCGGCTAATTGCTAGTCGCTAGTTGCTTCTTGATGAAATTCTCCGACCAACTCGAACAGCGCTTCGCCGATATGGTCACCCATTACCCGACCAAGCGCTCCGTACTCGTCCCCATCCTGCTTTACGTTCAGGACGAGCTCGGGGCCATCACCGACGAGGCCATTCACGAGCTCGCGCAGCGCGTCGAGCTCTCGGACCTAGAGGTGCGCAACGTCATCAGCTACTACTCGATGATGCGCACCCACCCGATCGGCAAATACAACTTCCAGATCTGCACCAACGTCAGCTGCCTGGTGCGCGGCGCCGACGATCTGTTCGAGCATTGCAAGAAGAAGCTGGGCGTAGGCCACAAGGAATCGACCCCGGACGGGCTGTTTCACCTCGAAGAAGTCGAGTGTATCGGCGCCTGCTCCTGGGCCCCGGCCATGATGCTGAACTACGAGTTCGTCGAAAACCTGACGCCGCAAAAGATTGACGAGTTGATCGAGGGGATTAAGAAGAAGGAGAGGCAGTAGGACGCTGTTCGCCGTTCGCTATTCCGCCCTTCGCCAGATCCCGCTGGCGAGCAATTCTGGCGACAAGCGAACAGCGAATGGCGAAGAGCGAGCATGGCATATCTCGTTTCCCATCCCGACGAAATCAGGGTCGTCTCCAAGCGCTTCGGCATGGGTGCGACCTCGCTCGACCGCTACCTCGAGCTCGACGGCTACAAGGCGCTGCAGAAGGCGCTGGGCATGCAGCCCGACGCCATCATCGCCGAGGTGAAAACGTCGAACCTGCGCGGGCGTGGCGGCGCAGGCTTCCCCACGGGCATGAAGTGGTCGTTCGTTCCCAAGCAGTCGGCCAGGCCGAAATACGTCCTCTGTAACGGCGACGAGAGCGAGCCCGGCACCTGCAAAGACCGCCTCATTTTCGAGCACGATCCGCACTCCGTCATCGAAGGCGTCATGATCGCGGCGCTCGCCATCAATTCCAAGGTTGGATACATCTACCTGCGCGGCGAATATCGCTACCTGGTCGAGATCATGGAGAAGGCGGTGGCCGACGCCTACGCGCGCGGCTTTGTCGGCAAGAACATCTTCGGTTCGGGCCACGATCTGGATGTCTATGTCCACTCCGGCGCCGGAGCCTATGAAGTTGGGGAAGAGTCGGCGCTCATGGAGTCGCTCGAGGGCAAGCGCGGCGTTCCACGCATCAAGCCGCCCTTCCCCGCGGTTGTGGGACTGTGGGGCGGTCCAACCGTCATCAACAATGTCGAGACGCTGGCCAGCGTTCCGCACATCATTCTTGGCGGCGGACAGTGGTTTGCCGATCTCGGCACGCCGAAGAACGGCGGCACGCACCTGGTTAGTGTCAGCGGCAATGTGGAAAAGCCTGGTGTCTACGAACTGCCTCTGGGATACAACTTCAAGAAGCTGATCTACGAGGTTGCGGGCGGCATCCAGGGAGGCCGCAAGCTGAAGGCGGTAGTCCCGGGCGGCTCGTCGGTGCCGATTCTCAGGCCGGAAGAGATTGATGCTCCCTTCGACTACGATGGCATGGCCAAGGCTGGCTCGATGATGGGTTCCAGCGCGGTCATCGTTCTGGACGACCGGATTTGCATCGTGAAATTCGCGTTGCGGGTCATGAAGTTCTATCAGCACGAGAGCTGCGGCTGGTGCATCCCTTGCCGCGAAGGCACCGACTGGCTGAAGAAGACGCTCATCCGCTTCCACTCCGGCGGCGGCGTGATGAAGGACATCGACAACATGAAGTATCTTGCGGACAACATGCTGGGACGCACCTTCTGTCCGCTGGGCGACGCCGCGGCCATGCCGATGCAATCGTATATCGAGAAGTTCCGGCCGGAGTTCGAGGCGCACTTGGATGGCCGGCCGTGTCCGTGTGAGAAGGTGGAAGAACTAGTGGCCACTGGCTAATGGACAGTGACCAGTTTGTCAGTGGCTTGTGGCTAGCCCGAAAGCCCGAAGGGCGAAAGTGATTAGCCCAGCGCGGAAGCGCTGGGTCAGCAGGGTGTTTGAGGACGAGAGTCCCTTTAGGGACGACACAAAGCCCGGGTAGAGCGATCTCTCCCACCCTTTCGCCAAAAGACGGCGAAAGGATGGGGCACCCGCCGCTTGGCCAACTGCTAGTCGCTAGTAGCTAATTGCTGTTTTATGCCTGATATCAACCTCACCGTCGACGGCAAGAAACTCACGGTTCCCGCGGGGACGCTGCTCATCGAGGCCTGCAAGTCCATGGGCATCGAGGTGCCGTCTTTCTGCTACTACCCCGGCCTGTCGCTGCAGGGCGCCTGCCGCATGTGCCTGGTGGAAATCGAGAAGATGCCCAAGCTGCAGACGGCGTGCACCACGCCGGTCGCCGAAGGCATGGTGGTCCTCACCGAAAGCGACAAGATCAAGCAGGCGCGCAAGTCGATGCTCGAGCTGCTGCTGGCCAACCATCCGCTCGATTGCCCGGTCTGCGACGCCGGCGGCGAATGCGAACTGCAGGACATGACCTTCAAGTACGGCGCCGCCGAATCGAAGTTCATGGACCTGAAGAACCATCGCGACGAGCAGCAGTGGTCGCCGGTGGTCTACTTCGACCGGCCGCGCTGCATCCTGTGCTATCGGTGCATTCGCGCTTGCGGTGAAGGCATGGACGTGTGGGCGCTCGGCATCCACAACCGCGGCTCCAGCGCCATCATCGCGCCCAATAAAGAAGACCATCTGGAGTGCGAAGAGTGCGGCATGTGCATCGACATCTGCCCGGTCGGCGCGCTCACCTCCGGCGCCTATCGCTACAAGACGCGGCCGTGGGAGATGAACCACGTCGGCACCGTATGCACCCATTGCGGCGATGGCTGCAAGACCACCTTGGGCGTGCGCCGCTCCGATACCGGCATGCAGATCGTGCGCGGCGACAACCGCGACAAGAGCGGCATCAACGGCGACTTCCTGTGCATCAAGGGGCGCTACGCCTTCGACTTCGCGCACGATGCCTCGCGACTCTCGCAGCCGCTCATCAAGCGCGACGGCAAGCTGGTGAAGGCCAGTTGGGAGCAGGCCTTCGAGCTGATCGCCACTAAGTTCAAGGAGATCCTCAGCGACGGCGGCGGCCCGAACGCGATCGGTGTCATCGGCTCGAACCGCACCACCAACGAAGAGAATTATCTGCTGCAGAAGTTCGCGCGGCTGGTACTGGGCACCAACAACATCGACCACCACCGCACTGCCGACTATCCGGCGTTCATCTCGGCCCTCGGCGGCAAGAAGGACGCGACCGCTTCGATGCGGGACGTCTTCTTCGCGCCCGCGATCCTGCTGATCGGCAACGATCCCACCGAGCAGCATCCGCTGCTGGCCTGGCAGATCCGCAACAACGTGCGCCTGCATCGCGCCAAGCTGTATCTGGCGAACTCTGTGCCCATCAAACTGCGCCGCCAGGCTACGACGATCGCGCAAATCGCGCCCGGCTCGGAGGCCGCTTTCGTTAAGTTTCTCGGCGGCAACGATGGCGCGGCCGATGCGGTTGTCTCCGCCAGCCTTACCCGCGACGCGCTCACCCAGCTGCGCGATGCGGTGAAGAAAGAATCTGGGCTGGTCATCGTCTTCGGCTCCGAGCTGCGCGGCGCGGACGTGAAAGCGCTGATCGACTTCGGCCTGGCGCAGGGCGCGAAGTTCCTCTGCCTGGGCGACTACGCCAACTCGCGCGGCGCAGCCGACATGGGTCTCTATCCCGACATGCTGCCCGGCTATGCGCCGGTCACCGCCTCGACACGCTTCCATCAGGAATGGCAGGACGACATCCCCGCCACCGCCGGCATGAACCTGCTGCAGATGATGGATGCCGCCAAGGGCGGCCGCCTCAAGGCGCTTTATGTTGTCGGCTCGAACCCGGTGGCGCGCTACAATGTCGATCCGTTCGCGCTGTCGAAGACCTTCGTCATTGTGCAGGAGATGTTTCTGACCGAGACGGCGGCCATCGCCGACGTGGTGCTGCCGGTGGCCAACGCCTACGAAAAGATGGGCACCTGCACCAACACCGCCGGCGACGTGCAGCTGCTGAAGAAGGCGGGCGAATTCGCCGGCGTACGCAACGATTTCGAATGCATCATCCGCATCGCGCTGCGCATGGGCTACGACGTACACAAGCTGGTGCCCTTCGGTGGCGGCGGCACGCGCGTCGACATGGGGCAATCGCGCGGGGCGCAGTCGGGCGAGGCCGATCGTCACGCGGTGTGGCTCACCGACCGCAATCTCGAGCCGAAGATGAGCCCCTACGATCCCACGGCCATGCTCGACGAGATCCAGCGGCTGGTGCCCGCCTACGACATCTCGCGGCTGCAGTTGCTGGCCGGCCAGGATGTGCACTCGCAACTGGTGCAGATCGGCGGCGCAACCGGCGAGGGCGATCCCGCGCTGATCATGCCCTCGAACGACACGCTGTTTACCTCGGGCACCCTGGGACGCTATTCGGCGACGCTGAACACGGTGTACGAGCGATACAATCCTCCGTCGGACAAAGAGGAGAGCGTTGCCGGTTTCGACCCCATGATTAGGGCCGAAGGCACGTAAGACGGTTTCGAGTTTCAAGTTTCAAGATATGGGTCTCCAACTCTGCAATTAGCGAGCGAAGATCGTAATGTCTGTTTTTCGATCTCGTTCGGCACGACCTGAAGTCGTGCCCTGATACGAAGCCTCAGGCTCGAGCTGCAGACGGGGCGAAGAGCGAAAGGCGAAGAGCGAATAGCGGCCACATGGGCATCGGCACCTTCATCATCGTTTCGATCATCAAGATCGTGATCGCGGTCGGTATCCTGCTAACCGCCGTGGCCTACACCGTTCTGTTGGAGCGCAAAGTCGTCGCGCGTATGCAGAATCGCTGGGGCCCTTCGCGCGTCGGCCCCTTCGGCATCTGGCAGCCGCTCGCCGACGGCTTAAAGTTCATCTTTAAGGAAGACCTCACACCGCCCTACGTCAACAAGCCTTTATATCTGCTGGCGCCGGTCATCGCGGTCACCACTGCGCTGACCTCGATCGCGGTCATCCCGGTCGGCCCGTCGATCACTATCGCCGGCATCACCACCCCGATCCAGATCACCGATATCAACATCGGCCTGCTGGTCATCCTGGGCGTCACCTCGGTCGGCGTTTACGGCGTGGCGCTGGCGGGCTGGTCGTCGAACAGCAAGTACTCCATGCTGGGCGGGCTGCGCGCCTCGGCGCAGATGGTCAGCTACGAGATCGCGCTCGGCCTCTCGCTCATCGGCGTCTTGATTTATGCGGGCAGCTTCAGCCTCAGCGACATCGTCAACGGCCAGGCGGGCACGTGGTTCGGCTTCATTCCCAGGTGGAATATCTTTCAGGGTCAGATTGTCGCCTTCTTCATTTACATCATGGCGGCCTACGCAGAGACCAACCGCATCCCGTTCGATCTGCCGGAGGCGGAGACCGAGCTGGTGGCCGGCTATCACACCGAGTACAGTTCGATGAAGTTCGCCATGTTCTTCATGGCCGAGTACGCCAACATGGTGACGGTTGCCTGTCTGGCGTCGGTGCTGTTCCTGGGCGGCTGGAGCGGTCCGACCTTCGGGCCGCCAATCGTGCAGTCGCTGCTGCCGGTCTTCTGGTTTGCCTTACGGGTTTTCTTTTTCCTGTTTCTCTACATCTGGGTGCGCGGCACGCTGCCGCGTTTCCGCTATGACCAGCTCATGGCCTTCGGCTGGAAGTTTTTGCTGCCGCTGGCGATTGCGAACATCGTAGTGACGAGTTTTGTAGTTGCGGTGAAGTAGGGTAGTGCGGCGCTTCAGCGCCGCGTTGGTGATACCGAAAATTTTCAGGGTTGGGTATGGTCATTCAGGAATGACCATCGCCAACCGAACCGTGAAACGCTGTTGACGCCGGCGTGAAGGCCGGCTCTAACCCGACATGCTGGCTCAGATTCTGTTCTTCATCTTCGCTGCTCTGTGCGTCGGAGGCGCCATCAACCTCCTGGTGCAGAAGCACCCCATCAGCAGCGCGCTCTCGCTGATCGTGGTGATGGGTTCGCTCGCGCTTATCTACCTGCTGCTGGGCGCCGAGTTTGTCGCCGCAGTGCAGATCATCGTCTATGCCGGCGCGGTGATGGTGCTGTTCGTCTTCGTCATCATGCTGCTGAACGCCGGCGCCGAGGAGCGGCTGCCGCACACCAGCCGCGTGGCGACGATGCTGGGCGTGCCCGCGCTGATCATCGGGCTGGGGATCGCCGCCGGCTTCGTCACCCACGTCACCGGGCTTGACCGCATCGGCATCGGCGGTCCAACGGTGATGAACGGCGCGAACCTCTTCGGCAATCCGCAGGCCGTCGGCCATCTGCTCTTCCGCGACTACCTGCTGCCCTTCGAAGTCACCTCGGTGCTCATCCTCATCGCCATCATGGGCGCCGTTGTGCTGGCGCGGAGGGAGGAGCAGTGATGACGGAGACGCCATTCGCCATTTGCCATTCGCTTTTCGCCGGAAATTGTCTTGGCATCTCTGGCGAACGGCGAACGGCGAATCGCGAACAGCGGATCTCTGGCGGATGGCGAACAGCGACTGGCGAATGGCGGACCTCTGGCGAATGGCGAAAGGGGGGCGCATAAAATGGTTCCTCTTTCGTACTACCTGATCCTGAGCGCAATCCTGTTCGCCTGCGGCGTCGCCGGCTTTCTTATCAAGCGCAACATTATTACGATTTTTCTCTCGATCGAGCTGATGCTGAATGGCGTGAACCTGACGTTCGTGGCCTTCGCGGCGCAGCTTAAGTCGCTGGATGGGCACATCTTCGTGTTTTTTGTGATGGTGGTGGCGGCGGCCGAAGCCGCAGTCGGACTGGCCATCATCATCGCCGTGTTCCGCACGCGCGAGACGCTGAACGTCGATCGCGTGAACCTGCTGAAGCTGTGACAAGACGCTATTCGCGGTTCGGTATTCATGTAAGTCAGATCTGGCGAATGGCGAATGGCGAATGGCGAACAGCGGAACAGCGATTCAGCAGTGTAACGGGACCTCGCAAGAGTTTTCGCACGATGCAACGACCGCCTGGGGAGGGCACTAGGGCCGTGACTGAATCCGCCGGACAGACGGACAGCGCCAAACACGTAGTGGTCGTGGGCGGCGGTTTTGCCGGGTTGCACTGCGCCCGCAAGCTGGCGGCGGCGGACCCCGAGGTTCGCATTACCCTGATCGACAAGAACAACTATCAGCAGTTCCAGCCGTTGCTCTACCAGGTGGCGACGGCGCTGCTCTCGCCCAGCAACATCGCCTTCAATTTGCGCAGCGTGCTGATGAACCATCCCCGGGTAGACATCAAACTGGGCGAAGTCGTCTCCGTCGATCTCAACTCGCACACCGTGCACACCTCGCACGGGCACCAGTATCAGGGCGACTTTCTGGTGCTGGCCGCGGGCGCGCAGGCGAACTTCTTCGGCACCCCGGGCGCGGTCGAGCACACCTTCCCGCTGTACTCGCTGCACGATGCCGAACTGCTGCGCTCGCGCATCCTGGCCATGCTGGAAGCGGCCGACGCCAACCACGCGCTTATCGACAAAGGAGCGCTGAACTTCGTCATCGTGGGCGCCGGCCCCACGGGCACGGAAATGGCTGGCGCCTTCGCCGACATTCTGGAGTCCTGGAAGATGCGGGAAACCGTCCACAAGGCCTACAAGGACCTGCCCCTCGATCGCGCGCAGGTTTTCCTGGTGGACGCCGGCCATGCCGTGCTGGGCGCCTTCTCGACCTCGTCGCAGAGCTACGCGGCGCGCATGTTGACTCAGCGCGGCGTGCAAATCCGCCTGCGCACCACCGTGACCGAGGTGGGCAGCGAACACGTCACGCTCTCCGACGGCACGCGCATCCCCACCCACACCGTCATCTGGGCGGGGGGGCTGCAGGCGTCTTCAGTTTCGAAAAGCCTCGGGATCAAGCTCGGACACGGCGGCCGCATCGACGTGCAGCCCGACCTTACCGTTCCCGGTCAGACGGGGGTGTACGCGCTGGGCGACTTCGCCAACATCGCCGGCAAAGACGGCCGGCCCTTGCCGCAGCTGGCCTCGGTGGCCGAGCAGTCGGGCAAGTGGTGCGCGCAAAACATCGTTCGGGATCTTGAGGGCAAGCCGAGGAAGCAGTTTCAGTATCTCGATAAAGGCATCATGGCGATGATCGGACGCAACGCCGCTGTCGCCGAGGTTGGCGAGCACCGCCACGAGCTGCAAGGCGCGATCGCGTTTGCCGCCTGGCTGGGCGTTCATGCCGCGCTGCTGACCTCCACGCTCGCCAAGGTCGAGGCTTTCATCGAGTGGGCGTGGTGGTATTTCGGAGGCACCCGCGACGACATCGTTCTCGACCGCACCGAAGAACTGAATGTCGACTGGAACCAGGACACGGAAGCCATGGCGAGTGTGGCGCCATCGCAAAGCGCCGGAAAGGCCGGATGAAGTTTTTTCGCCATTCGCCAATTCGCTCTTCGCCATTCGCTCTTCGCTTTTCGCCAGAGATAGGATGCGACGATTTCTGGCGAACGGCGAATAGCGAATGGCGAACGGCGAAT
>DASRGM010000148.1:0-4014 GCA_035651035.1 Terriglobales bacterium
CTTTGAGGAGCGGACCTCCGGCGGCATCGACATCGCCCTTCGCTCCAGAGTGCAGCTCTATTACGGAGACCGGATTCGCCGGCAGGTGGACGACACTTTGCGAACCCTAGGAGTCGGGCACGCTCACATCGCAATCGTCGACGAAGGCGCATTGCCCTTCGTGATTGCCGCCCGGGTCGAGGCCGCGGTACGGCGCGCCGGAGTTTCACCCGGCAAGCCGGCGTTGCCCGCTCCGGTTCCGCTTCCGCCGCCTTCACCGCGCGACCGCTTGCGCCGCTCGCGTCTTTACCTGCCGGGCAACGAGCCGAAGTACTTTATCAACGCCGGGCTGCACGCGCCCGACGCGGTGATCCTCGATCTGGAAGACTCCGTCCACTTTGCGGAGACGGATGCCGCGCGGCTGCTGGTGCGCAATGCGCTGCGCACCGTCGACTTCGGGGCCGCGGAGCGCATGGTCCGAATCAACCCGCTGCCGCTGGGGCTCTCCGATCTCGAGGAGATTGTCCCGCAGGCGCCGGACCTCATCCTCATCCCCAAAGTCGAATCTGCGAAACAGGTGACTCAGGTTGCCGCAGCCATCGACTCACTCGCGGAGAAAACATCCGCAGGCCGTGCCATCTGGCTGATGCCGATTCTTGAATCAGCGCTTGGGATTGAGAATGCCTTCGCTATCGCCAAGTCCTCCGAGCGGATCGCTGCTTTGACCATCGGACTGGAGGACTACACCGCGGATTTAGGGGTGACCAAGACCGCCGGAGGTGCGGAGTCGCTTTACGCGCGCATGCGTATCGTTAACGCTGCCAGGGCCGCGGGTGTGCAGGCCATCGACTCGGTATACGGCGACGTGGCCGACAGCGAGGGCCTGCTGCGCTGGGGCGAGGCATCGCGCGGCATGGGATTTGAAGGCATGGGCTGTCTTCACCCAATTCAGATCGAGACCATCCATCGCGCTTTTGCTCCCACAACGTCAGAGCTGGAGAAGGCGCGGCAGATCGTGGCCGCCTACGAAGAGGCCCAAGCGGGCGGCCTGGGCGTGGTCAGCCTCGGCTCGAAGATGATCGATGCGCCGGTGGTGCAGCGTGCGCGCAAACTGGTCGCAAGAGCGCAACAGATGGGCATCGTCGCCGCAGGAGGCCACGCATGAGCACCGCCCTCGCCCCTGCCTTGATTACGAATGCCGCCGGACGGCGCGTGCCCGCCTCGGTCAACGGCCGCGAAGCTGTCCCGTATCAGGGCGTCAACGGACATCGTCCCACCGGCCATAAATACGGCCCGCCGATTCGCAGCAACAGCGACTATCCCACAAACGGGGACAAGCGGGTTCCTGACCTGGAAACGGCGTTGCGGCTTTGCGGGCTGCGCGATGGCATGACCATCAGCAGCCATCATCATCTGCGCAACGGAGACCTGGTCGCGCTCAACGCGCTTCAGACGGCTGCCCGCATGGGCGCGCGCGACCTGGTGTGGTTTCCCAGCGCGTCGTTCCCCTGCCACCAGGCGGTCATCGAGCTGATGGAATCCGGCGCGGTGCACCATATCGAGGGCAGCATGAACGGCCCGCTGGGCGACTATTGCTCGCACGGCCGCATGCGCGGACTTGGGGTATTGCGCTCGCATGGTGGACGCTGGCAGGCAGTGCAGGACGGCGAAGTGCATATCGACATCGCGGTCATCGCGGCGCCGGCCGCTGACTACTTCGGCAATGCCGACGGCTCACACGGCCCATCGGCATGCGGATCGCTGGGCTTCGCCCTCGCCGACTCCCTCTATGCCGACCGCGTCATCGTCGTCACCGACAACCTGGTTCCCTTTCCTTGTCTTCCGTGGCAAATCCAGGGCAACAACGTCGACTATGTTGTCGAGGTCGACAGCATTGGCGATCCGGAGAAGATCGTCAGCGGCACCACCCAGATCACGCGCAGCCCCGATCGCCTGCGCATTGCCGAGCTGGTGGCGCGCTTCCTGCGCGACAGCGGCATCATGCGCGAGGGCTTTTCGTTCCAGGCGGGCGCCGGAGGAGTCGCGCTGGCATTCGTCGATTATCTGGCGCGCATGATGAAAGCTGCGAACGTGAAAGCCGGCTTCGTCCGCGGCGGCTCGACAAAATATCTCGTCGATCTCTTGCGCGAGGGACTCATCGGCTGCATCCTGGACGGCCAGACCTTCGATCTTGATGGGGTGCGCTCGATTGCAGCCGATCCGCGGCATGTAGCGACCAGCCCATTCACTTCCTATAACTTTCATGGCAAGGGCGACTTCGCCTCCATGATCGACGCCTGTGTCCTCGGCGCAACCGAAGTGGACGTCAACTTCAACGCGAATGTCGTGACGCACTCCGATGGCCGGCTGCTGCACGGCATTGGCGGCTGGCAGAATTGCCTGTTCGCGGGCTGCACGATTCTGGCGGTGCCGTCCTTCCGCGATCGTATTCCGGTCATCGTGGACGAGGTCACGACACTCACCGGCCCCGGCGAGCTGATCGACGTGGTCGCCACTGAGCGCGGAATCGCGATCAACCCGCGGCGGCAGGACCTGCTCGACGCAGTAAAGGGTAAGGGTCTGCCGATCCGGCCGATTGATGAGATCAAAGCGGAAGTGGAGAAAATCTGCGGCGGCAAGCCCGCCAGGCCGCGCCTGCTCGATCATCCCGTCGCGGTGGTGAAGTGGGTGGACGGCACCGTGCTTGACACCGTCTGGCAAGTGGCGGAGGCCAATCCCTATGCGCCGAAGGTCAGCGGGGGAGAATGAAGCGGTCAGGGGTCAGTGACCAGTGGCCAGTGGCCAGTGGCCCCTAGCCACTGGCCACTACCTCGTCGCCTGGTTGAACAGAAACTTTCCCAGATACATTGGCGACGACTTAGGCGGCGCGGTCTGCGCAGAGTCGATCGGGTAGGGCGACTGCGTGAGCGTTGGGAATCCCCAGATGTCGCCGTTGCGCATGTCAATCACCATCTTGCCGTAGACCTGCGCGGTGCCGTCGGGCTTGCGCAGCATGGTGTACCCCGGCTCAACGAAGAAGGGATAGCCTTCGTCGGCTTGCGCGCGGACCGGAGCGGGCTGCGCTATCGGGCGAAGGACCAGGATGCCCAACAAAGCTGCAATCACAATCAGGGTGACCTTCGTACAGCGATCCAATGTCATAAATTTCCTCAGCGTGTCCCCGGCTCCGGGGCTTTGTCTGCGCCAGGCGATTAACGTTAGCACGAGCGCGAAGCAATCCTTAACTACAATCGACGTGCGGTGACCCGCGGTTGATTTTCACGCCCGTGATGACGCAGCTTGCGTGTCTTCCCGCCCGCGGGCATGTGATGGTCTTGCGCACGGAAGCTCCTCGACAAACTTTGCGCAGGCTCTTTCGGCAGGCTTTGAGCAGCGCGCGCAAATGGATCTGATTGAATGGCTGGAGGAAGAGATGAACGACCTTGGGAAAGTTGCGCAACGTTACCGAATCGAGCACGGCAAGAGCTTTCGCCTGAAGCACCACGATCCCGGCGAAAGTTGGAAATTCGCATCTAAAGACGATGCGGCCGCCGCAATGGAGAAAGGTCTGGCGCAGTTGGTCGATCTGCAGGACCAGCTCTACGCGCAGGATCGCTGGGCGCTGCTGCTCATCCTGCAGGGCATGGACGCGGCGGGCAAAGACGGCGTCGTCAAGCACGTCTTGTCGGGGGTAAATCCGCAGGGCTGCACGGTGACTTCCTTCAAGCCGCCGTCGGAGCAAGAGCTCAACCACGACTATCTGTGGCGCGCCGTCAGACGCTTGCCGGAGCGCGGCCAGATCGGCATCTTCAATCGCTCCTACTACGAGGAGGTGCTGGTGGTGAGGGTGCACGCGCGTCTGCTGAAGGGCGAAAAGGTCCCGCCTCGCCTGCTCACGCGCAAAGTGTGGAAGCATCGTTTCCAGGAGATGGCCGAATTTGAACGCTACCTGGGACGCAACGGCATCGTGGTTCGCAAGTTTTTCCTGCACCTGTCGCGCGAAGAACAGCGAAAGCGCTTTCTCGCCCGCCTGGA
>DASRGM010000149.1:0-3464 GCA_035651035.1 Terriglobales bacterium
CCAACTCGCGCATTTTGCCGGCCTTCGTCGAGCACCCACGTGTGGCCTGGATGGAAGCAATAGTCGTGCGGTACCTCGAAGTTCGCCAGCTTCAGCATGGGCGCTGCCGCGGAGACCTTTTTCGGAGGCGTGACTTGCGCGACGTTCGCGTCGGCTTGCGGACGACGAAAGTACATAACGGTAAGAATCAGCAGAAACGTGAGCAGGACAAATAGGATCGACATAAGCCCTCCCGACTACCGTGGACCGTGGTTTTGGATCGTGAAGCATGAATGCGGCGTTACCTGACCGCCATTCGTCCTCAGCAGACCGCTGATCCGTCATCTCAGTCCACAGTGGCTACTGCACGTTGGGTGCAAAGGCAGGTTCCGAAACGGGCTCTGATTTGGAAGGAGTTACCGCTAAGATCGAATCCGGGAAGCGCACATTCGCTGCGTTTTGCAGGGTTACCGTCGCACTTTGCAGGGGTACAGTTTGCAGCGGTGCAGTTTGCTAGACCAGCTCGTGGGTCTTCTTCAGCCGTCGCAGCAACGAAGTGGGATGAATGCCCAGGATACGCGCAGCGTGCGTCTTGTTCTGGGCGGTCGCGGTCAGTACCTCGTGGATGTAGCGCTCTTCCAGCTCTCGCAGCGAGACGAATTGGTCGCCGGTGGGGGATACGTCGAAAGATGAAAGCTTGTCCTCAGCTACAAGCTCTTCGTGGCAATCGCGCACTTCCTCCGGCAAGTCTTCCTCGGTGATTTCGCTCTCCTTCGAGAGGATCATGGTGCGCTCGATTACATTACGAAGCTCGCGGATGTTGCCCGGCCACGGATAGCGCTGAAGCAGGTCGGCGGCGGCAGGCGTAAAACCGACGAAGCTTTTCTTCAACTCCTTATTGAAGAACTGCATGATGTCGAGCGCCAGCGGCAAGACGTCTTCCTGCCGCTCGCGCAATGGCGGGATGAACAGCGGCACAACATTCAGGCGGTAGTACAGGTCCTCGCGGAATTCGCCTTGGGTAACTGCCTCCTTCAGTATTTTGTTGGTCGCGGCGATGATGCGCACGTCCACCTGAATCGGCTTCGTTCCACCCAGGCGCAGGAAATTGCCTTCCTCCAGCACGCGCAGTAATTTCGCCTGCAGGCTGGCCGAGGTGTTTCCGATTTCGTCGAGGAAGAGCGTTCCCCCGGAAGCCTTCTCAATGAGCCCTTCCTTGCGCCGCCGGGCGTCGGTGAACGCTCCCGGCTCAAAGCCGAAGAGCTCGCTCTCCAACAGCGTGTCGGGCAAGGCCGCGCAGTTAAGACTCACCAGCGGCGCTTGTGCGCGCGAGCTGTTGTAGTGAATGGCCTTGGCCAACACTTCCTTCCCGGTCCCGCTTTCGCCCTGGATCAGGATGGTGGTGTGATCGCTCTCTGACGCGCGCCGCGCCATCTCCAGTACCGCGCACATGGTGGGGCTTTCGGTGACCACCCGGCCAAAGTCATAACGCCCCTTGGCGTGTTCCACGGTGTCGCGGACGCGCACCCGCAACGACAGCATTTCGGTCGCGCGCTGCATGGCATTCACCATGTCGGCAATATGGAACGGCTTGATCAGGTAGTCGTACGCCCCTAGCTTCATCGCTTCCACAGCCCGGTCCACCAGGTGATACGCGCTCATCATCACGACGATCATTGCGGGTGAGATTTTGCGCGCCTGCCGCAGCACCTCTATTCCGTTGATCCCGGGCAGCACTACATCCAACAGCGCAAGGTCCGGCTTTTCTTCGGCAATGATCTCCAGCGCCTTCTCGCCACTGGTAGCCCGCAGTACTTCGTACCCTTCCACCTGCAGGGCGCGGCCGATCGTGCGCAGCGTAAGCTCCTCGTCATCGACGATCAGAATGGAGTGTGCCATCGCTAAGCGACTACCTCCTCGCTGTGCTGCACCATCCGCCCAGCCTGCCGCATCGGCAATGTCACGCGCACCGTGGTACCGGCGCCGGGAAAGCTTTCGACCTGAATGTCGCCCCCATGACTGCGCACGTAGCTTTGCGTAATGCTCAATCCCAGGCCGGTGCCCTTGCCGCGCTTGGTCGTGAAGAACGGCTCAAAGACGTGGGGCAGAATGTCGGCGGGAATGCCGGAGCCGGTGTCGCGCACCCGCAGCTCGATCACCTCGGCCAGCCTGGCCTTTTCCGCCGAGATGCTGATCCTGCCGCCTGGCGCGGTGGCCTGGGCGGCATTGAGCAGCAGGTTCATCAGGATCTGAGACAGCTGATTTGCATCCGCCATCAGTGTGGGCAGGTCGCGCGGCACACAATTCTGCAGCGCAAGATTGCGAAACATGGGCTGGTGCCCGACGAAATTCAGCGTTTCCTCCGTCAACAAATTCAGGTTGACCTTGCTTAACGTCAGCGGATTTGGGCGCGCGTACTCCAGCAGACCGCGCACCGCCGACGAGATACGCTTTGCCCCTTCGATACATTGGTCGATCTCCTCCCAATGCTCGCTGAGCGCGTCTCTGCGTTCCAGCTCAAGGTGCGACATGATTCCCATGAGCGGATTGTTGATCTCGTGCGCCGCTCCTAAGGCGAGCTGGGCGAGAGAAGCGTACTTCTCATAATCGGAGAGCTGCGATTCGAACTGCATCTTCTCTTTCGCCAGGTCCCGCTCTTCTTCCAGACGGCATACCAGCTCCTGCTGCGCCAGGTTGCGCTCGTGTTCGCAGTGCCCGGCCAGCTCCTTCAGCTTAGCGATTTCCCGATCGGCAGCTTTGGTGCGCGCCCTGCAGAACACCACCACAATCACAGTCATAACCAGTCCGACAGCGAGACCTTGATAGAAGGTCCCAGATCCAGCATGGATGCTCAGAGGACTAGCTGGAGCACTCCCGGGCATCGCCAGAAGGAAGCATGCCGCCGGCGCACAGAGCTGCGACAGCGGACGCCGCCAATTCTGTTCGCTATTCTCTTCGGATTGGCATTTACGCCTGCCGACGAAGGCGCGGAGCATAACTTCTCCAACCTATAAAGCTGGCCCAATCGGCACGCGCGGGCAGTGATAGCAGTCACCTGCAGGCGTGATGCACGCCGGCGTAAGCGGTCCTCCGCGGAGTTATCGGCGGTAATCGCGCAGCGCCGGTGCTGATGGACTTAGGCGATTGCCCCAAGGCATCTGGGCTGAGTGATGCGCCGCCAGACGCTTTATGCTGGTCGATGCTTTGCGGCGGATGCTGACATTCAGCCAGATACCAGTGCCCCGCCGGATGCGTTATGTCGCCAATGCTGATATGCAGATGCTGATATAATGAATGCGGCGTTTCACCCGCGTGTGCGGCGAGACGTCCCACCATCAGCCGGAAATCGCGGCGCTATCGTCGGGGAGTGGCTCAGCCTGGTAGAGCACCTGGTTCGGGACCAGGGGGTCGGAGGTTCGAATCCTCTCTCCCCGACCATTTTTAGAATCAATCAGTTACAGCAAATCTCCCGGTGCCAAGAAGTA
>DASRGM010000150.1:0-15198 GCA_035651035.1 Terriglobales bacterium
GCCACCATCGCATATCTGGGCGCGCTATCGGCCGACATGGCCGCGTCTGCGGAGCCCGGCGGCTACCGACCTGTCTACCCGCCACCCCGGGCAGGCAATCCCCGAGGACGATCCGACGCGCCGCACCGTCATGTACACCAGCGAAGGCCTGCCGCTTTCGTTGCGCGTGCTGAACGACATGCGCTGGTCGGAATATAACCATCATTGGCTGGGGCTGATCGTGCTGGGCATGGGCATTCTCGCCGTACTGGCGCGCACCGGCCGCGCCTCGTGGGCGCAGTACTGGCCGGTGCTCATGATCGGCATCGCTCTGTTCATTTTTCTTCGCGGCGATCCCGAGTGCTGGCCGCTGGGACCGAAGAGCTTCTGGACGACGTGGGCTGACCCAGAGATCACGCAGCACCGCATTGCCGCACTGCTATGCGTTGCCTTCGCTGTCTTCGAATTGCGAGTGCGGCGCAAGCCGTCGCAGCAGGGCTGGCTGGCGCTGATCTTTCCGGTCATCTGTGCCGCCGGCGCGGCGCTGCTGCTCACCCACTCGCATGATAATAGCAACCTACGCGAAGAGACCCTGGCCGAGTTGAGCCACACGCCGATGGCGGTGCTGGGCGTGATGGCAGGATGGTCGCGTTGGCTGGAGCTGCGCCTCCCCGCCAAAGACCGTGCCGTGCCTTCCTGGATCTGGCCGCTGTGCTTCGTCCTGATCGGCGCCGGGCTGCTGAATTACCGCGAGTTCTAGCGGCTAAAGCCACCTTTCCCGCTGCGCGATTCCTCTCCTGCGATTCGGCGCTGCTTTCGATCTCACACCTGATCGTCCATTCATGGCATTTGCCGCAGTGAGTGCTAAGATGCGGTGCCATGCTGACCCTATGTGAGGCGGCGGAGAAGCTCCGCTCGCGCCGCCTGTCTCCGGTTGAACTCACGCGCGAGTGCCTGGCGCGCATCGAGCGCCTTGATCCCACGCTGAATGCGTTCATCACTGTCACCGCTGAGTTGGCGCTGGAGCAGGCGCGCCGTGCCGAAGCTGAAATTATCGGCGGCAACTATCGCGGCCCGCTGCACGGTGTCCCAATCGCTGTGAAAGATCTGTTCGATACCGAAGGGGTGCGGACTACCGCGGCCAGCAATCAGTATCGCGAGCGCGTGCCGGCGAAAGATGCGGAGGTTGTGCAAAGGCTGAAACGCGCGGGTGCGGTCATCGTCGGCAAGACCAACATGCACGAATTTGCTTTCGGCATGAGTGGCGTGGTGAGCGCCTTCGGGCCCACGCGGAACCCGTGGAACCCTGAGCGAATTGCCGGCGGCTCATCGTCGGGCTCGGCTGCCGCGGTGGCTGCGGGTATGTGCGTGGCGGCGCTGGGCTCCGATACTTCGGGCTCGGGCCGGTGCCCGCCCGCATTGTGCGGCGTTGTGGGTATGCGGCCGAGCGCCGGCGTCTTCAGCCTGGAAGGTGTGGTGCCGCTGTGCACCTCGTTTGACACGGTGAGCCCGATCGTCAGCTCGGTGCTCGACGTCCTGCCGCTCTCCAAACTCAGCAACATTCAGGAGCCTGACGCCTCCGATCAATTCGGGCTTCCTCTTGACGGATCTAACCTGGCGGTCTCCCGTGACCTCCGTCGCCTGCGCGTCGGGGTGGCGCGGTCGCACTTCTTCGACGATCTGCAAGCGGACGTCGCGCGTGCGCTGGAGGAGGCGTTGAAGGTCCTGAGCCATCTAGTGGCGGAGATTCGGGAGGTCGATGTTCCCCGGGACGCGTTCCGCACCATCTTCGACGCGGAAATCTACGAGTTCCACGAGGCGATGGCGGCTAAGACGCCCGAGCTGTACCAGCCGCTCACGTTGTTTCGTGTGCAGAAGACCGCCGGTATCACCGCGACTGATTACATTCGCGAGCGCCGCCGGCTGGAGCAGTTCCGGGCCGATGCGGAGAAGGTTTTCGAGCAGGTCGATGTGGTGATCACGCCGACAACACCGGTAACCGCCCCAAAGCTCGCCGAGTTGCAAGCGCTGGCGATTCCCGACGTGCGGCCATTCGAGATGAAGTATCTGTTGCGCAACACCGCGCCGTTCAGCTCGCTGTTCTGGCCCAGCATCTCCGTGCCCTGCGGATTCAGTAGCGACGGGCTGCCGATCGGGATGCAGATCTCCGCGCGCCCGCAGGCCGACTCCCGGGCGTTGCACCTCGCCTACGTTTATGAGCAGGCAACGGAGTGGGGGAAGAGACACCCGGCACTCGGCGAGAGCGATAAACAATTAGCGTTAGATGAGTAGCGATTGCGACGACCACTGGCAGCCGTCTTATAGATTGGCTTCGGTTTGTAACAGTCGATTGGTTTTGATTTGTAACAGGGCACGACTTCAGTCGCGCCGAAACGCGCAACAGAGACGAGTTGCTATTCAGAATCCCACCAGCACCGGCTCGCTTTCGAGCTTGATATCGAACGCCTCCAGCACCCGCGCTTGAATTTCGTCTTTCAACGCAATGATCTCGGCCGCGGTTGCGCCCCCGCAATTCACAATGGCAAGCGCATGCTTGCGCGAAATACCGGCGCGTCCTCGCCTGTAGCCTTTGGCAACCCCGGCATGCTCCACTAGCCACGCCGCCGGAATCTTGCGATGTCCATCGCTAGCGGGATAGCTGGGCAACTGCCAGCCGCGCGAGGCAGAACGCGCCGCCAGTTTGTCGGCCATCGCTTGCGGCACTACCGGGTTCTTGAAGAAGGAGCCTGCACTGCGCGCGTCCTCTCCGCCGGGAACGATCAGCATAGCCTTGCGGTGCCGAATTTCGCGCACGGCTGCCCTCACTTCGCTCAACGAAGGCTCGCTGGTTCGCCCGGAAAAGAACTGTTGCAAGTCGGGGTAGCGCACGCTGGCCTTGCCGCCCGGCAGCAGCGCGAACGATACCGCGAGAACAATATAGCGTCCGCGCTGGTTCGTGTTGAAGAGGCTGGAGCGGTAGCCGAACTCGCACTCCGCGTTGCTCATGTTCAAGACCCGCCTCGTTTGCAGGTCCAGCACACGCACCTGTTCGATGGTTTGTGAAACTTCCTGCCCGTAAGCTCCGACGTTTTGAATCGGGGTTCCGCCCACTGTTCCAGGAATGCCGCTAAGGCACTCCACACCCGCACAACCGGCATCGACTGCCTGCCGTACCAGTTCGTCCCAGTCGTGGCCCGCGTCCGCTGTGAAGATCACGGTGCCGGTTTTTCCTGCGGATTGCGAGAGATCTGTGATGCCGAGCTTCAACACCAGGCCGGGAAAGCCCGCGTCGGCGACGACGATGTTGCTGCCTCCGCCCAGCACAAACAACGGCAAGTTGCGGGTGCCGGCGAATTCGACCGCCTCGATGACCTCGGCCTCGCTCGCCGCGTCGGCGAAGTAGCGCGCCGGTCCGCCGACGTCGAGCGTCGTCAGGGGAGCGAGCGCAACATTTTCGCTGATCACCATCGAGTGTGACCAATATAACCGGCGAGATGCGGGCCCGTATCTCCACTTGCGCCTCGTAGCCCTCGAGTCTTCACGGAAGCCGGCGATCGAGCATTTTGTTTATAGGTTGATGTCATCGGCTCCTGTGACGAAAATCACAAACGCTTGGCCCACGCGGAGGCTATGCTGAGCTTTCGTTCCGCCGGAGAAGCGCCCGCCTCGGCGGACCGGATGGCGCTACTACAGCCAGTCTGGAGTCGAGTTGCAGCGCCCCGGCATCAGTAAAGGTATCCACGCCGGCAACGCTCGCGGGCCGGCGCGTGTTGACTACGCTTTCGGCAAAACTCGATAATTGAATGTTTGCCCATACGCTCCAGCGCTCGCAGAGAGAGCGCACGTGGGTCCGCAATTGATAAGGAGTTGGCTTCGTGGCTGCACCAGCCAGTACCGTCGAAACGACCGCCAGAATCAAACCAGGAGTAGCTCCCTTGCGCGCAGGCCAGGGCTACTCTTTTATTTTGCGCCGGCTGCATTCGTTGTCGGGCATCGTCCCGATCGGCGCGTTCCTTATCGAACACTTCGTGTCGAACTCCGAATCGGCCAACGGCGTCCATGCTTACAACGACCAGGTGAAGTTCCTTACCAGCCTTCCTTTCGTGCATGTGCTGGAGTGGGTCTTCATCTTCATTCCGCTGCTTTATCACGGGCTGTACGGGATTTACATCTGGTACCGTGGCGAGTCGAACGTGAAGGAGTATCCCTGGAGCGGGAACTGGCTATACACGGCACAGCGCTGGACGGGCATTATTGCTTTCATCTACATCGGCTATCACGTCTGGGACATGCGCTTCAACGGGGTGCACCTGATGGGCGGCGGCTATGACGCGGCCTTTTCGAAGGTCTGGTACGCCTTCCAGAATCCCTGGCAGGTGGCGTTCTACGTGATTGGAATCACGGCAGCGTCCTGGCACTTCGCCTATGGCGTATGGTTGTTCGCCGCTAAGTGGGGATTCACCGTCGGCGACCAGGCGAGGCGGAAGTTCGGTTATGTCTGCCTCGCGCTGTTCCTGGTGATGATCGGTATGGGCTTCTGGAGCGTCGGCGGTTTCCTGCGCACGCCGCAATCGCAGGTGCCGATCATCGAGCACGAGTAGCGGTAGAGCAGGGCTTCAGGCCTGCAGCGGGACTGTATGCGAACCTGAAGGTTCGATGTATTAAGAAACTCCTTATGGCTCATCCTAAGATTATTGTCGTCGGTGGCGGACTGGCAGGACTGGCGGCCACCATCAAAATTGCCGAGATGGGAGGTCACGTCGACCTCTTCTCCATCGTTCCGGTGAAGCGGTCTCACTCGGTCTGCGCCCAGGGCGGCATCAACGCCGCCAAGAATTTGAAGGGCGAGGGTGACTCCACCTGGAACCATTTCGACGACACCATCTATGGCGGCGACTTCCTCGCCAACCAGCCGCCGGTGAAGGCCATGTGCGAGATGGCGCCCGGCATCATCGACCTGCTCGATCGCATGGGCGTGCCTTTCAATCGCACCCCGGAAGGGCTGCTCGATTTTCGCCGCTTCGGCGGCACGCTGTTCAACCGGACGGCGTTTGCCGGCGCCACCACCGGCCAGCAACTGTTGTATGCGCTGGATGAGCAGGTGCGGCGCTACGAGGACGAAGGCAAGGTCACCAAGTACGAAGGCTGGGAGTTCCTCTCCGGCGTCATGGACGATCACCGCTCATGCCACGGCATCTGCGCCCTCGACTTGCGCAGCATGCAGGTGCAGACGTTCCCGGCGGAAGCCGTCATCATGGCGACCGGCGGCATTGGCGCCATCTTCGGAAAATCGACGAACTCGGTCGTGTGCACCGGCTCGGCTCAGTCGGCGTTGTACCAGCAGGGTGCGTTCTACGCCAATGGCGAATTCATCCAGGTGCACCCGACATCGATTCCCGGTGAAGACAAGCTGCGACTGATGTCGGAGTCGGCGCGCGGTGAGGGCGGGCGCGTCTGGGTCCCCAAGCAGCCCGGTGACAAGCGCGACCCGAAGAGCATTCCCCAAAACGAGCGCTGGTACTTTTTGGAAGAGTGGTATCCCAAGTACGGCAACCTGGTGCCCCGCGACGTTGCCACGCGCGCCATCCACAAGGTCGTCTACGAGCACAACCTTGGTATCGACGGCCAGCCGATGGTCTATCTCGACCTGACGCACATCGATCGCAAGATCCTCGATCGCAAGCTGGAAGGCATTCTGGAAATTTACGAGAAGTTTGTCGGCGACGATCCTCGCGACACGCCGATGAAGATCTTTCCGGGCATGCACTACACCATGGGCGGCCTGTGGGTAGATTTCGAGCAGCGCACCAACATCGAAGGCCTCTATGCCGCCGGCGAATGCGACTACTCCATCCACGGCGCGAACCGCCTGGGCGCGAATTCTCTGGTCTCGTGCATCTACGGCGGATTCATCGCCGGTCCGAACGCGGTCAAGTACGCGCACAATGTTATTAAGGGCGGCAAGCATCCCGCCGGACATCTGTTCGACTCCGAGCGCAAACGCCAGGAGGAGATCAATCATCGGCTGATGAACAATGACGGTACCGAGAACCCGTTCCTGCTGTGGCGCGAGCTGGGCGACATCATGACCAAGAACGTTACGGTCATCCGCTACAACAAGAACATTCGCGAGACGGATGTGAAGCTGGTGGAGTTGCTGGAGCGTTACACGCATGTCAATCTGAGCGACCGCTCGATGTGGGCGAATACTTCGTTCGTCTTCGCGCGGCAGCTTTACAACATGCTGCAACTGGCGCGGGTGATCGCCCAGGGCGCGGCCATGCGCGACGAATCGCGCGGCGCGCACTACAAGCCGGATTTCCCCGAGCGCGACGACGCCAACTGGCTGAAGACGACGAAGGCATATTTTGCCGCCGACGCCGACGAGCCTCGCTTCGAGTTTGAGCCGGTGGACACCTCGCTGATCAAGCCGCGCCCGAGAAGGTACGACGTAGCGACCTAGAGGCAGTCGCCGGTTGTCAGTTGTCGGAGGTCTGAGATGGGTGCCCTAGGTCTGGCGATTTTCCAGACATCGGCACTCGCTAAGCGGCTGACTCTGCCCAGGTTTCGCCACAGCGCGAGCCACAGGCGTCCGGCTAATTGCTAGTTGCTAATTGCTAAATCATGGCTACTAATTCAAAATCCGTAATCATACGCATCAAGCGCCAGGAAACCCCCCAGGCCAAGCCTCACTGGGAAGAGTTCGAGCTGAACTACCGGCCGGGGATGAACGTCACCTCGGCGCTGATGGACGTTGCCGCCCGGCCGGTCACGCGCGACGGCAAGGCCACCACGCCGGTCGCCTACGATTCCAACTGCCTGGAAGAGGTCTGCGGCTCGTGCGCCATGCTCATCAATGGACGCGCGCGCATGGCCTGCTCGACGCTGATCGACCAGATCGAGCAGCCCATCTCGCTGGAGCCGTTCTCGAAGTTCCCCGTCATCCGCGACCTCTCGGTCGACCGCAGTGTGCTTTTCGAGAACCTGAAAAAGGTCAAGGCTTGGGTGCCGCTCGATGGCACCTACGATCTCGGCGCCGGGCCGCGGCAAACCGCGCTTGACCAGGAGCAGCTTTATCCGCTCTCGCGCTGCATTTCCTGTTGCTGCTGCATGGAGGCCTGCCCGCAGTTCAACGAGAAGACCGGCTTCGTGGGCGCCGCCACCATTTCGCAAGTGCGCCTGTTCAACTCGCATCCTACCGGCAAGGGACTGAAGGTGGAACGCCTGCAGGCACTGATGGGCGACGGCGGCATCCAGGAGTGCGGCTATGCGCAGAACTGTGTGGAAGTCTGCCCCAAGGACATCCCGCTCACCAAGTCTATCGCCGATGTCGGCGGACAGGTCATATGGCAGGCGGTGAAGGACTTCTTCCGCAGCTAAGGCGCCACCGTTGCGCTGGCGAGTGAAGTATTCACCACGGAAGCACGAATACACGGAATCAACTTTCGATTTTTCGGTGTATTCCTTGCTTCCGTGGTGAACTCTCCTGTTCGATGACGCAACTCTCTCTGTCGTAAGATAAGCTCAGGTTCTGGAATGCAGGCCCAAGTCGAGTTCGAGGGGTTGCGCCGCGAGAGCTCCTCGTGGTGGTACGTCGCACGACGCAAGCTGCTGCGCGACGCGCTGGCCCAGGCCCTGCGCGACAAGCGCGAGGCGCGGGTGCTCGACTACGGCTGCGCCGCCGATCTCGACCTGCTGGATGCGCCCGGGATTCGCTCGGTCACCGCACATTCCTCCCTGCCGCGGCTGGCGTTTCGCCAAATCGAAGGCCGCCGCGATCTTATCTGCACCGCGCCGGAGGAGCTGGCCTTCTGTTCGAACGGCTTCGACGCCGTGCTCGCCGGCGACACCCTGCAATCCGTTCCCGATGACCAGCTCGCCCTGCGCGAGCTGCGGCGCGTGCTGAAAGACGGCGCCACTCTTTGCCTCACCGTTCCTGCCTATCCATCGCTATGGGGCGAAAAGGACGAAGCGCGCGGCCATCATCGGCGCTATACCGCCAGCGAGCTGCGCCGCAAGCTGAACAACGCGGGCTTTGAGGTCACGCGAGTTTCCTACGTTGTGGCTGTCGGTTTTTTCCCCGCATTCGTGGAGCGGATCGCCAAGGCCATCTTCAGCAAGACCATTGCCCGCGCCGACGCGGCGCCGTCGCCCAAGTGGGCCCAGGCTGCAATGGTGGCGCTGCTTGACTGCGAACGCTTTCTCATCCGCTACATCAACTTGCCGTTCGGTACCCGCGTGATCTGCTGGGCGCGTAAGCCCGCGGTGGTCGCCGAGCGCGTCACCGTGCCCGCCTGGGAGCGCCAATGGGCGCGTGCGCCGCTGCCGCAAGGAATGTGAGCAAAGCGGGACTTGGCATTTAGCAGTTGGCACGCGGCCGGTCCCCGGCGCGCGGTGTCGCCGCAGGATAAAAGTACTCTCCTGTCAATTCTTGATAGCAAACTGCGCTGCAGCCTCCGCTTGGTAGTGGTGCAGTTTGGGACTTGTAGCGTGGAAGAGCCGGGCTTCAGTCGGCGAAAGCACGGGCCATTGACGGCGGTTCTAGCCGCGGCAACCAGGCTAAAGCCCTGTTTCCATCGTCGTCCTTTCGGCACGGCTGAAGCCGTGCCCTTTCACCGCTCGGATTTCAAACTGACCCAGTACCCTCCGCTTCGACCAAGTGCCAACCGCCAACTGCCAAGTTGAGGATCGCCGAATTAGAATTGTGCGATGCCCCTATTTCGCAGCATTGGCACCACGCTGGAGATGATCAAGTGGGAGCACTCGGTGCTCACGCTGCCGTTTGGGCTGACCGGCGCGGTGCTGGCAGCCGGCGGCATTCCTTCGCTGCACATCTCGATCTGGATCGTGGTTGCGCTGGTGTCGGCCCGTTCGGCTGCGATGGCATTCAACCGGCTGGCCGACGCGACCCTGGATGCCGCCAACCCGCGCACGCGCACTCGCGCGCTCCCGGCGGGCAAGCTCAGCAAGGGCTTCGTCTCGTGCTTCGTCGCCGTGACCTCGGCAATCCTGGTGCTCGCCGCATGGGAGCTGAATCCGCTGGCCTTCTATCTCTCGCCCGTAGCGCTGGCCATTGTCTTCTCGTATTCCTTCACCAAGCGCTTTACGCGCTGGTCGCACGTGGTGCTCGGGCTGGCCATGGGGATCGCGCCGGCAGCCGCCTGGATTGCGGTCCGCGGCTCGCTTGATCCACGCATTCTTATCCTCACTGCGGCCGTCGTGTTCTGGGGCGGAGGTTTCGACATTCTGTATAGCTGCCAGGATTATGAGCACGATTGCGTGGCCGATGTCTATTCGGTGCCCAAGGCGTTCGGGATCCGCAGCGCGCTGGGCATCGCAAGGCTCTTTCACATCGTGGCGGTGCTGCTGCTGGGATGGATGGTGGTTGCGTTCGGGCTGGGCAAGATTGCCATCGCCGGTGTCGGCCTTGTGGCGGCATTGCTGGTTTACGAGCACTCGCTGGTGAAGCACGACGACCTCAGCAGGGTGAACGCCGCGTTCTTCACCATGAACGGCCTGGTCTCGATGGCATTTCTGTTCTTTATCGCCGCCGACCGAATATTGAAGAGCAGGGGTTAGGAAGCAGGGATCAGGAATCAGAGATCAGGGACTAGGGATCAGGGATCAGGGACTAAAGTTTCACTGAGACAGATAGAGCAGTTTGTGCGAAATGTATTTCATTAAGAAGGAAGAAGTGGTGAATCTCTGACCCCTGACCCCTGATCCCTGATCCCTGGCCCCTGATTCCTAACCGCTGGTTTTCACGGTTTCACCCGGGGATTTCGCGAAGACAATTTCGGAGACGAGCAGGATTGCACCAATCACGATGGCGCTGTCGGCGACGTTAAATGCCGGCCAGTGATAGCCGCCGACGTAGAAGTCGAGGAAGTCGACTACGTGACCGGCGAAAACGCGGTCCCACAAATTGCCCATTGCGCCACCCAGGATCAGCGACAGGCCGAGGCTCATAGTGCTGAAGCAGTGGCCGTTCTTCCACAACAGCGCCACCACGACAACGAGCGCCAGCACAGAAAATATGACCAGCGCGCCCACCTTCCACTGGGACGAGGGTTCCGCAAACAGTCCGAATGCCGCGCCGGGGTTTTCCGCATGCGTCAACTGGAAGAAGCCCGGGATGACGGGGACCCTGTCTTGCAGCAGAATATTGCTGGCCACCGCCCACTTGGTGACACGATCCAGCAAAAGCACGATGGCGGCGATCAGGAAGAAGTATTTGCGCATGAAGCTCTCAATTTCCCCTGTTCTCAATTAGACGCAGCCGCCGCGCCGAAAGAAGCACGCCGGGTGAGTACCGCGCCGCCGCAGAAGCTGGCCGAAAAAGTCGGCTAGCATCGTGGGCGCGCCTCCGCCGTCGCCTCGATCTCCGCCAGCACGGCACTGCACCGCTCGCACACGGTGGGGTACGTCTCATTTTCGCCGACATGCGTCGAATAGTTCCAGCAGCGCTCGCACTTTTGTCCCGGCGCCTCGCGCACCTGGATGGTCAGCCCGGTGTTGCCATTACCGGCCGGCAGCCGTTCCAGTACCACGTCGGACACGATAAACAGATACCGCAACTGGTCGCTGTAGCGCTCCAGCACGGGAAAGATTGAATTTGCGACCTGCCCTTCGTAGCTGTCAGCCGCCTTGGGAACGGCAAGCGTCACCTGTGCTTCCAGACCGCTGCCGATGACCTTTTCGTTGCGGGCCGCTTCCAGCGCCTTCAACACCTCGCCGCGAACTTGCAGCAACGCGTCCCATTCGCGGGTTAGCCCGCCGGCGTCGAGGCCATCCGGCAATGCGCCGGTGAGGTCCTCGGGAGCAGGGAAGAGCTCGAGATGAACGCTCTCGGCGCGGCCTGCGACCGCGGGCAGCTGCTGCCAGATCTCGTCGGCCGTGAAACTCATCACCGGCGCCAGCAGTCGCACTAGCGCCTCGCCCAGCTTCCACAACGCCGTTTGTGCCGAGCGCCGCGCCTGCGACTTCGGCGCCGAGGTGTACAGCCGGTCTTTCAGCACGTCAAAGTAGATCGCGCTCAGGTCAACGATACAGAAGTCCTTCAGCCGCTGGTACACCCGATGGAAGGTGAAGCTGTCGTAGTGCTCGCGGACGTCCCTGGTGACCTCGGCGGCACGCAGCAGGATGTACTGATCGATGGCATGCATTTCGGCAAAGGGCACGGCGTCGCGCGCCGGATCGAAAACGGTTTCGACCGCATTCATCGTGTGCTGGTCGTCATCCTCGCGCGCGATTTCGAAATCGCGCGTTGCCAGGTTGCCGAGGATGTAGCGAAACGTGTTGCGAATCTTGCGATAGCTCTCGGAGATTCGCTGCATCAACTCGTCGGAGGCCATTACGTCTTCGCGAAAGTCGACCGAAGCCACCCAGAGGCGAATGATCTCTGCGCCGAGCTTGTCGGCAATGTCCACCGGATCGACGACATTGCCCAGGGACTTCGACTGGGCGCGGCCTTGCGGATCGAGGACCCATCCGGCAGTAGCCGCGCTGCGATAGGGCGCGGCGCCGCGGGTGGCTACCGAGCACAGCAGCGACGATTGAAACCATCCACGATGCTGGTCACCGCCCTCGAGATAAAGGTCGGCGGGCCAGGGAAGTCCGGGCTCGCGGCCTAGCACTGCGGCCTGACTCGAGCCCGACTCGAACCACACATCTACAATGTCCATCTCCTTGCGAAAGTTAGCGTTACCGCATTTATCGCAAGAATAACCTGAAGGCAGTATCTGCTCCGCCGAATACTTGTACCAGGCATCGGCGCCCTCGCGCGCAAACAGGTCGACTACGCTCCGATGCACCGCGGGATTGCCCACAAACTCGCGGCAGCCCTGGCATTGGAACATGGCGATGGGTACACCCCAGACGCGCTGGCGGGAGATGCACCAGTCGGGCCGCCCGGCCACCATATTGGAGATGCGCTCCTCGCCCCAGGCTGGGTCCCACTTCACATTCTTGATCTCCTCGAGCGACCGGGTGCGCAGCGTACCGCCGCCAGCCGTTTTCGGCGTCTCCGGCAGCTCCCGGCCTTGGACTTGCGGGGGCGGCGGCAGCGGCTTCTCCATCGAGATGAACCACTGCTCGGTAGCACGGAAGATGATCGGATTGTGGCAGCGCCAGCAGTGCGGATAGGAGTGCTCGATCTTCTCGTAGCCCAGCAGCACCCCGCGCGCCCTCAGCAGATCGACGATTGCGGCATTCGCCTTGAAGACCTGTTGGCCTTCGTATTCCGGCAAGCCGTTACGCAGTATGCCGGCATCGTCGACATCGCAGCGCAAGCTGATACCATACTTCACGCCGGTGTTGAAGTCGTCGGCGCCATGCGCGGGAGCGGTATGCACTGCGCCGGTGCCGGTATCCATGGTCACGTAGTCGCCCAGCACGCCGAGCACGCTGCGGTCGAGGAACGGATGAGCGAAGGTTGCGTACTCAAGCTTCGCGCCGGGAAACGACGTGATCTGCTTCGTATCGCCAAGCGCGCATGTCTCGATCGTCTGCTGCGCCAGCGCCTTCGCGACGATATAGATCCACTCGCCGGCATCAAGCGCGACGTACTCGGCCTCGGGCGCGAAGGTCACCGCCATTGAGGCAGGCAGCGTCCAGGGCGTTGTCGTCCAGATGATGGTCGCGACATTTTTCTTGCCGGCCAGCGCAGCGTCGATCTTTGCCGGATCGCTGGTGAGCGGGTAGCGCACCCAGACGCTCGGGCTGGTATGCATCTCGTACTCGACTTCGGCCTCGGCCAGCGCGGTCTTGTCGTGAATGCACCAGTAGACGGATTTCAGTCCCTTGTAGACCAGGCCTTCCGCATAGCACTTGTAAAAGCTCTCCAGGACAACGCTCTCGTACTGTGGATCCATGGTGGAGTACGGCCGCTCCCAGCGGCCCAGCCCGCCCAGGCGTTTGAACTGCGAGCGCTGCAGGTCAAGGTACTTCTGCGCGTACTTGCGGCATTCCTCGCGCACCGCCAGGGGATCCATCTCCAGCTTCTTGCGGCCGAGCTCGTTGTCCACCTTGATTTCGATGGGCAGCCCATGGCAATCCCATCCGGGGACATAGGGAGCGTCGAAGCCGCTCATGCTGCGCGACTTTACGACGAAATCTTTCAGCGTCTTGTTAAGCGCGGTGCCAAGATGGATGGGGCCGTTGGCGTAGGGTGGGCCATCATGCATCACGTAAATGGGCCGGCCTTGGCGCGCTTCGCGGATGCGCTCATACAGCCGCATCTTCTCCCAGCGCTCGAGCATCTGCGGCTCATTCTTGGGCAGGCTCGCCTTCATGGGGAAGGCGGTCCGGGGCAGGTTCAGCGTAGCTTTCAACTCGAGCGGCAATCGGTTCTCCGGCCTATCACTTTGCGTAGTGCGTGAAATGCGTGTGATGTTCTTTCAATTATAGGGAGCGGAAAAATGTGCGTCTACGCGGCTGTTGGCATTTGGCACTTGGAGGTTGGCACTTGGCGTGGCCTTTGAGCCCCGGCTACCGACTCTCGGGGCAGCAATGTTTGTCGTCTTCCGTTCATCTCTCGAGTGCATATGCAGGATTCCGAACACCCCCGCTTTCCCAGGCAAAGGCCAGAAGCGAAGCGCCAACAGCCAGCTGTGGCCTGCGCTCACCGTTACTTGGGAGGAGCGTCTCACCAATGTCGCCTTAGCTCGCGCAACGATGTGAAGGACTTCGCATCTAAGCATGGGAGCGGCGACTCACCTTTGGAAATTCGGGATGGTGACCTCGCCGGTTAACGGAAACACAAGATGCGGGTTTCAGAGCTGAGCAACTTCGAGTGATCAGCTCTCATCAATGATTAGAGGCATGGTAGCCGGCGCAGACCGAAGGACCCGATGAGTATGGCTAATCAGACCCTGATCCCCCCGACTGAGCGAATGCAGGAACCGGAGCTGAACCTTCTTCTGCGGACCAGCGCGAACGACTCGCTTTGGACGTCGCTTGCGGCCAATATCCGCGCTGCATTCTTTCCGGAGAAATTGCCGCCATTGCAGTTGACCTCGCGGCCGGTGAAGGTGCGCGAGATCTGGGGCGAGTACAACTATAAGAAAGAGAGCGCGACGGTTTCCGCGATCGTGCACGCCGTGGCCATTGGCGGCATTATTGCCTTGTCGATCATAGGCGTGAAGAAGGCGCAGGAAAAGCCGCGGGAGACGGTCACGCTGATTGCGCCGGACCTCTCGCCTCAGTTGCCGATGACCAAGCCTACCCCGAAAACCGCCGGCGGCGGCGGTGGCGGCGGAGATCACGATAAGCTGCAGGCGCCCAAAGGCAAGGTCCCGAAGACAGCCATGGAGCAGATCACGCCTCCCGCCATGGTTATTCGCAACGATCATCCCAAGCTTCCGGTCGAGCCGACAGTAGTGGTGCCGCCTCAAATCAAGCTCGCATCGAACATGCCGAACTTGGGCAATCCGATGTCGGCGGTGCCTTCCGGTCCTCCTTCCAACGGCACCGGTGGCGGCGGCGGAATCGGCTCGGGAACGGGTGGGGGAGTGGGCTCGGGAACCGGTCCCGGCGTTGGTCCGGGCCGCGGCGGGGGTATCGGCGGCGGCGTCTTCCGGGTCGGTGGTGGCGTTTCGCCGCCACGTGCTCTGGACACGCCCGATCCGGAGTATTCCGAAGAAGCCCGCAAGGCGAAGTATCAGGGAACCTGCGTACTGTGGCTGATCGTCGGCCCTGACGGCAAGCCGCGAGACATCAAGGTGGCTCGCGCGCTGGGAATGGGACTGGACGAGAAGGCAATTCAGGCCGTGCGCAATTGGAAATTTGAGCCTGCGATGAAAGACGGCAAGCCGGTCGCAGTGCAGATCAACGTTGAAGTGAACTTCCGCCTCTACTGATCGCTAGTATGACGCGGAAGTTGGAAGGGAGAGGCCGCAAGCCTCTCCCTTTGTTTTCTCCTCCTCGCTCGATCGCCGATCGTCGGCAAAGCCAAGAAGTCCGGACGCTGCTGAAGACTCCAAGAAGCTAAGTTGAGAAGTTTTCCAAGCCCTCCTTCTAGTCACATACCTCACATCTTTTCTTCAAGGTAGCTCACGAATTGTCGGTGATTATCTGGGCCCCGATGATGGCACCCCAGTCATAGCACCTGGCCCCTTATTGCTGCCGGAGCAGCTCACCAAGCGAAAAATCATGTGATAAGCGGAGATGCCTCATCGCGTGAATCTACGCGCATGTGAGAGCCTACTCTGCAAGAAAACC
>DASRGM010000151.1:0-6928 GCA_035651035.1 Terriglobales bacterium
GCAGTCGGCATTTGGCAATCGGCAGTTGGCAATCGGCAGTTGGCAGTTGGCATTTGGCAATCGGCAGTTGGCAATCGGCAGTTGGCAATCGGCAGTTGGCAGTTGGCATTCGGCATTCGGCAGTTGGCAGTTGGCATTTAGCATTTGGCAACTGCGACTAGTCGGGGTTCATAGATGGTTGCTGTCTAGCTTTGGCTGTTCTGCTAATTGCCAAATCCCGAATGCCGAATGCCGATTGCCGATTGCCGATTGCCGATTGCCAAGTGCCGAGTGCCAAGTGCCAAATGCAGAATGCTCTTGTCAAGGACATCGCCGGTTACGAAAGTACAATACGTTCCCGAATCGGACTTAGTCTTTAGTTTCGGCCACTATCACAGACTCCGGCTCTTCATCGCCTTGACTATGGAGACATGGATGCCGGCCGGTCGCTCCCCCTGCGAGCCTTTCACGCGATACTTCGTTCCGCCTGTCTGCTGGCTTTGTGCGCGGGCTTGCTCGCCGGCTTCTTCGCGCCGCCCGTCTATGCGCAGGACGGATCGACTTCATTGCAGGGGCTGATCGAAGACGCCAGCGGCGCGCGAATCGCTTCCGCGACTGTGGTGGTGACCGATCCGGCGCGTGGAGTTCGGTTCCAGCAAACTACGGACGCGCAGGGAAACTTCACCTTCGGAATGCTGCCGCCGGGGCGTTACGACGTTACCGCCTCGGCGCCCGGCATGGCCGCCAAGACCAGCCATGGCGTAGACCTGCTGGTCGGCGGAGTTTCCAGCGTGCGGTTGCGGCTGGCTCCCGCCGCCGTCACCCAGACGGTTTCCGTTACCGCTGCCCCAGTGGTCATTGAAACCCAAAGCGGCGACATATCGAATGTCGTCACCCAGACCGCGATTGAGGGACTGCCGCTGAACGGGCGGCGATTCACCGATCTGGCCCTGCTCTCGCCGGATGTGGTGCAGGACCCCCGCGGCTTGACGTCGAATTCCAATGGCGATCTGTCGGTGGGCGGCGTGCGGGGGTTCCAGAACAGTTTTCTGGTGGATGGGGTCGACGACAACAATTCGTTTTTCGCGCAGGCGCGCGGCCGCTATCGTGCCCCGTACCAGTTCAGCAACGAGGTGATCCAGGAGTTCCGGGTATCGAAGAATTCCTACAGCGCCGAGCTGGGCCGCTCCGGCGGCGCGGTGTTCAACGTGGTCACCAAGTCGGGAACTAACGACTGGCATGGCAGCAGCTTTTATTTCCTGCGCGATCGCGCCTTCGATGCGCAGCAGGCTTTTGCCGACAGCAAGCCCGACGATCGGCAGCAGCAGTTTGGCGCCACCATCGGCGGCCCGCTCCGCAAGGACCGCGTCTTTTTCTATGCCGGCTTCGATCAGCACCTGCTGACCGTTCCCTCCATCGTTCAATTCGGCGGCGGCGCCAGCAGCGTGATTCCGCAGCCGGGCGACTACGACCGCACCGACCAGCAGCTTGTGCTGGCGGCGGCGCAGAAGCTGAATGCCATGGGCGGGACTTATCCCACCAACATGCAGGGCAACGCCGGCTTCGCCAAGCTCGACTTTCATCTGTCGCCGACGCAGCTTGCCGCCGTGCGTCTCAGCACCTCAATGTTGACGGGGACGAACAATGTGTTCTTCGATCCGGCCAGTCCGCTTACCGGCTATGCGGCGAGCGCCAACGGTACGGAGAACGTTCACACGGAGAGTCTCGCCGGCTCGCTGATCAGTTCGTGGAGTTCGCACCTGGCCACCAACCTGCGGCTGCAGCTTTCGCGCGACCTGCAGCAATCGACCAGCAATTCCGACCAGCCCTGGACGAAGATCTACGACCTGGTGAACGGCTTCGGCGGGTCGAGTATCCTGCCGCGCCAGACGCGCGAGACCAAGCTGCATGCGGCTGATACCGTCAGCTACGAGCACGGACGCATGCACTGGAAGTTTGGAGGCGATTTCCTTCAGGCCTGGACCTACAACTACTATCCGTACCTGTTCGGCGGCGAATATTACTTCGACAACCTGAAGGTCAATCCCTTCACCTATCAGCCGGAGCGGTACGGCGAGCCCCTAACGCCGCTGCGCGCGTTTGCGCACGACATGCCGCGCTACTACATGCAGGACTTCGGCAATGCCGTCTCGCATCCTAACTCGCGATTCTATTCGGCGTTCGTGCAGAACACCTATCGCATGACCGACAACTTCACGCTGAACCTGGGCCTGCGCTACGACCTGGAGACCTTCGAGCCCGGTGCGCGGGTGAGCAATCCGCTGTACGCTCCCTCGGGCAAGGTTCCGACCGACCTGAACAATTTTTCGCCGCGGCTTGGGATCGCCTACTCCACGGGCGGAGAGCATCCGCTGGTGCTTCGCGCCGGCGCTGGACTGTTTTATATGCCTATTCCTGCGATGTACATTTCGCAGGTGGCGACCGACAACGGCGGGTCTTCACAGCTTTTTCTTAACATGACGCAGCCGGCGCAGGCCGCCTTGTTCCCGTCCTATCCCAATGCGCTGGTAAATTGTCCGCCGGGAACGACGGTGTGCACACCGCCGGCCTCGCTGGCTCCCTACTTGACCACGAACATCTCTGCCTTTGCTAGCAACTTTCAAACCCCGCATACCGAGCAGGCCAACATTGCGGCCCAGCGGGAACTCGGGCATCACATTCTCGCCGGCATCAGCTACGAATACGTGCACGGCATCCATGAGATCCGGTCGCTGGACGTGAACCTTCCTGCGCCTGTCATTACGCAGTACCCCGTGTACACGGACAACGGCTCGGTCTATCTGGGTATGTACAACGTGGCGTCGTTCGCCACCTGGCAGACCACTCCTTCGCTCACCTGTCCCTATCCCCCTTGCATCAACCCGGTGCAGCGGCCGAACCCGCGGCTAGGTGCAATCAACTCCTTCGAAAGTCAATCCAGCAGTATCTACAACGGGATGACGGTTTCGCTGAAGCGCGTGCTGAATCATGGCATGTATTTCCAAGTCGGCTACACGCTCGCCAAAGCCACGGATGATGGGCCGGACGCGCTGGTCGTGGGCCGACCGGGGAATGTGCAGAATTCCTATCTCACCACCGCGGAGTGGGGACCGAGCACCAACGATGAGCGGCACCGCTTCGTCGCCGCCTGGGTGCTCGAGCCCAAGTTCAACTTCGATCACGGCATGCTGAACACTTTGGCGAACCACTGGACGATGTCAAACGTTGTGACGTTCGGCTCGGGCAGGCCGGTGAATGCCACTATCGCCGGCGATCCGAACGGCGACTCCGACATCTATAACGATCGCCTGCCGGGCTACACGCGCAACGCTTTCACCGGTCCCGACTATCTCAGCACCGATATGCGCATCACCCGAACTATCAAGTGCGGCGAACGCGTTGCTTGGAAGCTGGCAGCCGAATCGTTCAACCTCTTCAATCGCACTAACGCCCTGACGCAAGTCAGCGACGACGGCTTCTATAATTCCGCCGGCCAGTTCATCGCCTACACTACAACTGCGAGGGGAAAGGTTTATCCCGGCATGTTTCTGGTGAACTCGAATTTTCTGACGCCTACAAACGCCTATGCGCCTCGACAGATACAATTCTCGTTGCGAGTGAGCTTCTAACAATCAATCGGCACTAAAGTCGCACTGCAAATCAACCTAAGTTCTGCTGACAACGTAAGTCTCCGCTTGACTTCCATCGGCAACCTAGAGATAACTACTAATGTCCATTTGGGACGAGTCTGGGGGTGTTTCTGTTTGGCGGAAGTTCGCATTCAAGAGGGTGAATCATTAGAGAACGCTCTGCGACGCTTCAAGCGCAAGGTCCAGCAAGAG
The DNA here is from genome assembly GCA_035651035.1 of Terriglobales bacterium. Lineage (GTDB taxonomy): Bacteria > Acidobacteriota > Terriglobia > Terriglobales > Acidobacteriaceae > Bog-257. Next base: position 3,822 of record DASRGM010000151.1, read on the forward strand.
GACATTATCAAGGAGGTCAAACGCCACTCCTTTTACCTCAAGCCGGGCGAGAAGAAGCGCGTGAAGGAAGCGCTGGCGCGCAAACGTAGCCGCAAAAAAGCGCGGAAAGAGCAGGACTAATTCGCAGCAGGGCCGCCGTCGACACGGCGGCCCTTACTTTTGTCTAAGCGACACCGTTTTCATCGAGCCGGACCGCAGTTATAGCAGCAGTACCGCGCACTTACGCGTGGAGGGCCGAACCCAGGGGGTTGTACCTGAGCACTGGAACTTTGCGATGGTCGCCGGAATTCCTGTCCTCGTGACTTCGCAAGTTAACCCCGTCCGTGTGCTTGGGAGTCGCGGGCTAAAGGGAGTAAAGCTCCATGGAATACCAGGACAAGGTTCTAAAGTGCATCGACTGCGGCGCCGACTTCGTATTTACTGCGGGAGAACAGTTGTTCTTCCATGACAAACAGTTCAAGAATGAGCCCAAGCGTTGCAAGCCGTGTAAGGCGAAGCGCGCTTCCACCTTGGGCGCCCCCACCCCGGGCAACTATCCCAAGGTGGAGACCCGAACCAACTGCTCCGAATGCGGCAAGGAGACCACCGTTCCCTTCAAGCCTACACAAGGCCGGCCTGTCTTCTGTCGGGAGTGCTTTCAGCAGCGACGAACCAGCGCTGCCACTGCCTGACCCGCTGAATTTCGGTGTTTCCGTAGCGCCGCCGCGTTAGGTTGGACGTGCAGGGACAGGTTTGTTCGAGGGCGGCCGCCTTGGCTGCTTCGCCGCACCGGGCACATCACATGCGTTCTACCGTCATATTGGTCTTGGCTTCGGTGTTGCTGGCGTGCGCGTGCACTTCCTCAGCGGAGACCGCCCCGCCGGCCTTTCGCGAAATCTCCTGGGAGCCCGCGCGAATCACCACCGGCTCGCCGTGCCTGTTCCGCGTGAACCTGGCGCTTCCCGCCTCCGCGGTGCACGGCAGCTGGCAGGAACGCGAGTTGACCTTCACCGCCTCGCCCGATCCCCTGGTCTGGTTCGCGCTGGCCGGCGTTGACGTGGAAGCCACGCCCGGCAGCTACACGCTCGAAGTGCAAGCTGTAGTCTCCGGCGGCGCTGTATTGCGCCAGCAGCGGACCGTCGTGGTGAGCCGCGCGCAGTTTCCGACCGAAAGGCTGCGCGTCCCGCAGCGCTTCGTCGAGCCCGATCCTGAGACGCGGCAGCGCATCGACGCCGACCGGCAACTGAAGCATGCCGCCTTCGCGCACGATGCGCCGGCGGAATGGTCAGGTGACTTTCGGCCGCCCGTCTACACCGCCGTCTCCGAAGGATTTGGCACCCGCCGCACCTTCAATCGCAAGCTCGCCAGCATTCATCGCGGTCTCGACTATCACGCCGCGCCAGGCACGCCGGTAGTGGCCGCCAACTCCGGTGAAGTGGTGCTTGCGCAGGAGCTGTTTTACGAGGGTAATTGCGTGATCGTCGATCATGGCCTCGGCTTTGCGACCATCTACATGCATCTGTCGCAGCTCGCCGTCACGGAGGGGCAGCATGTCGAGAAGGCTCAGCAGGTCGGACTTTCCGGCGCGACCGGCCGCGCCACCGGGCCTCATCTGCACGTAGCCGTGCGCTGGCAAGGCGCCTATCTCGATCCCGCGCAGCTATGGGGAATGCGTCTGCCGGAGTTGCATTCTCCCGCGATCGCCGCCGCTGCGAAGTCGGCGCCCTAGAATCGCTCAGGCTTTGGCGTGCGCAGCTTCACCCGCAAAAAACTTTGGGCCGCGACGATCCGTTCCAGGATCAGCGCAGCCCAATTGCTTGTTGCACCGAAGGCCGGGCAAATTCTTAGTGTGCTCTCTTCGCCGCAGCCTGACGCTCCGGTTTACCGGCGCCGGCAACTGTGGGTTTCTTGTCGGTCTTCTGCGCCATCATCTTATGATCCTGATGCGTGATCAGCAGCGCCTCCAGTTGGCGCAGCAGGTCATCGGTGTTGACCGGTTTGACCAGCAGGGAGTGCACGCCTTTGCTCTTCCACTCGTTGCCCAGCGCCGGATAGGCGGTGAGCAATGCGGTGGCCGGATCGTAGGGCTGCTGGCGCGCAGTGCGGATGACATCGTAACCAGCGGTTTCGGTCTCCATCCGCATATCGGTGATCACCATCTCATAGACACCGTTCTGTAGCTTGGTTTGCGCTTCTTTGGACGAGGCTGCAGTATCCACCTCGAAGCCGTTCATCTCCAGGATTGCACGCAGTGTGAGAAGAATGGCCAGTTCATCATCGACCAGCAAAATGCGACGTTTCATCGGGGAACTCCCAAAGGACCGTCCCTCATCGGACGGTGAGGGATTTGGATGCTAAATCGCCGAAGCCAAGTTGCTGCCCGGCAATCGCTGTTAAGCAACTGCTTGTTGTGATCCTACACCGTTCCGCAGGGGCGCGCAAAAACGCCGGTATAATCGGCCTGTGGCCTCCTACCACGTGCAAAACTTCGGGTGCCGCGCGACGCAGGCCGACGGCGCAGCCATTGAGCGCCAGTTTTCCGAGCGCGGATGGCAGCGTGCCGACGCGGCTGCCGACGCCGAAGTCGTGGTCCTCAACACCTGCACCGTGACGGCTTCGGCGGACCAGGACGCGCGCGCGGCCATTCGCCGCGTTCATCGCGATAATCCCAAGGCCCAAATCCTGGTGACGGGTTGCTACGCGCAGCGCGCGCCGCAAGAGTTGTCCGCGATTGCCGGCGTGAGCGTTGTTGTAGGAAACTCGCACAAGCATGAACTGGCCAACTACGTTCGGCCGCTCGTCATTCATCAGGATAATGACTTGGCGGGATCCGCTGGTCCCCGCGTCGGGGATGTGGAATCCGGGGTCGGGGATATGGAATCCGCGCGCCCCACTCATCCGCTCTTTTCGGATGAGTCGGACCCGCTCGGAACTACGAAGCGTGCCGCCAGCAACTTCGTCCCGCTGGCGCGCATTGGCACGCAGGGCAGTGCCGATGTCATTGTCGGCGACATCTTCGCGCATACCGAACTCACGGCCGCTCCGGTCTTCGACGGCGAATCGTCGGAGAAAACGCGACCTAACCTCAAGGTCCAGGACGGCTGCAATAATCGCTGCTCGTTCTGCAT
>DASRGM010000152.1:0-46803 GCA_035651035.1 Terriglobales bacterium
GTACTCGCTTGCAGCTCTTTCTCTCTGATGCGGCCAAACAATCCCTTGCCGCCTTGGCGAAAGTTGGTGGTCGGAGATCGTTGCAAGGTATGCAAGCGAGTTCTCAGCAGCCACACTAACCAGGCGTTATCGCCAGCATGGGCAGCTTAAATCTGTCCGAAGATGTCCTTGAAATCGTAGAAGCCCTTTTTGCCGACGATCCACTCCGCCGCCAACACCGCGCCCTCGGCAAAGGTGCGGCGAGACTTCACGTCGTGCGTCAGAACAATGCGGTCGCCGGCGGACTCCAGCTCCAGGATATGTATGCCGGGCACTTCGCCTTCACGTTCTGAGGTGATTTCCAGTCGTGTGCCCGCTGCTTCCTCGAGAATGCGTTGCATGCTCATCGCGGTCCCCGAGGGTGCATCTTTCTTGTGCACGTGATGGATTTCGTTGATGAATCCCGAGTAACCGTGCGTCAAGGCGGGAGCGGCAGCGCGCACGATGTGGAAGAACAGATTCACGCCGTAGGAGAAATTCGCAGCGAAGACGAAGCCCGTCCCCGCCTGCTCGACCGCGCCGCGAACCCGCTCCATCTGGCCGTACCAGCCCGTGGTGCCGACCACCATTGCCTTGCCGGCGGCCACGCAGCGTTCGATGTTTGTCAGGACGGCTTGCGGCCCTGTGAAGTCGATTACAACATCAACTTCGGACAGGTGTTCCGGCGTAAGCCAGCCGCCATCGGCATTCACGTCGGCATCGATGCTCTCCACCTGGTGCCCGCGTTCGAGCGCGACCTCGGCGACGACGGAGCCAGTCTTTCCCGGGCCCAGCACGAGAATTCTTAAAGTCTTCATAGCGGACGTTTGCAAGAAATCACCGATCGCCGGCTAAAGCTTGGGTCACAAGCCAGGAATTAGCAGTGGAGATGCCGGCTAAAAGACCGGCTCTATCCTTGCTCAATCGAACACCTCGGGATCGACGTCGGCAAAGAAGCGGGCGTGCAGCCGCCGCACCGCTTCGGGCACATGCTCCTCGTCGATGACGAACGTGAGGTTGATCTCCGACGCTCCCTGAGAGATCATGCGCACGTTAATATCGCGAATGGCATCGAATATCTGCGCCGCCACGCCGGGAGTATCGCGCAGGTTCTCGCCCACCAGGCAAACGATCGCCTTGCGCCCGGAGTATTTCACGAATGCCAGCTTCTCCAGTTCGGCGGCAATCTGAGGGATTGCCTCATTGGAATCCACCGTCAGCGAGATGCTGACCTCCGAGGTGGAGACTACGTCGACGGCGCAGCGATGGCGCGCGAAAACCTCGAAGACTTTGGCGAGAAATCCGTGGGCCATCAGCATGCGCGCGGCGACAATGTCGATGACCGTGATACGGGTCTTGGCCGCAATCGCCTTGAACAATGAATGCGAGCGCGGCGTGCGCGCCAGAATACGGGTGCCTGCATTGCAGGGGTTGCGCGAGTTCAGCACCAGCACGGGAATGTTTTTCTCGACCGCCGGCAGCACGGTTGCCGGATGCAGCACCTTAGCTCCGAAATAAGCCAGTTCCGCGGCTTCTTCGAAGCTGATGACCTTGATGCGACGCGCGCTGGGACAGAGCCGCGGGTCAGTGGTCTTCATCCCGTCGACGTCAGTCCAGATTTCGATGCGCTCGGCATTGAGGCCGGCGCCTACCAGAGCCGCCGAAAAATCGGAGCCGCCGCGGCCGATGGTGGTGGTCACTCCATCTCGGGTCGCGCCCACAAAGCCGCCCATGATGGGGACGCGTCCTTGCTCCAGCAGCGGCTTCACGGAATCCTGCAGGCGGTCGTTCGTCTCCTGCAGCTGCGGCACGGCCCGGCTGTGCTGTGCGTCGGTGACAATCACCTGCCGGGGATCGACGTAGCTGGCAGGCAGATCGCGCGCTAGGAAGCCCGCCGTCGCAATCATGCTGGAGAGGCGCTCGCCGTAACAGACCACGTAATCGCAAGTACGTGGCGTGAGTTCGCCCACGGCAGAGATGCCGCGCAGCAACTCGTCGAGAGAATCGAACTCCGAACCCAGCGCCTGGTGCAGCTCGGTATGCAGACCGGTGCCCAGTAATTCGCCGGCGGTCAGGTAATGGCGTTCGCGCAATGCGCGGCAGATATCAAGCGATTGGGTCCGCTCGCCTCGCCCGGCGGAGGCAGCCATGGCCAGCAACTGGTCGGTGACCTTCGCCATGGCGCTGACGACAACGAAAGGACGCTCGTGCAGCCGCGATTTCACGATATCGGCGACACGATCGATGGCAGCGGCATCCTCGACCGAGGTGCCGCCGAATTTCATCACGATCACGGCAGAACACCCGCCCGCTCCGCGTAAGAGGGACGCGAATCGGGGGTCCCGGGCAGCAGGCCCTGGACCTTGAGAAGCTCGGCATTCAGCAGCGCTGCGCCGGCGGCTCCGCGAATTGTATTGTGCGAGAGGACCGTGAATTTGTAGTCGAGCACGCCACAAGGCCGAAGACGACCGACACTGGCGGTCATGCCGTTGCCGCGGTCCACGTCAAAGCGTGGCTGCGGCCGGTCCGGCGCTGGGTCGTACACCACCGGATGTTCCGGCGCCGATGGCAGCTTCAGTTCCTGCGGTGTCGACCGGAATTCGTTGAGCGCCGCGATCATCTCCTCCGCCGAAGCTCGCCGCTTGAGCTTCACAGAAACCGACTCGGTGTGGCCGTCTTCGACAGGGACGCGGTTGCAGTGTGCCGTCATAGGGAAATCGGCGGGCCGCACGCGATCGCCATCGAGGCTGCCGAGGAGCTTGCGCGTCTCCTCCTCCATCTTCTCCTCTTCCTTGGCGATGTACGGAATCACATTGCCGAGAATATCGAGCGAGGCCACGCCGGGATATCCGGCGCCGCTCACCGCCTGCATGGTGGTGACGAAGAGGGATTCGATACCGAACTTGCGATGCAGCGGCGCTAATGCAAGCACCAGGCCGATGGCCGAACAGTTCGGGTTGGTGACGATGTAGCCGCCGGACTGCGTGCGCCAGCGCTGCCGCTCGATCAGCGCGACGTGATCGGCATTGACCTCGGGAATCACGAGCGGAACGTTCGCATCCATGCGGAAGGCGCTGGAGTTGCTGACCACGGCACAGCCGGCGGCGGCAAACTGCGGCTCCAGTTCGCGAGCGATGACGGCATCGAGCGCCGCGAAAATCACGCCGGGCGCGCCCTCGGGTGCCGCATTCGAGACTCTCATCCGCCGCACCGGCTCCGGCGCCGGAGTTTTCAGCCGCCAGCGTGCAGCCTCAGCGTAGGTCTGCCCGGCGGATCGGTCCGACGCTGCCAGCCACGCCACCTCGAACCAGGGATGGTTCTCGAGCAGCTGAATAAATCGCTGCCCAACGACTCCGGTTGCGCCAAGAATTCCGACTGGGATTTTCTGCGGCATGCGAGTGGAAAATTCAAGTTATATCACGTAAGCCGAGCGCGAGAAGGCCTTCCACACGCGAAAAGACCGGTTGTCGAGGCGGGTACGCAGGCTCCTCACGTGAGGCTTAGCCCAGGTGCAGCCGGAACGCCTTGGCAATCTCTCCTGCTATCTCCTCCGGCGTTTTCTCGGCGGCATCTACCACCAGATTGGCCCTGCGATATGAGGGCAGGCGTCGATCATACAATCTACAGAAGGCTTCCTCATCTTCGGCCAGGGGACGCGGATTATCTTGGCAACGCTCGCTCAGCGCTCGGCAGCGCTGCAGCAGTTGCTCGAGCGGCACCTCGAGGAAAACTACACTCGCGCCGCCGTCCGCGAGAAGGGCGGCGTTTTTCGGCTGAACGAAAGCGCCGCCGCCCAGTGCGATAACCGCGGCGCGCTTCGTCCCCGCCAGAATCGCTCGCAGCGTTTCGCTTTCGAGGCTGCGAAAACCAGCTTCCCCCCGCCGCTCGAAAATCTGCCGGATCGTCTGCCCGTCGACGCGCTCGATCTCCGAATCGAGGTCGACGAACTGCCAATGTAGCAGGCCCGCCAGCGCCCGCCCAACGGTGCTCTTTCCCGCCGCCATAAAGCCGGTGAGCGCAATTATTTTTGGCGCGGTCGGGTGATCCGAAACAGGCATGGAAGAGGCACACAGTTCGCTGTGTCAGCATCCTAGCACCTCGATGACGGGCCACCCGAGTAGTCCAGAGGTTGTAGGGCCCATGCTACTCACAGGGGATGTTCGTTATTAACCCGCTGGCTAGAATTTTCGCTATGCAGCTCATTCAGATTGGCGAAGTGAAACAGAAGACCGTCCTCGATCTGGTGCAGGAGATGGCACAGCGCCAGTTCGCGGAAATCGAACAACTGAAGCGGGCATCGCTCGCCGCCCCTCGACCCGCGCGGCACGTGCGTCGCCGCCGCTGCGACACGGTAAAGCGCGATCGCTAATCGGCCGCGCGCTCTGCAGCTTTATTTTTTAGCTCGGGGAACGGCGACGAAGGTCGGGTGATCGAATGTCCCGCCCATGCGAATCAACACAACCGACTCATTGTGCTTGCTCTTGTGCATGAACGGCTTCATCACCCTCAGCAGAATTGACTTCACGCCGGTGGTCGTTTGAGGCAGGTCGGCAATCATATGCATATGGCCGTTAAGATCGACGCGTTCGGTGAGCAAACTGTAGGTTCCGCTGACGAGCGCCGACGCGCCCGGCACATCAAACGATACCTTGTCCAGATGGGCTACTCCCTCACTTAGTTCGACGTGTCCCTTTACGTTCGAGAGCACCCTCCCAGGATCGTAGCTCTCTTTGCCTACCTTCTCAGCGATGTCCTCAACCTTGTCCGCCTCGCCGCGGGCGCGCGCGCTTAGCATGTCGACATTCTTCTGCGTCTGCGGGTTGGGGTACTGCGCGTTGCTGATGCCGAAGTCTCCTTGCAGCTTGACCTTCTTGGTGAATTCCCGGTCTTCAGGGGGAACTTGCACCTGAGCGCGGAATGCGATCTGGCCAGTCATGGCCGGCTTCTTGTCGGAAACAAACATCCACAGCAGGTCCTCGATATGGGCCTGCTTGGAAGAGAGCTGGACAGTTGCGGTCTTTCCCGGATGTCCTTCGGTTCCCGCAACCCGCCCGGCTCCGAGAATCGTCGTACTCAGGAAGTGCGCGCGCGCGGCATCGATATCAACGTCGCCATTGGTGCCATGCACCGTCGCCTGGTACATCGCTGCCAGATGGATGACGTGCTTGCTTTGGCGTACTTCAAAGTTGGGAGAGTCGAGAGTGCCCTCTACCTTTACCGCCTGCAATTGCCCATCAAACTTGCCGCTGGCATTGATCTCACCCGCTACGCCATTGAAGGTATTCAAATCCAGGTGGGCCACGGCATAAGAACCTGACAAACGGGTTTGCGCCGATTGCCATGGGCCGAACTTACCTGAAACATCGACCTGCGCCGCCGGCCGGGGCAGCTGGACCGTAGCCTGAAACTTGAGCGGCTGCCCGTCGGCAACGTCTGTTAATTCCAGTTTCGGTATGCGGAACACGAGAGGCGTCTGCCCGGGTTGAGCGGCTGGAAAATCAATCTCCGCGCCATTGGCGAGCAGGTGCCCGATCGTAACTCCGGAGCTGGTTTTGCCTAGACCTTCCAGCGAAGTTGGCGCGCCCTCCTTGCTTGGCGTCAGGCGCAAGCCCTCGGCACGAATCGTGTCTAGGTGTTGGATCAGCAGCCCGGGATAGCTACCAATAATGGTGAGCTTTTGAATGGTCAGGAGTGTGGGCGCCTTCGCATCACGGCGGAAAACGACCTGCTCGGCTGTGCAGCCGGGATACGGAAAATAGAACTCACGAAATGCGCCGATCTCAACCTGGCTGCCGGATTCCTGCTGCAAAGATGCAATCACCGCTTGCCGCGTGAATGGCCACTTGCGACCGAGCACCGCTACTAGCGCGGCCAGTCCGATCAGCAGCGCAATTCCGATGATCAAACTGCTTCGCTTGAGCGGAGACGCTGCGGCCGTGCGGCGTGGCCGTCGCTCTTCAGTCTTGGCTTGCGGCGCCGGTGGGGTCTGCGTCTGCATTGTGGGTAAGCATTGCTGCCTCTGGCAGCAGGCCTGGAGGATATTGTTAGGATGACGCTGTTGCCACGTCCGGTTTGCCACTCCCAAAAAGGGAATGGCTGTGAATTTCCAGCCGCAGCGGACTCACGCTTTCATTGACCTTAGGCGAGCAACCCGCCCTGTTTTGTCTACTAAGTAGAAAAATCGAAAGCACTTCAGGCATTGGACGGGGAACAGCAGCGTTCTTCCGGCTTCTATACTCGCCTTGTTCGTTCCCAAAAGGTTCTGTGCACGGCCCATATCACCGCATGGCCACACTCAAGCCATGTGCGCCGGAGTGCTCTGATGTACAAGAACTACCTGTTCTTTTTCTGTCTGGCCGTCATCTTAACTTTCACAAATCCTGGTCACGCAGCCGATTCCGATCGCTATCAGTCAATCGTTCCTACGACCACGCTGAATACCGAGACCAGCAACAATACCTCCGCAGCCAATTCTTTTCCCGGATGCGAGGTCACGACCGTCACTAACGGACAATGCGTCGACAATGGCGACCTGCGCGCCAGCAATGTCAGCAAAGTCGACGTTCACAGCATGCTGTCGCCATCGCAACAAGGCGCCAAAATCTACACCACCTATATTCCGTACTGGGTCCATGGCACCCATCCCAACATCGGCTACAGCTCACAAGATCCCAATCAGGTTGCGAGAGAAATCACGGACCTGACCAGCCGCGGCTTCGACGGGGTGCTTGTGGACTGGTATGGCCCGGGCAGCTTCGAGGAAGGCGCTACCGAGATCCTGAAGCCGAAGCTGGAGCAGCAAAATGCGCTGCGCTTCGGGCTGATGATCGACCAGGGTGCCATAGAGTGGTACTCCTGCTATCCCAGCTGCAGCGCGACGCAAGCATTGCTGAACATCATCAGCTTTGCCCGGCAGAAGGGGTACTTCAGCTCTCCCGCAGCCATCCGCAACAGCGACGGCAAGACGATCGTCTCGCAGTTCGGCATGGAAGGGTACAACATCAACTGGAGCACGATCGAAAGCCAGAACTCCGACCTGGAATGGATCTTCGAAAACGCAGGGGCCTTCACCAGTCCCTACACGGTTGGCGCTTACGGATGGCTTTCACCCAAGAACCCGCTGCAACAAGGCTACGAGGGACTGGACTACACGCAACACTTCCTGCAGATTGCCGGCTTGCACCCGTCGAAGCTGAACTGGGCCTCCGCCTGGAAGGGCTTTAACGACATCGTGGCGAGCTGGGCGCCCCCCGGGGGACGCCACATCCAGCAGCTTTGCGGAAAGACGTGGCTGGATTCATGGGGTGTGGTCCGCGGTTACACCGGGCGGCTGGATGCGGTTCAGGTAGTCACCTGGCACGACTATGAAGAGGGCACCGAGATCCAGAGCGGCATCGACAACTGCCTCACCATCACCGCCAATGTCAGCGGCGGTGTGCTGAGCTGGAGTGTGCCCGATGAGTCCACGCTCGATCATTACACCGCATACATTTCGATCGATGGCCAGAACCTCATGTCGCTGGGCGACTACCTCGTTGGCACACATTCGTTGGATCTGACGCCTTTCAACTTCGCGCCGGGGACCTACTATGTGTTCGTCAAGGCCGTCGGCAAACCCAGCATCAAGAACACCATGTCCGCCGCGGCGACCTATACGGTGGGGCAGGGGGGACATCCTACGGTGATGATCCTCACTCCCTATAACGGTCAACATGCCGGACCGGCAACCAACCTGAATGCGAGCGCAAGCAGTCCTAATGGACCGATCACCGAGTATCAGGTGTTTCTGGACGGAGTGCTGGTAAAGACCATCAACGGTACCGGTCCTTTCCAGGCATGGATCTCCACCTCGCTGGGCGATCACACCATCGTGGTCAAAGCGGAAGACCGCACACAGCAGTGGGGAAGCGCCAGCGTCTGGATTGACCGGACCTATTAAGAACCATCGTCAGACCGCCAAAGCGGAGTGAGACACACAGCGGCCGGTTTGATCACGATGGTTGAAGTTGTTCGGAACGGCTGGCAAACCAGCCAGCCACAAAAAAGCCTCCCATTCGGGAGGCCTTTTTGGTTCACGGAGGTGCGCTGAAAATTACTGCGGGTTGCTCACGCCCACGCTAACCGGGCCACCACTCTGCGCCGAGGTAGCCGGCGCCTTAACCGCGAAGTAGTCGTGGTCGTACAGGTTGCGATAAAGAATCCCCGCCAGCTCCGCCGCCTTGGGACCGAAGGTCGGACGGCCGCCCTCCAGGAAGATCACCGTAACGATCCGCCCATACTGCGTGTTGGCGAAGGAGCCGAACCAGCCAAAGCGCGTGCCATCTTTCGAGCAGGTGCCCGTCTTGCCCAGCACCGGCTCCTCGATGAAGTTGGTGCGCAGCATCCGCGCCGTGCCGTACTCCACCGCGCCCGACATGCCATCGGAGATCTCCGGGACCAGCGGGCCGATATCCAGCTGCCGCTTCACCTTCGGGGTGAAATTCGCGACCTGCTCCGGCGTTGTCGGATGCTGCAGATAGTACAGAGTACCGCCGTTGGCGATGGCGCCGATCAGCCCCGCTAATTGAAGCGGCGTCAGAGAAATGCTCTCACCGAACGAACACATCTTGCCCACGCCTCCCAACCGTTCATCCAGCTCGGTCGTGGGGAAGGTGCCCAGGTGCTCGTTGGGAATGTTCCAGCCCGCCAACTCGCCCAGCCCGAACTGGTGCGCGTAATAGCTGACCTTCTCGAAGCCCAGCTTGCGTCCCACTGCCTCGAAGTACGCGTTATTCGACTTTGCCAGCGCCGTCGTCAGGTCCATCTTCCAGTACTTGGTAAGCGGAACCTCAGTGTCCTTGGTGATAACGTTTTCGCTGAGCGCCGCCAAGGCCACCGCGACCTTAATGGTCGAGCACGGCTGCGCTCCGGCCGAAAGCGCCAGCTTCTGGTTCACCATCGCGAGGATGCGGCCGCTATCGGGGTTGACGGCGACAATCGTCCCATTCATGTTCCCCAGCGCCTCGATGGCCGCTGCGCGCACCACCGGATCCTCGCCGGCGGTAATGTCGCCCTGCGTCTGGTCTTCTGCAAACGAGCTGGCGTAGAAGCGCTCGTAATAGTGATGCCGGTGCGCCACCACATGGGTGGCACGGTTGCGCCTCGCCACGGTTGCGCTGCTGTGCCGCATGCGCTTCATGGTCTTCTGCGCCGACGCCGCCTCGGTGACGTGATGCACGGGTTTATGTGTCTTGTGCGTGGAATTGCTGGGATGGGTCGAGATGGTGGCCGCTGAGCTGTCGACGCAGGCAAAAGCCACTGACAACAGTATGGCCGTGACGGGGGAGCATCTTAACATGGGAAATCCTGAACCCTTTTCGACTCGAATGCTTTTCCTGGCGGAGAACTTTTGCTCCTCCGAGTTAATTCCGACGTTCTCCTTGCCCCAATCGGAACCAACTTCATCCTAGAAAGTTGCGACGCCGAATTCAACCGGAAAGTGACGCTTCAGCCCCGGAAGTAACCTTAACCTCCAGAGAGAATGATGCTGGAGCGGAATTCGGAGTTGCGGGGCCGAAATTCGGTGGTCGCCAATCTACGGTGCAGCAACTCGTCTGCACTTCTTTCTTATCACAGGCGGGCAGGGAAGTGGCCGTAGCAAAAGAGGTTCCACCCTCTAGCTGGACGAGCGCGAGCATCACCGGCTCACGCGGCGCAAAGCAGAGTTCGTGTCCGGCAGCAGCTCAGAATTTTGTGGTCTCGGTGAAGTTGAAGTCGCGGACCTTCATGGCAGGAACAACCATGTCCATCGACTCCTCGCCGCCGGCACGCACCGGCTCGCCCATTGACTCCACGTTTTGCAGCATGTGGATAAGGCTTTCGTTGAAGCGGAAGTTGCGAACCCCTCCGCGGATCTGGCCGTCCTCAATCAGGAAGGTGCCGTCGCGCGTCATGCCGGTCAGCAGCTTCTCGTAAGGGTCAACCTCGCGGATATACCACAGCCGTGTCACCAGGATGCCACGTTCGGTGGAAGCAATCATCTGCTCGACGCACTGCGTCTCGGCGCGCGAAGGGCCTGCGAATACGATATTCAGCGGCGCCTCTCCAATTTCATTGGGAAGCGAGAAGCCGTGGCCGGTAGCTTTGATGGGTCCAACCTTGCCCGCAATCTCCGATTGGCGCATGCGCTGCGCACTGGAGCGCGCATAGGTCACCGCCTGCACTACGCCGTTCTCGATCAGCTTCACCCGGTGCCGCTTCATCCCCTCGCCATCGAAGGGCACCCCGGCTTGCAGGGGGTGATACACGTCATCCCAGACGTTGATATTTGCGCCGAACAGCTGTGTGCCCACGCGGTCGTTCAGGAACGAGCGCTGCTCCAGCAGCGCCGAACCGCCGAAGTCCCAGAACATGAAGCCCACCGCATCCAGCACGGCGGAAGGCTCGAGAATCACCGTGTATTTCCCGGGCGTAAGTTCGATGGGATGTTGCGAGGCGATGGTCTTCTCGGCGGCGATTTCGGCCATGCGCGCGGGATCGAGCTGCGCGACGTCGGGCGAGTTTACTTTCTGCCAGCCGGAGGACGTCTCGCCGATCATCGTGATAGAAACTTCCGCTTGCGTCTGCTCGTACCAGTCGGCGACGCCTTGCGAGTTGAAGATGCCTTCGACGATCTGTGCCGACGAGAAGATTCCGGCGCAGGTTAGCGCATGATGCCGGGCGACCTCCACCATATGGCCGACCGCCGCGGCGCGTTCCTGCGCCGTGATTGCTGCCGTTTGCTCGAAGTAGCGATCCACCGCTGTTGCGCCTGAGTCGGCCGCGTTCTGCGCAACTTGCTGCGCGCTCGGCATGGGCAGCAGATCGGGGTCCTCCTCCTGCACCCTGGCCAGCGCCTCGGCCGATTGCACTACGCGGCGCAGACTCGCCTCGTCGTACTTGTTGGTGGTGGCGCGCGCCGTGCGTCCCCCAAACGATACCCGTATGGAAATGTGCTGGCTCTCCTCCTCCATGTTCTGGTGGATGGTGTTGTTCGCAAAGCGGGTAAGCGCGCTGCGGCTGCCGGCAACCAGCAGCTCAACTTCGTCGGCGCTCGTGTGCCGGCGCAGAGAGTCGAAGATCATCGAAGCGTTATCGCGAGTCAGCATTTGGCAGTTGGCACTTGGCAATTGGCCGCGGTCGACCAGATGCCGGGTGCTAAATGTCAGTGCTAAGTGTTGCCCTTGTAGGCGCTTCCAACTTTGATTCTGCTGAACCTCGCCGGGGCCGAGCCGTGTCCTGTCCCCATGACCTGCTGTGGCTGACCTTTGCCGCAGTTAGGCGTGCCCCAAAGCGTCCACTCGTCGCGCGAGCAGATCGCGTCCATCGAATTCCAGAACTCGGTCGTAATTCCCGAATACGACGGGTTCTTCAGCATGCGGCCGCGCTTGCCGCCCACGATCTCCCAGCCAATCTCGCAGCCGAATTGAAAGTTGTAACGCTTGTCGTCGATTGACCAGGAGCGGTTCGTCTCCATGTAAATGCCGCGCTCGGTCGAAGCGATGAGCTGCTCGCGGGTCAGCGGATCAGGCCCCGGCAGAATGCTGACGTTGGTCATACGGACGATGGGCAGCCGGTTCCAGCTCTCCGCCCGCAGGCAGCCTCCGCTGCGCCCGGCGCCAATTGCCGACGCAGTGTCGCGCGAGCTCAGGTATCCGGTGAACAATCCGTTGGTGATGATCGGCGTGCGTTGCGCCGCGACCCCCTCATCGTCGTAGGCGAAGGTGCCGAGTCCCGGCCCGTGTCCCTCGGTTGCGTCCGCTACTGCGTTGACGATTTCGCTGCCGTACTTCAGCGTGCGCAATTTGTCGAGAGTAAGAAAGGACGTGCCGGCGAAGTTGGCTTCCATGCCCAGCACGCGGTCCAATTCGATGGGGTGGCCGATGGATTCGTGAATTTGCAGACTGAGCTGCGAAGAATCAAGCACGATGTCGGATACCCCTTCCGGACATTGATCGGCGGAATGCAGTGCGACCGCTTCTTCGGCCACGCGCGCTGCGTGCTCCAGCAGCTTCAGCTCCTGAATCAGCTCATACCCGCGGTTCTGATACTGGCCGCCAAACGAATTGGGATACGAGCGCTTCTGGATTTCCGTGCCTTCGAACGAATGCGCCGCATAGCCCGCGCCTGAGGTCACGGTCGTCTGGTGAATCTCCGAGCCCTCCGTCGAGTAGAACCACTGCTCGTAGCGGCGGAAGTTCATGTTGGCTTCCGCCAAGGTCACGCCTTTGTTCTTGCGCAGCTCCTGGTCGATGGCGAAAAGCAGCTCGAGGTTCTGCTCGATGGGAATGGAAAATGGATCGATTTTGCAGGGCGAACTCCACTCGGCCTGATGGGCAGGCTCAGGCGCCATGCGCAGCTCCTGGGCCTTGACCGTAGCTGACGCCTTGGCGATCTCGACCGCATGGGCTGCGCAGGCCTCGACGCCTGCGCGCGAAAGGTTGTCGGTGGCGGCGAAGCCGAAGGCGCCGTCGGCGATCACGCGAATGCCGATGCCCATCGACTCCGCATCCGACGCGTTGCCAATCCGCCCGTTCTTGGTGGCCAGCGCGCGATGGCGCTCATCCACGATGCGGGCCTCGGCCAGCGTCGCACCGCGCAGCCTGGCTGTTTCCAGCGCCCATCCGGCAATCTGTTTCATCGTCCAATACCCGAAGTTAGAGATGATATCGTGTTCGCGGGTGCTGTGGCGCTTCAGGGATGCGAAAACATCTCCGTTATTGTTACCGGAAGGCGGCTTCTGAGCCGCGGCAGACAAGTGGGATGGCAGTGACGATCAAAACTGTGATCCTAAAAGAGGGCATGCCCTCCGTTGAGCAGGCACGCTCCCGGCTGCACGGCGAAATTCAGGCTGCGCTGCAGAGTGGCGTGAAGGTCCTGAAGCTGGTCCATGGTTATGGCTCCAGCGGCGTCGGCGGCGACCTGCGCATCGCTCTGCAAGCCACGCTTCGGCAAATGGTCTCCGCGCGCGAGATCCGCGAGTGCATCTACGGTGAAAACTGGCGCACCTCGAATGAGCGCACGTGGGAGGCGCTGAAGCGAATGCCCGAGCTGAAGAGCGATAGCGACCTGGGCAAAGGCAACAAGGGAATCACCATTGTCTTGTTGTGAGTGCGATGCCCCGCGTGAGTTTCTGTTTGTGAGCGCGAATCGGTGGCCCAATACGGGGATAAACCCGGGTCCGAGAGCCGCAACTCTGCCCTATAATCAAGCTTCGGCCTTCGGGACCAGCTTCGCCGCGCCCACCTCCGAAGCCGCCTCTCACCCATGAGCGGAACAGCTGCAATGGATCTCGCCCGGTCGACCCCTGGGCCGCCGGCGCGCGCGGCGCTTGCCGCCTGCTTTCTCGCCGGCGTCTGCACCTACCTGAACATGTACTGCACGCAGCCGCTGCTGCCGTTTCTGCAGCGCATCTTCCATGCCAGCGAGATCCAAGTCAGCATGACGGTGAGCGCCACCATTCTGGCAGTTGCGCTGGTCGCGCCAATCATCGGACTGATGGCGGAATCGATCGGGCGAAAAAAAGTGATTGTGCCCTGCCTGTATGCGCTGACCCCGATCACCATGCTGGTGGCGACCTCACACTCGCTGCAGCAGCTGATTTTCTGGCGCTTCATGCAGGGCGTCTTCGTTCCCGGCGTGGTTGCCGTCATGATGGCCTACATCGGCGAAGAGTTCGCGGGAACCCACGTCGGCCGCGCCATGTCGGCTTATGTGTCGGGTACGGTGCTGGGCGGATTCGGCGGACGCTACATCTCCGGCGTGGTCGCGCATTATCTGCGGTGGGAGCATGCCTTCCTCATCATCGGTGTCATCAACCTGGCGGGCGCGGTCGTCGTCCAGTATTACCTGCCCAAGCCGAAGTGCTTCGTGCGCGCCAGAGACTGGCACAACTCGGTTGCCGAGATGTTCGAGCATCTGCACAATGTCAGGCTGCTCGCCGTGTATGCGATGGCGTTTGCCGTGCTGTTCTCGCTGGTAGGCGCCTTTACCTACGCAAATTTCTACCTCGCGCTCCCGCCCTATCATCTGAACTCCGAGCAACTGGGCAGCATCTTCTTCGTCTACCTGCTAGGCGTCGGGATCACGCCGCTGTCGGGCAAGTTCCTTGACCACTACGGAATGCGGCCCACGGCAGTCGGCGCCTTCGCCATGGCCGGCGTCGGACTGCTGCTCACGCTGATGCACCCGCTGCCGCTGATCATCGTCGGCCTGGCGCTGTTCTCCTCCGGCATCTTCATCTTCCAGGCCGTGGGCACAGTGCAGACCGGGATTGTCGCCGGCAAAGCCCGCTCCTCGGCCGCTGGGCTTTACGTGACGTTCTACTATGTCGGCGGAAGTCTTGGAGCCATCGTGACCGGCTGGACGTGGGTCGCCGACGGTTGGCGCTCCTGCGTGTTTCTGTTGATCGGGGTGGCGGCGATCGGACTCGCTATGGGCTTTGTGAGCAGCAGCAGGAAACCAGCCGTAACCGCAATCGCGCCGGAGCCATCGGCGGCGGGCTAAACAGGACCAGATTACGCTGCCTTCTCGTCGTCCTGCTTTGCCCCCTGCCCGGGCAACGACTGCGTGTCGTACTGCGCCTCGGCCTGCTCTCGCGCCAGCTCCTTACCCGCATGCTGCTGTTGCAGGTGCGGCGGCGCTTGTTTCGGTTCTGCCGGTTTGTAGGTAATCGTCTGCGTGTCGCTGCCGATCTCGATGTCGTCGCGCTTCTGTATCTCGTCGAATATCGTGCGATATAAGAACGTTGCTGCCGCGCGCCGCTTCTTGGGATCGACGACGTAGCGCATGGTCAAGCCGACCCAGTTAGTCGTGACGTGCACGTAGACCTGCGTCTTAAGCTCCATGTCGGGCACCAGGAAGTACTGCTGCATCCGCCGCAACTGTTTCTCCGCGCCCTGCAGGAAGTCCTGGGTGTATCTGTTGCCGGCGTCGAGCATGATCTTCGTCGCCGCATCAAGGTTGGACTCGTAGGTGACGTTCAGCGCGACCTCATCCCAGATGTATTGGAAGTCGCGCGTGTAATTGAAGACGCCCGCGCCGAAGATTTGCGCGTTAGGGAACTGCAGAATACGCCCGCTGTACTGGTCGCCGTGAATCCAGTTGCCGATTTCCAGCAGGCGGGTATAGAAGAAGCCGACGTCGATGACGTCGCCCGAACTGTCGCCGATCTGAATGCGGTCGCCGGCGTCGTAGATGCGCCCCGCAAAGATCGCGATGCGCCCGGCAATGCTGAGCAGCGGCTCTTTCAGAGCAATGGCGAGGCCGGCGCCAATCAGGCCGAAGAAAGTGCCGTGATGTGGAACCAGTCGCCCCCAAACGGAGGCGATGATGATGAAGCCGATGACGAAGACGGCGGTGCTAAGCAGCTTGCGATCGCGATACAGGCGGCGCGGGTTCTGAATGCGCGCCGTGAGCAGCTTCTGGCCAATCATCATGACCAGCCAGCCGACAATCAGAACACCTGCGGTGACACTCAGGCCGACGAGGTGAGTTCGCACCCAGTGCATGCGTTGATGGATGCGAAAAGCAGAGCTAGGGCGGGCTTAATGGCGGCTAAGGCCGGCTGTTCTGGCCACTGCCGCGGCCAGACGCTCACTGCAAAAAGTTACCCGGGGCTGCGCCCCGGGCCCAATTCTCAGCCGCCGCTTCGCAGCTCGGACTCCGGTTGCGGCGTCGATTCCAGAGATGCACCTGACGGCCAATGGCCGAGCACCGGCAACTGACAACTGACAACTGCTTCTACGTTCCTTCGTTCCAGCTGGCCAGGTACTCTTCCTGCTCGGGCGTGAGCCGGTCGATCTTTATGCCCATCGATTCCAGCTTCAGCCGCGCAACTTTCTTGTCGAGCTCCTCGGGAACCACGTAGACCTTCTTCTCCAGCGAGCTGTGGTTCTTCACCAGGTACTCGAGCGAGAGCGCCTGGTCAGCGAAGCTCATATCCATCACGGACGGCGGATGGCCTTCGGCGGACGCCAGGTTGATGAGGCGGCCTTCGCCCAGCAAGTTGATCTTGCGGCCGTCGCGCAGCGAGTATTCCTCCACCATCGGCCGCGTGGTGCGCTTCGACGACGACATCTTCTCCAGCGCCGGAATGTCGATCTCGACATTGAAGTGGCCGGAGTTGGAGATGATCGCGCCGTCCTTCATCGCTTCGAAGTGTTGCTGACGCAGTACGCTCTTATTCCCGGTAACGGTGCAGAAGACGTCGCCGATCTTCGCCGCTTCGTCCATGCTCATTACGCGGAAGCCGTCCATCACGGCCTCGATGGCCTTGGTCGGATCGATCTCGGTGACGATGACCTCTGCGCCAAGACCGCGCGCGCGACTGGCGAGCCCGCGGCCGCACCATCCATAGCCGGCGACGACGAACTTCGATCCCGCAAGCAGGAAATTGGTCGCGCGCACGATGCCGTCAATCGTCGACTGCCCCGTGCCGTAGCGGTTATCGAACAGGTGCTTGGTGTCGGCGTCGTTGACCGCGATGATGGGATAGCGCAGCACGCCCTGCTTAGCCATGGCGCGCAGGCGGATGATGCCGGTGGTCGTCTCTTCCGTGCCGGCGATCACGCCATCAAGCACGTCGGTGCGCTTGGTAAGCGCGGTGGTGACCAGGTCGGCGCCATCGTCCATGGTGATGTGCGGCTTATGGTCGAGCGCCGACATGATGTGCTGGTAGTAAGTATCGTTGTCTTCGCCCTTGATGGCGTAGACGGGGATGTTGTAGTCGCGCACCAGACATGCGGCCACGTCGTCCTGCGTCGAGAGCGGGTTGGAGGCGCAGAGCACGACCTCGGCGCCGCCATCGCGCAGCGTGATGCCCAGGTTGGCGGTCTCGGCCGTAACGTGCAGGCAGGCCGAGATGCGGATGCCCTTCAGTGGCTGGTTCTTGATGAAATCCTTGCGGATGATTTGCAGAACTTTCATCGACTGGTTGGCCCAGTCAATGCGCTTCTTGCCAAGATCGGCAAGGGCCAGATCGGCGACATCGCCGGCAACGCGAGTGGATGTGGTCGTGGACATAAGCTCCTAGGTAGAGCGGGCCTTCAGGCCCGCGTCAGCGTCTGTTATCAAAGCTGGCGCGGGCTTCAGCCCGCGCCTATCTTGACTGATATAGCTGAAGGTGTCGCCGGCTGAAGCCGGCTTTCAACGTTTATGGTGCGGCGGTGACGCGGGCCTGAAGGCCCGCTCTACCGGTTTACTTCGCGGCCTGCGCGGTCTTCTGCTGCGCGCCGGTCATTTCGTCCGGGGTCCCCGTTCCGCGCCGCTGTTGCCCGGAATGGGGTGTAAGGCCGGCCTGCTCGCGCAGCGCTGCGGCCTTGTCGGTCGTCTCCCAGCTGAAGTCCGGATCGTTGCGCCCGAAGTGTCCGTACGCCGCCGTCTTGCGGTAGATCGGACGCCGCAGGTCCAGCGATTCCATGATGCCCTTGGGCGTCAGCTTGAAGTTGGCACGCACCAGCTCGGCAATCTTGCTTTCGTCCATCTTGGCGGTGCCGAACGTATCGATCAGCACGCTGACCGGCTCGGCTACGCCGATGGCATACGCCAGCTGCACCTCGCAGCGGTCCGCCAGGCCGGCAGCGACGATGTTCTTCGCGATGTAGCGCGCCATGTAGCAGGCCGAGCGATCCACCTTCGTCGGATCTTTGCCGCTGAAGGCGCCGCCGCCGTGCCGGCCCATGCCGCCGTAGGTGTCCACGATGATCTTGCGTCCAGTAAGCCCGGTATCGCCCATCGGTCCGCCGATGACGAATCGCCCCGTGGGGTTGATGTGGTATTTCGTGTCCTCGTCCAGCATCTCCGGCGGAAGCGCCGCCTGGATGACATGCTTCAGGACGTCGCCGCGCAGCTCCTCGGTGGTGACGGTCTCGGCATGCTGCGTTGAAATGACCACGGCGTCGATGCGAATCGGCTTGTGGTTCTCGTCGTATTCCACTGTGACCTGGGATTTGCCGTCGGGCCGGAGGTAGGGAAGCGTTCCATTCTTGCGGACGGTGGTGAGCTGTTGCGTCAGCTTATGCGCCAGGAAGATCGGCGTCGGCATGAAGTTGGCGTTTTCGTTGGTCGCGTAGCCGAACATCATGCCCTGGTCGCCGGCGCCACCGGTGTCGACGCCCATCGCGATATCGCTCGACTGCTTGTTGATCGACGAGATCACCGCGCAGGTATTGGAGTCGAAGCCGTAGAGCGCGTTGTCGTACCCAATCGAGGCGACTACGCCGCGCACCAGCGTCTGGAAATCCACATAGGCCTTGGTAGTGATTTCGCCGGCAATAACGACCAGGCCTGTCGCAGTCAGCGTCTCACAGGCGACGCGGCTATGCGGGTCTTCCTTCAGGCAGGCGTCGAGGATCGCATCGGAAATCTGGTCGGCGATTTTGTCGGGATGACCTTCGGTCACCGACTCGGAGGTAAACAGGTAACGCTTCTTTGACAACGTCGAGCTCCTTAATTATTGTCCGCTGCCTGGAATTCGCCTTGAAGGGCGATGAGAGCACATCAGCTGGACACAGTAGTACCGCGCAGTTAAAGCCTGCCAAGAGGATAGCGGCCAACTGAAAAGCTCCCAACATTTTAAGGCCGAAAGGCAGCTTTGACCAGTTGAATAGGAAGAATCGTCATTGAGCGAGTTGCCGTAAAGGAAGCCCGCTGAGCCTCAGGGCTGCGAGCGAGGGGACGGTAGTTGCGCCGTGATCTTTCCCTGCTCATCCAGCAATTGCAGGACGGGATCACCGCCAGGCTGAACCCGAATCACGATCCGGTCCCGGCCCTGTATATCTTTCAACCGTAACGCGACGGAGCGATCAGCGCCGCGCCCGAGCATGATACGCGTCTGCGAGTGCGAGGTGCCGGCACGGTATTGCTGCAAAGCCGCCGCTTGCTGGTCTTTCGGTAGTCTGGCGATTCGCGCCGCAGCTTGCAGATCGTCGGTGATGGGATGGTCCGGTTGATCGATCATCCGCACCTCTGAGGTGCGATTGCCGCCCTCCTGGTCCGTGTCGATGCTGAAGAGCTGGTCCTGCTCATACTGATCGAAGCTGAGATGGCCGTAACTGGTGACAGCGCCCTGCGCGTCTTTGCTGCCGCCGAAGATCAGCCCACCATTCTCGGTACCCTCGTCGTTGAAGAACAGCATGCCCGCGCTCTTGCGAGTGGGATGCGGCGTTTCTTTGCCCTTGATGATGATGCCGGGAAAGGACGCTTTGTTCGAGATCATCAGGCGCAAAGTGCCGTCTGGTTCGACGACATTGATGCGCTCGACCTCGATCTCCCCGAACTTTTGCTTGTGTTGCGAGCCGGCGAAACCGGCGAGGACCGTCGCCGCGAACACAATGGTCAACACTCCCGAGTAGATGGCGAGAAATCGTGAGCTGGAAAAGAGCTTCATCATCGGTAATCCTCTCGCTGCATGGGCATGCCGCGAGGAGGCCGCCCATCGCATGGCTCATTGTGCCTCATCCCGACGCGCGGCAAGGAGCGACGCTTCGTGATAGCAGCGATCAAGGCTTTACCGCGCCGATGACCTCGGCCGCGCCGTGAGAGACGCGCGAATTTCTTACGTACGCAGCGCACGACTGACACTGCAAACATCTCGCGCGCAGCCGTCCACGTTGTGGTAGATCTTGGGGATCACCGCCGTTTGCTGCCGGCCTGCTTCTTCTCTTTGCTCTGAAAGGGCACCGGAAACTCTTCTACTTTCTTGCCGGCCTGCCGCTCCGTGCGCTGCTTTCTTGGTCGATACCATGCGAAATACCACAGCGCGGCAATGCCGCCCAGTACGGCCAGAGCGATTAGCGCGTACAAAATGGGATGGTAATAGCGCGCTCCCCAACTGACGATGGCTTGACCGTAGCGTTGCCCCAGATAGGCGACGGCGAAAAAACGGACTGCCCGGCCGGTGCCGAGCGCGAGCAGAAAGTTCTTGCGCGGATAATGCAGTGCACCGGCCGCCAGCAGAAACGGCACGATGGGAAAAGGCGGCGGCAGGATGGCGCCAATGGCGATGGTGCTGAAGCCCCGTTTGCGAAACCTGCGGTATACCTTTTCAGCTTTCTGCTTCCCGACCTTTTTCTCCAGCGTCTCCTCGCCTCCCTTCTCCGCCAGACTATAGGTCACATAGCCGCCGACGAGAGCTCCCACCACCGCCATGAACCCGTAATACGGCCACCAGGCGGGATGGTGTGCGGAGAGCAGGATGACAAACACGTCCATGCTGCCCGGTAAGGGAATGGCAGAGTTGTCCACCAGTCCGAGAAGGATGAGCCCGGGGCCGCCCAGGCGGTGCAGCCAGGTCCATAGCGGACTGACCGGCGAGAACGTGAGTAGAAGGGACATGATTGCGGAAAGCAGAAGCTTATATCTGAATGTTTGGTTAGAAGCACTTTTCCATCACTCAGATGCAGAGTGGCGTCAGAGATTGCGAACGAATGTCTCACCCGCCGCTATCCACGCGATGTTGCTTCCGCGCGCCCTCGAGGCCGCGTGCGATCAGCCCTCCCCGCGCGGGCGTCGTATAATCGAGGTTTGCGCCCGACATTCTGATCACACCAGGACAACCCACGTGAGCTCTCATACGCACCAAATGCATGGCCAGGGGCCGGCGGAACCGCAGCCGCTACCCGGAGTCAACAGCATCATCGCCGTCGGTTCCGGTAAAGGCGGCGTCGGCAAGACCACGCTGGCGGTCAATCTGGCCATTGCGCTGGCCCGCATGGGCAACAAGGTTGGACTGCTCGATGCCGACGTCTACGGTCCCAACGTTCCGCTCATGCTGGGCTCAAGCGAACAGCCTAGTGTCGTGGGAGAAGATCGCCTGCTGCCCCCGGAACGCTATGGCCTGAAGGTCATCTCTGTCGGTTTCCTCAGCCCTGGCGATAAGCCGCTGGTCTGGCGCGGGCCGATGCTGCACTCCATCATCCGGCAGTTCCTGGGGCAGGTGGAGTGGGGAGAGCTCGACTACCTGGTCGTCGACCTGCCGCCGGGCACCGGTGACGTGGTGATCTCATTGGTGCAGACCGTGCCGCTGACCGGGGCCGTCATCGTGACCACCCCCAGCGACGTCTCGCTGCAGGATGCGCGCAAGGCGATCGAGATGTTCAAGCAGGTGAAGGTCGACATTCTCGGCATCGTCGAGAACATGAGCTATTTCGTCTGCCCGCATTGCCAACACGAGATTGACATCTTCTCCAAGGGCGGCGGCCAGCGCACCGCGCAGCAGTTCGGGGTTCCCTTTCTCGGCTGTATCGAGCTCGATCCCGAAATCCGCAAGGCCGGCGATGGCGGTCATCCGATCGTGATGGAAGGCGACCAGTCGCCGCATGCCAAGTCAATGTTCGCCTTCGCCAATCGCGTAGCAGAACGCACGAAAGAAGTGCAGGAGTCGGCCGGTGGCAGCGTGATCGAGATTCGGTAAGGCGGTTTTTCTCGCTAGAACCGGCGGTTTAACGATACCCAAGGCGACACTTGGATGTGCACAGCAGTAGCTGTGCTAACTGTGCGGGGATTTGGCGCGAGGCAGTTTCAGCAGACGAAGCTTAGGCACTCGCGAGAAGTGCCCGGTGTCCGCGGTGACCAGAACATGCTGCGTGCCGGTGAGCGCCGCGGCAAAAGCGTCGGCGTAAGGAAGGTTGTATCGAGCTTTCAGGAGCGCCGCACCCTCTGCCTCCGATTGTGTAATGCCGATCAGTGAAAGAGGCACCCGCTCCAGCACATCGAGCATGAGCTTTTCCGTTTTCAGCAGACCAATGCGTTTGACCAGCGTGTAATAGACCTCACCCCAGTTCACAACCGACATAATCACTGGGCGATCGGCCGCCGACGCGTTCTTCAGAACGTCCGCTACGATCGCAGCGCCCGGTTCATTGGTCAAGTAACGATAAAGAGCGTTCGCATCCAGGACGTGCGTTCTCACTCGAGCTCGCGATCCGGCTCACGTTCAAGGTCGGGTGGTAGTCCAAGGCCGGCCAAGATGCCTTTGAAGCGCTCGATATCGTACTCCCGCTGAGGGTAGATGGCGATGCCGCCCTGAATGGGTGCGAAGCGGACGCGCGTGCCCTTTCCGATATGCAGTTTGCGGCGCAGTTTGGCAGGAATCACCAACTGGCCCTTCGAAGTTACGACTCCTTCAGCGTCACTCATGTCTTACATCATACCAAAAATGTAAGACACGCGGGCGCGTCATTGCTAAAAACGGCACTTAAGGAGACGGCTGACTGCCGACTGCTGGCCGCAATTGCTTTCTTACGGTGTCCCGTACACCTTCTTATAGACCTCGGCATTGCGCACGATGGCTTGCACATACTCCCGCGTCTCGGTGAACGGGATCGACTCGACAAACTCTTCCACGTCGCGATAGTTGCCGGACGCGCGCCAATCGGCGACACGATCGGCGCCTGCGTTATAGGCAGCGAGCGCGTACTCCACCTGTCCGCCGAACTCGTCGATCATCTGCCGGAAGTAGTGCGTGCCCAGCTCGATGTTGATGTTCGGATCGAGCAGCGAGTCGGTGCTGTAGTGATGCAGCCCTTCTTTCTTCGCCTCGCCCTTGCCGGTGCGCGGCAGCAGTTGCATCAGGCCGTAGGCGTTGGAGTGCGAGATGGCGCTGGGGTTGAACTCCGACTCTTGGCGGATGAGCGACGCCACAAGATACGGATCAAGCCCGTTCTCCTGCGAGTAGCTGCGCAGCGCCTCCCACCAGGGGCGCGGGAACAGTCCTTGCCAGTACTGCAGGGGCAGCGCGCTTACATCCATCGCGAAGACGCCCGCGATCGCACGTTTCAGCGCCTGCAGCGCACGATAATATTCGCCGCCGCTGGTATAGATCTTGGCGATCTCCAGCATCTCCCATGACGGCCCGCTCGCGCTGCCCGCCTGCAACTCGCGCACCGCGAGGTCAGTCACGCCGGCGTTTTCCAGCAGCTTGGCGCGGTTGTAGTGGAGATCGTCTTCCGGTGGATCGGTGATCTGCGACACGGGATCGAGCGCGGGGAGCGACGGAACGCGCTGCAGCGAAGCTACAACCACGGCCGGCGCGGCAGGCAGAGTCGCCAGTCGCTTGCGCGCCAGCACGCCGTAATAGTAGTTGCGATAGCGATCGGAGAGCTTTTGGTAGTAGGCGCGCGCCACGCCATACTCGCGCTCCTCCTCCGCCATGCGCCCCCGCCAGTACATGGCATTCGGCACTTCGTTGGTACCGGGATAAAACTCAACCTGCTCTTCGAAATATTTCTTGGCCTGATCGTTTCGGCGCTGCATGTAGGTCAACCACGCGCACTTCCAATGCGCGTAGGCCGCCTTGTTGCCGGTAGGGAAGCGCTCGTGGATTTCGCGATAGTAATCAATCGCGCGATCGTAATCCTTGCGCAGAAGATACATGTTGCCGGTGGTGAGCAGCGCCGACTCCAGCCACGGCGACTTCGGCGTGGAGACGCGCATGTGCTGCAGAACGTTATTCAGCGACGCGTCGTCGTTGGCGTCACGCGCGATCTCAGCCTGCTGATACCATTTCTCCGCGCTGGCCTCGCTGCCGTCATCGGGGATGCGGTCCAGCGCCTCGCGCGCCAGCCGGGTGTTGCCATCCTTCATATAGGCGTTGGCCAGCTGGATCAGACCCGCTGATTGTTGTCCCGGCGGCGCGAAGTCGGCCACGTAGACATACTCATCCGCCGCCGCACCCCAGCGGCGCGCCTTGTACAGCGTATCGGCGCGTCGTAAATGCTCGGCGTAGGTCACAGGAGAAAGGGCAGCTGCGTCGGGCAGCTTATGCACATCGGTCTGCGCCTGGTCGGCCAGGTAGCTGGTCGCGTACTCGTAGTAGACGCGCTGCAGAATTTCGCCGCCGCTTCGCATCTGGCCGTTCTGGATATAAGCCTTGCCGAGGTAGTACTCGGTCTCCGCTGACGCGGGCGAACGGTGCGCCTCCAACAGCTTCACTGCTTCGCTCGGCCGATTCAACGCCAGCAGCGCCTTGGCGTAACCGATCATCGCATCGTGGTCGTAGAGCGAGTCCGGGAAGCGCGCGCCGAAGTCGCGCAGATATGCCAGCGACTCCTCGGCATTGTTACTCAACACGTACGAATTGCCGATGAAGAAGGCGACATAGTCGGCCAACTCGCCGATCTGCGGCTGCGCCTTCTGGAAGGCGGCAATGGCCGCAGGATAGTGCGCATCAAGATAATGCGCGTAGCCGATCGCGAACCACGCCAGCGCGCCGGGCTCGGTGCCGGCGTGCGTATGCGCATAGTTTTCGACGCCCGTGTAGGCGGCAGGCGTGCGGAACTCGACCAGCTGCCGTGCCATGGGACGCAAATCGCTGGAGGCCACAAACACGCGCTTCATGCGATGCGCCCGCGCCGCCGTCACCTTCTTGCGATGATGCGAGCTCGCTGTTTTCTTATGTGCCGAGGCGCTGGTGGATTTATGCGTGCCGGTGGTTTTCTTGTGGGCAGTGGAGGACGATGAGGAAGCCGTAGTCTGTGCACGAAGAAGCGCAGCCGGCACCACCAGCAGCCCAGCCAGAATAATAATGGCGAGACGAATCGCAGAACTCACGTCGAGCAGTTTAGCGCGATTCGCCGCGGCACATACACGCCGATTCGTTTATCGAATCGATTCCTGCGTGTGACCTCTGCCCGGCTCGCGCGTCCCTATCGTGAGACGTTCGCTCCACCGCTGCGGTCAACCGTCACGCCATGCCTGATTGCGTGGCACAACAAAAAACCTGCCCGGCCGCCCCGAACCTGCTCCGGAATGGGTACAATTGGGCAGGGTTGGCCTGCTCTCGGGTGTAAAATCCTGAATCTGCATAAACATGGGTACCATCCAACCAAAGGTAGTTGAACCGGTCTCCGAAGAACTGGCACTGGTTCATGCGGCTAAGGCCGGCGACATGGGCGCCTTCGAGGAGCTCGTCCGCCGCTACGACCGCAATGTTTTCCGGATTGCGCAGCACATCACGCAAAACCGCGAAGATGCCGAAGACGTGGTGCAGGACGCCTTCCTGAAGGCCTACCAGAATCTGGGAAACTTTCAGGAACAGTCGAAGTTCTACACCTGGCTGGTGCGAATCGCGGTGAATGAGGCGTTGATGCGCCTGCGCCGGCGGCGTCCCGAACGGATGGTGTCGCTCGACGAGGACATCAAGACCGAAGAGGACTCCATGCCGCGCGAGGTCGCGGACTGGGCGCCGAATCCGGAGCAACTGTATACGCAGGGCGAACTGCGCGAGATCCTGGGCAAGACCATTCAGGGTTTGCCTCCCAGTTTTCGCACGGTGTTCGTGCTGCGCGACGTAGAAGGGCTTTCCACCGAGGAAACGGCGGACGCCCTGGATTTGAGCATACCGGCCGTGAAATCGCGCCTGCTTCGCGCCCGGTTGCAATTGCGTGAGCGCCTGAATAAGTACTTCCGAAATCGCACCGCTGGAGATGGTAAAAAGTGACCTGCTCTGAGTTTTTGAAAGAGCTTACAGATTATCTGGACGAATCAATGGACGCCCAAACCCGGGCGGAATTGGAAGACCATCTTCAGTGGTGCCACAACTGCTACGTCGTCTGCAATACAACCAAGCGCACAATCGAAATCTACCGCGACTCCCATCTTTACGAGTTGCCCGAAGATCTGCGCAGCCGGCTCCGTTCCGCAATCCTGACCAAGTGTCACAGCCCCCAGGCCACGGAAAGCGGAGCCAAACCTTCGGCCGAGTTGGAGCCGAAGCTGTCGACAAGCCCGAACGATAATCCCACGAAGTAGTCGCCGCTCCGCAATTTTGCGGCTTGCCTCGGCTGAATCCGCAAGATTCCGGCTGTAATCCCAACGTGCAACTCTGCTTAGGTCTACAATTTTGTTAAGACGAGAAACCAATGGTGAGGTAAAGCTCGTCTAACAGCCAAGCGCTTTCCCGCCTGCGAGCGCCTTGAATCGGGGGTTGCGTCATGTATCGGCTTACCCTTCTCGTCGCTATGGCATTGTTGGGAATCGGATTGATCCTGGCGCAGAACCCACAGAACACCAAACCCAGCTCCGACCCCAGCAACTCCAGCAATCCGTCTGTGCAGCCGCAGAGTTCGCCTTCCGCAACCCAGCGGAACGACGAAGGCCAGGGCGGAAGCTCCAGCTCGAAGATTCATCGCAACCACAGTGCGTCCTCGCAGCCTGACGTTCCGGATACGACGATTGAAGACCGGCAGAGCAGCACCACCTCCAACACCGGTGTGAGCGGGCAGAACGAGACGCCCTCTGCTAATACTCGGAAGATGGGCACGACGGGCAACACTCCGGCATCTCCCGAGCAGAAACAACCGGCCGCCAATCCGCAGAACGGCACTTCACCGGACCAGCAGCCCAACTCCAGCACCGGCCCCGAAACCACGGCGCCGCATGCGGAGCTATTAGCGACTCCGGCAACGCGCGCGGTCGCCACACATACTCCTGACCCGGGCACCTGCATGAACCCGGCTGCGCTGCAGACCGGCGCCGACGGGACTCAGCCCGTCGCTCCGGCCTGCCGGTAATTCGCCCCGCTATCCAGGTCAGCAGCTTGTTCGTGAGTTGTCCCGCACTACTCCCTTAGACTAGCTCGCGCTCAAATTTTTCACGCAGAAGCGCAAGCTGCTGGGTGAGCACGCGCGTACGATCGTTAAGTTTCGAAATCCAGACAAAAAGCTCAAGAATGAGAAGTGTCTGCCCTACGATTGCGAAGAAGAAAAGCGCCGATGGAGGGTAGGGCACACCGACGAATTGCGCAATGGAGAACAAATACGGGTAGCCGATGGACGACGCCAGGAGAAGAAGCACCGCAAGGGCCATCCAGAGCAGCGCGAAACGCTCGCCGATTCGCCGGCTGCGTACCAGCGTTAGCACGCCCACAAAGATGATCAGGGTCGTGCAGAAAACAAGCAGGTGACCATGAGCGTGCATAGTAAACCTCACGGAAGGACGGTTCGCTGGCGTATGCTGCACATCACGATTGAGAGTGAAACCTTGAATATGTATCCAATCGAATGCAGAGCTCGAATGCTCGATATTCCGGCCGATCGTGCCGACATTTG
This sequence comes from Terriglobales bacterium, assembly GCA_035651035.1. Classification (GTDB taxonomy): domain Bacteria; phylum Acidobacteriota; class Terriglobia; order Terriglobales; family Acidobacteriaceae; genus Bog-257. The sequence goes on from DASRGM010000152.1 coordinate 27,084, forward strand.
CACGGGTACTTCACGAATGCACAGGCCCGCCCGGTGCGCGACAACGATCGCTTCTACTTCGGGATAGTCCTCGGCATATTCGCGAGCCAGCAGATGAATAGCGCGCCGGCTTAAGGCCCGGAATCCGGAGGTTGGGTCGGTGATCCTGGTGTGCGTGAATGCGGAGAGCGTAGCCGAGAACACGCGAATTCCGAGGCGGCGGAGCGCTGTCGACTGGTAACCTTCGCCCGTAATGAAGCGGGAACCAATGGCAATATCACAGCCCGTGCGGCAAATGATCTCCACTAGCACATCGACCTGGGAAGCTGGATGCTGTCCATCCCCATCTACCTGCACGGCAATATCGTAGCCTTCATCCCGCGCTAAGGAAAAACCTGTCTGCATGGCTCCGCCGATGCCGAGATTGCACGGCAGAGTTACAAGACGTACTCCAGTCGAGCGTACCACTTCCGCGGTGCTGTCACGCGAAGCGTCGTTGATCACCACTACATCGTATTGCGGGTACAGGGTAGTGAGTTCCCCAAGAACCTGAGGCAGCGAGCCTGCTTCGTTATATGCAGGAACGATAACGAGTACGCGAGGCATGAATGGGTTATAGCTTCTCTATCCGATCCTGGAACATTGTACGCGAGCCTAGTGTGCTAATGAAGCACACGGTGGCCAGCACAATCTACAGCCTCGTCTGAGGCATTCCATCCCTGATAAATATGGTAGTCAAGCCGCGATGCGAGATTAGGATTGAAGTTCGGCGAATAGAGGAATGTCGCGGGTTGTTTGTTTTCAACGCAGATTGCTTCGCCCTTTTGAACATGCATCGCATTAAGCTGTTCCTCGACATGTGCACCTTTTGCAAGGAATTCGGGGCTATAGCCATGGGCACGAACGTACTGAAAATCTGTAGCGCACAAAACAAATAACAAGAACGAAGCTATGACGCAGGAAGTAAGGAGCTTGTAGATGCTGCGTTCTGGTTCACTCAACCCATTCAAGATGAGGTACAGATTCATGATGATGAGACACATGATCCAATACAGATAGTAGCGGATTTCCTGCGATGCGGGCATGAAAGCTGTCATGACGGTGACCACGGTCATAAACCAGAATGGTTTCAGCCCGTAACGGCTGCGCAGAGCTTTTTGTAATGCCAGGAACAAGAACCCATTGAACAACGCCAGGGCTCCGAAGGTGCCACCCATTCGAACCGCGTGGGAATCCGGTGGAAGGTCCCCCTGGGCGTTGGTCCACAAGGGATTGCGGCCGTCGAAAGCGTTAAACTCGACCACAGACAGTATCCATCGCTCCCAGCCAGGAGCATTTGCCAGATACCGTGGTTCGGCGCGTCCAAGACCGCCGGCGGGGAACATACCCCTTAACTGCGTGTGCCCGATCGTCACCGCGACTGGGTACACCGGATTGTGCAGTTTGATCGTATTGCGAATCTCCCATCCGTAGTTTAGGCAAATAGTACAAGCAACAAAGGTAATGAAGAGCGCTCGTTTCCATCGGGGCATGCTTGCGTGTTGCCGAAAGACGAGCAGACGGTGGCGATTGAAATAAGCTACCACGGCCATTCCCAACAAGGCTGCACTTCCAACCAGCACGAACTGAGTCTTGGTATTTACGGCAACAGCCAGGCAGATGAGCGCGATGATCACATCACGAATGGAGAAAGTCTCTGGATCGATCCAGGCGATGAAAATAGAAAAGATTGTGATCGTAGCAAAAGAATTCGTAAATAAATCGACCAGCGCGCTTGTGCTCTGTAGCAGGATAGCCGGAACGCCCAACAACGCCGCTAATAGCAGTCCAAAAGGAATCTTGTGGCGAAGCCAAAAAAAGCACGTTGCAATCAATAAAGCGATCAAGCCAAGAAAATTCGCACCCTGAGGCCGAGACGTTAAGCGCCATATCATTCCCTGCAGGTAATCCGGAAGGACTGGCATGCCGGCGTACAGGCCCGCAAACCATGTGGAGAGATGATACTGTCGCTGCGTAATAATCCCTGTTCTCAGGGCAGCGAAGGGTAGGTGATAGGTTATCGAGTCCCAGGATACATCCATGTCTATCCAGGCTTTTCTGATGATAAAGACAAGTAGAACGAGAACGGCAATGGTCAATAGATGGGTGACATAATCGCGCGCAGTCTTTTGCGGAATACCAAGGTGTTCCTGCGGCGCACTATAGGAAGTCGCCGCAGTTAATTGAGCAGCGCGATCACTGGAAGCATGCATTCAGCATCATAATACCGCACCCGCATAATATCCGAGGCCGATAGACCATCTTCACTTCTTAATGCCCGCCCTGCAGACGCGCGCTGCCAGCCTGTGCCTGCCCGGCGACTCCGGCCGGCGTCTCGCGGCAGCCCTGGACTGGAGACGAGCCGAAATCAGACCCGTTTGTGGATATAATTCGCGCTGGTAAATCAACTTGCGGGAGGCTGCTTCATGCGAAAGATGTATCTGCTTATAGCTCTGGCGATACTGCTGCCTGCAGCTCTGGCCAACGCCCAGAGTCCCTTCGACGGCACTTGGAAGACCAACATGAACAACGTCGACTTCCCCAAGAAGCCCGACGTCTACGTCCTGAAAGATGGCATGTACTCGTGCAAGACCTGCACGCCGCCTTACACCATCAAGGCCGACGGCAGCGATCAGAAGATCACCGATCCTTACGTCGACACCATGGCGGTCAAGGTCGTCAACGACCATGAGATCGAACTCACCGGAAAGAAAAATGGCAAGGTGGTGCAGGAAACCAAAGTCACCGTCTCGCCTGACGGCAACACAATGATGTTCGAATTTACCGACAGCAGCAATACGAACGGCGCGCCGGTCACCGGCAAAGGCGAGGCGACGCGCGTGGCCAAGGGCCCGGCAGGCTCCAGCCCTGTGTCCGGCTCGTGGCGTATGAGCAAGATGTCCAACATGTCCGATAACGCCATCACCTACACCTACAAGACCAACGGTGACGAACTCACCATGACCAACGGCACCGGCCAAAGCTACACCGCCAAGATGGACGGCAGCGATGCGCCCATGAAGGGCGACCCCGGCGTCACCACGGTGTCGGTCAAGCGCATCGGCAAGAACGGCTTCGAGGAGACTGACAAACGCGATGGCAAGGTGATCGGCGTCTTCAAGGCGACCGTTTCTTCCGACGGCAAGACCCTGACCGGGGTTTACGACGATAAGCAACACGGCACCTCGGCAAAATTCACGGCCACAAAGCAGGAGTAGCGGCAGCATCAAGCGACAACGAAAGAGCGGCCGCTCGGGCCGCTCTTTTGTGCGCTGAGAAATTCCACGGGGCAGTCGGCCAGATTACTCCTCGCGCAGCAGGATGACAGGATCGACGTGCAGCGCGCGTTGCGCCGGGATCCACGTGGCCAGCAGCCCGAGTAGCAGCATGGCGATGACGGCGCCCGCCAGCACCAGGGGATCTCGCGGGGTGGCCTGATACACGATGAGTGCGAGCACGCGGCTGGCCAGGATGCCGAGCAAAAGTCCTGCCACCGAGCCGAACATCAGCAAGCGGAAAGCACGTCCCAGCGCCGCCTGCAAGATCTCTTCGCGCTTCGCCCCCAGCGCGACACGGATGCCCAGCTCCTTGAGCCGCTTGCTGATGGAATACGCCGCCATGCCGAAGATGCCGGTAATGGACAGCATCGCGCCCATGAGTCCGAGCACGCCGAGCGAGATGGTCGCCATGCGCGGCCCAAAGAAGGCAAAGTCCATCACCTGAAATCGGGTGCGGATGGAAACCGGCAACGCGGCATCCAGGTTGTGGAGCGTGCTTCGTATGGCGGCGCCCAACTGCTGCGGATCCTGGTCGGAATGCACGATCAGCCATGTCGAGCTCGAGGGCCGCTGCAGGATGGGAAGGAACATTGCCGTGTGGGGGTCCTCGGGGAGGCTGTTGTATTTTCCGGTTTCGACGATCCCCACTACCTGTATGCGCTTACCTTCCTGCGTTTTGAAGAAACTGCCGAGGGCCTTGGCTTCGGAGCCGAACATTCTGCGCGCAAATTCCTGGTTCACAATGGCCACCAAGGGAGAATGCTGGTCATCGTGCCAGGTAAAGCCGCGACCCGCGAGCAAGTTCGTGCCCGCCGCGTGCAGGTATTCGGGAGAGACGTCAAACCGGTTGGCATCGGCAACGGCATTCGCTGAAATGAGATTGGCAGTATCCTCGCGGAACACATTCGAGTCGGGCTGGTTTTCGCCCAACGGAACTCCATCGCCCAGGCCTACCGACTCGACTCCCGGGATGGCCGCGAGCGCGTCTTGGATACGCTTCTGCATGGCAGGCACCTGGTCGCTGCTGTAGCCGGCCATGGTCAGATCGGTGTCGACGACAATTCGATTCTCCGGATCGAAGCCGAAATCGTTATGCAGCGAGCGCGCCAGTCCGCGCACCGCAACCAGCGACGCGGTGACCAGCACCGCGCAGATGGCGATTTGAACCACCAGCAGCAGGTCGCGCGCGGCGAGCCGGCGGCCACCGCTTCTTGTCCCTCCCAGCTTGACGATCTCATAGGGATTGGTGCGCAGCACCTGCCTCACCGGCACCGCGCCGAACAGAAATCCGCTAACCAGGCTCAGCAACAACGCCACCGCGTAGACATAGCCGTCGGGATTCACCGGCATCTGGACGGGGAACCTGGGCATCGGCTGCCACGCACTGAGCGCGCGCAGGAGCACGATGCTGCCCAGCAAGCCGATGGCGCCGCCCATCAGCGAAATCAGCACCGCTTCGGTGAAGAGTCCGCGCAGGATGCGAGTGCGCGTCGAGCCCAGCGCCAGCCGCAACGCAACTTCCCGCGAGCGGTCGGCGGCGCGCGAGGCGAACAGACTGCCCAGGTTGGCGCAGGCGGCCAGCAGAATCAAACCCGACAGCAGCATCAATCCGGTCATAAACGCGGTTACTGGGCCGCCCAGGTAGTCGCCATAAAGGCCGGGACGCGCCACCGTGAAGCGCATTCTGCCGTCTTCCTTAGGGTAAGTCTTTTCGAAGTACGATCCGATGGCGTTCAGGTCGGCGGTGGCTTGCGCCGTCGTGACGCCCTCCTTCAGGCGGCCCAGCGCCATAAACACCCACCGGTCCTTGCGTGCGCTCGGGTCATCCTGACCAAAGGCCGCATGATTCACCAGCGGCACAAAGCCATCGACGTTGAAGAAGACGAGCGTTCCGTGGAAGCCAGGCTGGGTCACGCCGATGATGGTGAAGGGATGCTTGTTCAGTTGGATGGTGCTGCCGATGACGGCCGGATCATCGTGAAAGCGCCCGTGCCAGCATCCGTAGCTGAGCACGATATAGGGCGCACTGTCCGGGCCGTGCTCGTCGGAGGCGTGAAAGACACGCCCGAGATACGGCCGCACGCCCAGCGCGTCGAAATAGTTTCCGCTGCCTTCCATAATCCAGGCATCGAACGGCTCTTTGCCGGTGTTCATGCCGGCCTCAGTCGCGTTGAAAGCAGCCAGGCTTTCGAAGCTGCGGTTGCGGTCGCGAAGGTCGAGATAATCAGGATACGATTCGTGCGCGTCGCGGACATCGGGGCGCCAGACGGCGTAGAGCCGGTCGGCATGGGGCAGCTTAAAGGGATGCAGCAGGAACGAGTTCATGACGCTGAAGACCACGGCGTTTGCGCCGATAGCCAGGGCCAGCGTGAAGATCGCGGCCATCGTGAATCCCGGCGTCTTGCGCAGCATGCGCACCGCATAACGCAAATCGTTCAAGGCAATCTCGAGGAAGTTGCCGCCCAGCGCTTCCTGGCACTCCTCCTTGAAGCGCTCCTGGCCGCCGAACTCGATGCGCGCCTGCCGCTCGGCCTCGGAACGAGCCATGCCCGCGCGCTGCAGATCGTCGGCGCGCAGCTGAATGTGGGCACGCAACTCCTCGTCGACCTCTTCGGCGATTTGCTCGCGATGCAAGAGCTTCGCGGCGAGCGAACGCATGTAGGATGCGAGGTTCATACTTCCTCCGGTCGTGCGGAGAGCGCTGAGCCGATGGCCGCTGCCAGACGATTCCAGCCCTCGGTTTCTTCCCGCAGGCGCTTGCGCCCGGCCACCGTCAGCTCGTAAAACTTGGCGCGGCGGTTGTTCTCCGAGGTGCCCCAGCTCGCCTTCAGCAGCCCCTGCCGCACCAGGCGGAACAGCGCCGGATACAGTGCGCCCTGCTCGATCAGCAGCGCCTGCCCGGAAATTTGCCCGATACGCAGCAGCACGCCGTAGCCGTGCAGCGGACCGAGCGAGACCGCTTTCAGGATCAGCAGATCGAGTGTGCCGGGAAGGATTTGCGCCTGGTCGGGCATTGCTCTCCTAAAATGATTAGGAGATTAGCGCCGCTCTCCTAAGCTGTCAAGGAGAAAGTTGTAAACATTTTGTCTACGCGGTAAAGCGGATCGCCCTCGGTTCGAATGTGAGTGATGGGTCACGTTTAATGCTGTTTCGCTACGCTGCGGCGCTGTGGCCGTGGCACTGCATCACCCCCAGGAACTTCGCCCACGGTCCCACCGCATCGCGATACTGGTAAGCCATCACCCGCGAGAGCTGATGCAGGTGCGTGAGGTCGTGTCCCGCCCACGTCGCCAGAAGGTTCCCGAGCGTCACCGGGCCCAGTGCGGGATGCAAGCCTCTGCGCTCCAGGTCATCCGGTTGTAAATTCAGGGCGCGAAGCTCCGCCAGGTTTTCGCCTCGCAATCGGGCGAACTCATCCAGGCGCTGCTCCAGCGGTTGGTTCTGGCCGCCTTTCATTTGCGAAAAGCGGTCGACGCGATCGAAAGCTCGCGAGTCGCCCTCCTCCAGGATTCTGCGCAGCCGCACCATCCAGTCGGTACGCTCCAGGTTCGCCAGATGTCCCACAATGTCGTAGGCGCTCCAACTGTCGTCGCCTTCGTTGCGGCGCACCCAAGTGTCGGACAGGCCGCGCAGCAGGGCATCGAGGGCTGCGGGCGTGCGGCTGAGCACAGCAATGGCCTCGTAGAGATGGAATGCAGTCGGGTCAGTCATGCCCGTGTAGATGCTCGTCCTATTTGCGGGACGCAGCGGCTGAGAAAAAGTTTTCCGGCCGAGCCGGGAACAAGACCTGCACTTACCGGTCAGCGACCTCGGCGGATTCCTCAGCGGCGTGAATGGAACGTAACGTCACGCAGCCTAATGCGGAAGATCGATTTCACGACGGAAGCAGCGAATTCAGGAAATTAACTAATTACGCCTATTAAAATTCCGTGTCCGCCGTGCTTCCGTGGTGAACATCTCTTTGACGGGGGTGCCGTTGCGGGGCAATAAAATCGCCCATTTCCGGTTTACTCTTGTAGGCGTGGGCGGTCACCCCGACAAGGCGCACGAGTTCGAGCAGCTGGCCATGCCTTTGTTCGCGCCGCTCTACAACCTGGCGCATTGGCTCACCCAGGACCGCAGCGAGGCCGAGGACCTGGTGCAGGAAACCTATGCCAAGGCGCTGAAGGGTTTCGATTCGTTTCGTCCCGGCACCAACTTTCGCGCCTGGATCTATCGCATTTTGCGCAACACCTTTCTCACATCGCGCACCGGCTTGAAGACCGTGGTCTCGCTGGATGACGAAGACGATTCGCAAACCGTCGCGCCGGCGACCGAGGAGACGCCCGAATCGCTTCTGCTGGCGCGCGCCGATCACGATGTCATCCAGCGCGCCCTGCGCGAGTTGCCGGTCGCCTATCGCGAGGTCATCCTGCTATGCGATGTGGAGGAGATGAGCTATCGCGAGATCGCCGAAGCGCTTGCGGTTCCCATCGGCACGGTGATGTCGCGACTGGCGCGGGCGCGTAGAGCCATGCGTCACCTGCTGCAACAGCGGGCCACAGGAGCGCACCCATGAGCTGCGATCGCTGGCAGGAGAAGATGGACGCATATCTCGATGCCGAGCTGCCCGAAGCTGAAACCCGTGAGCTGGAGGCGCACCTGCAGGGCTGCCGCCTGTGCTCGTCGGAGGCGCTGACGCGCTCAGAGCTGAAGCGCAGCATTCATCTTGCAGGCAAGGCATACACGCCCGACGCGGAATTCCGCCGCCGCGTTCTGGGCAGCATCGTGCCGCGCCAAACCCGCCGCGGATGGCTTTGGGTGTGGGCCGCCAGCTTCGTCGCAATCGCGGTTCTGCTGATCATCCTCGGTCCGCTTCTGTTGCGCCAGCAGCTGCAGGAGCAGCATCGTCTGGTCAGCGAGCTGACCGACCTGCACGTCATCACCCTGGCCAGCGCCAACCGCGTCGACGTCGTCTCGTCCGACAGGCACACGGTGAAGCCGTGGTTCCAGGGCAAGCTGCCCTTCACCTTCAACCTGCCCGAGCTCGAGGGCTCGCCCTTCGAGCTGCTCGGCGGCAAGCTCACCTACCTGGACGGGGCTCCTGGCGCGGAGCTGCTCTTCACCGTGCGCAAACACGTACTGTCGGTCTTCATCTTCAAGGACACTCCGGAGCTGGATCGCGCCATCGTCTCCGACCGCCCCATCCGGCGGCTCTCGTTCAACATCCAGTCATGGACGGCAGGCGGCCTGCGCTACTTCGTCATCACGGACGCCAGCCGCGCTGACGCGGACGACCTGCGGGCAAGATTCGCTTCCGCCGCGCAATAGTCGGAAGTGCATTGGCGCTTCTGCATGCGCGCCCGCTTCCGCCGCGCAATAGTCAGGAGCGCATTGCCGTTTCTGCATGCGCGCGATCACAACACCGCCTGCCCCCACATCGTATCTGGCCCTGGTGGGAACGCAAGCTCGTTACCGATCACGTCCGAGCCTTGGCTCAATCGAAGCTGCGAAGCAGCGATTGCGTATGTAGCCCCGGGCGCAAGCCCGGGGTGAGAATGCGAAGAGAAATCCCCTGGCCGCGTAGCGGCCCTCAAGCGCAACAGGAGCCAGTTCTTGTGGGCGCGGTACGCGCCGAGCATGCCGTGCGTCGCGGCCTGATTTAACTTTGGTGAGAAGGCAGATCCATTGCTTTGCTCGTAATGACAATCTCCTAATTCGTGCTGCCGTTGCCGTACGCCGACCTACTGCTCTACCACCAAATACTGCTCAATTTTCCCGTCCGGCATCTGGTAGATCACAATAGTCAAGCTCTTATTGGGATACTTCACGTTGTACACCCGCTCGGTCATCCCGCCGCGCAGCGACGATCGCGCCTGCGTGAACGATTCCGGTGCGCCCAGCGGCCCAAGACCGGTGGCGTAATCCTTCAGCGCCTGCTCGGTGAAATAGGCGTTGGCGTTGTCGGTGAACAGCGCGCGGTCGATCTTGCCCTGTTGCAGGCCGTCGTAAACTTTGCGCATCACCTCATCCTGCTTCGGGTCGTTGGGATTGGCGGCCTTCAGCAGCAGCGCCGTCACCTGTTTGCCGATATCGCTCGCGGCCGACGACGCGTCCTGATTGGTGAGCACTACCACGGCCATCTTGTCGTCGGGCAGCACGATGTTGTCGGCCACAAAGCCCAGCACCTCGCCGCCATGCTCCAGCGTGCGATGCCCGTTATTGCTGGTCACGGTCACGCCCAGGCCGTAGCGAGTGCCCACGCCGTTCTTCAGCAGAGTCTCGGTCTCCATCTCGCGATACGACGCCGGCTTCAGCACCGTCTCATCGATCATCGAGATGTCCCAGCGCGCCAGGTCTTCGGCGGTCATGGCCAGCTCGCCGGCGGCGAACATCCAGCCGCGGCCTTCTTTGCCGGCAGGACGCAGCGGCCCCAGCGCGTAACGCATGTAACCCGTCGGATCCGTCGCCGGCAGCTTGTTCTTATCGGTATCGGCAACGCTCTTCATGCCCAGCGGCGTAAACACGTGCTGGCTGAGGAACTGCAGCAGCGGCATGCCGGAGACCTTCTCCACGATCACGCCGGCGATCACGTAGTTGGTGTTGCTGTACTGCCACTTCGTGCCGGGAGGGAAGTCGAGCGGCTTGCGCGCCCAGCGGTCCATGATGCCGTCGGCGGTGATGGGCTGCAGCATCATCGGCGGCGCATAGTCCTGCGGCCAGTAATCCTGATATCCCGAGGTGTGCGACAGCAGCTCGCGGATCGTCACCTTGTCGCCGTCAGTCAATCCCGAGACGTATTTCGAGACCGGATCGTCGAGCGAGAGCTTGCCTTCTTCGGCAAGCATCAGAATCGCCGTCGCCGTGAACTGCTTGCTGATCGAGCCGATGCTGTAGCGCATGGCCGTCGTCGCCGCCTTCTGCGGATCGAGCTGCGCCTCGCCATAGGCCTGCACGTAGGCGATCTTGCCATCCTGCACCACGGCGACCGAGGCCGACGGAACGCCGGTGGTCTTCAGCACCTGGCGGGCGGCGTCGTCGATATTGCCGCGCAGCTCCGGAGGCAGCGACGGCTCGCTCTGCGCAACCATCGACGGCGTGAAGGCAAACATAACGACAACCGCGCAGAGCAGGGAGGTTTTGCGTAAGAAAAAGCTCTTTGGAAACATTGCCGACCTCAGAGGAGAGAGTGCAAACGCACTACAGTATCGCAAGCCGCGCTCGGCGGACAACTTGCGCAGAGAAGGGCTAGTGGGTCAGTTTGAAATCGGAGCGGTGGAAGGGCACGGCTTCAGCCGTGCCGAAAAGACGATGATGGAACATCGCTCTAGCCCCGGTCGCCGCGGCTAAAGCCGCCCTCGATGGCCCGTTGTTTCGCCGGACTGAAGCCCGGCTCTTCCACCGCTACAAATTCCAAACTGACCCACCACCAGAGAAGGGAATGCCTCAATTTGAATTCCTTTCCTGCCCGAATCGGGTAGAGCACGCCTTCACAGGCTCCTGAAAAATTCGTGGTGTCGGGCCGTTCGGGCTGGCCTTCAGCCAACATAAAAACGTTTGTTTCGTGCTCCCGCCCAGCTCTAGCGCGAAGAAGCTGCCTTCAAGTTTTTCAGCAAACCTCAAAACCCGACGCCAGGTATGACCTCAACTGCACGCCTAAAACGGTTTGCCGAAAAATTCGGGATTGCATCGCCTCGTATCAGGGCACCCCTCGTATCAGGGCACCCCTTTAGCAGTGCCGAAAATCGTGCATTTTTGCTTTGGAGTCGGCTTCAGCCGACGACATAAAAAGTTGCGCCGGCTGAAAGCCGGCTTCGGACAAAAATAAGGAGGAGTTGTTCGGCACGGCTGAAGCCGTGCCCTGATACGAGGCGCATCTCTTCCCAATATGGCAACCAGGCAAGCCGATAGCGCCGGTCCGCCTGGTTGCAGGCCGCAATGCGACATGGCCTTTAAAGCTTGCCGACCTGCCGCTTCACGATCTGCGGCTTCGGCGGCGGTACCACCTGCATCTCGTTTGCCGGCTGCGGCGCCGGCCCGGCGGCCGCCTGCTCGCCTGTCGGCATAGCATTGCCACTGGTTTCCGCGACAAGCTCCGGCTCGGGGAAGCCGTAGCCCTCCAGCAGGCGATGATGCATGCTGTAGAGCGCCAACTCCAGCCGGTCGGCCACGTTGAGCTTGTCGTAGATCTTGCGCAGGTAATTCTTCACGACCTGCTCGGTGGTGCCGACCTCGCGGGCAATGTCTTTGTTTTTCATGCCCTGGGTGACGCCGCCGATGATCATCATTTCCTTCTCGGTCAGGCGCATGCGCTGCTGCGGGCCGCTGCCTTGCATGGCTTGGCTTCGGTAGGCGTCGATCACCCAGTTGACACCCTGCTTGTCGAGCCAGGTTTCGCCGGCGGCGACCTTGCGGACGCAGCGCACCAGCAGCTCCGGTGAGATGCCGCGCGGCAAGATGCCGCGTACCCCGCGGCGCAGGAAGTCGACCGTTTCCTGCTCGCCCACGCGCGAGGTCACCAGGATCAGCCGGGTATGCGGCTCAACCCGCCGCGCTACTTCGCTGATGGCGTCTGCCGGGTTAGGGGAAATGCCGGACTCGAACAACACGACATCCGCAGCGGTCGACGCAACGACGCTCAACGTCTGCGACAGCGTCTCGGTCTGCGCCACCACCTCTAAGTCAGGCTGGGCGGCGAAGATCTTGCTCATCCCCACGCGGAAGATCGCCTCGGAGTCGGCGATTATGATGCGCAGCCGGGACACACCGGTATCCCCAGCGACCGGCAGCAGAGAGCCTGCGTGGCTGGTTCTTCCCTGTATGGCGCGGCTATTCGCTTTCGTTTCTTTGGAGCCGTTGGAAGTGGTACTCATCAATCACCACCGCAACACTATGTCCGGACGCGTCTCGTAAACTACGCACCACCCGACCTGTACATTGCACGTGCACCGATTCGCTCGTACCCAACATCTCCGCCGGCATCTCAATGGAAAATTCCACTGCAGCACCGACCTCAATGTCTGAATTCAACTGAAACAGAATGCCACCTGCGGAAATATCGGTCGTCTGCGCGTGAAGCTCCCCCGCGGAAGTCTTCAGCGTGACCTGCAGGTGCAATGGGAAACGAACAGAGTTGCGCAAGTCGGAATGGCGGCCAGCCGGCATCATAGTGCTGCTCACACGATATCGAGAAATGGGCGCATTGGGGACAGCTACGCACGAAACGGCATTACCAAAGTACCATTACTACCGGTTACTTTCCAGAATTTTGTTGCTCAGCAAAGCCTTATTTTTCTGGGGTTTGCCTGTTTCGGGAGGCGAACGCGAGGGATTCCGGGCAGACGTGATGACGTTGTGCCAGCTCCAATAACCTGGAGTCCCGGCCGGCGGCAACGAACGATCCACACGCCGGGCAGCGCAGCACGATCAGCTGCTTCTGCTTTTTCCTCCGAGGGTCTTTAGGCGTCTGCATCGGGAGCTCCACCCCGGATCGAGCGCGCAGGGTGCGGCCATTTGAACTTGGGATCTTCTGTAGCGATGCGTAGGCCGATTCTAACCGATTCGGGCTCTCGAGTGTGCGAAAAATTGCGCCAAAATTTCAGTGTTCCCGCTTGAGGAAGCCCGCAAACCGCCCGTTCAGGCCGCCGGTAAGCCCACAACTGTCGAATTTCGGCGGCTAAATTAGGCTGGCAAGAACTTCCGCCGCAGCGTCGGGTTCTGTTCAGTACAACCCTGAGAATGGTCGTTAATAGCGACTATCCCCCTCCGATGCACAACTCGCCCCTGTTCATCGGAGGGGCTTTGTTTTCTGTCCGGCTCATCGCCATCTGGCCCGATCTGTCGTCCGCGACCACGCCCGGCGCCAATCCCATGCTTCAGATCAGACGCCGGTATTCACGTTTGACCGCATCCTGCCGCTCATTTACCTTGAGCCTACGAACTCGCGGGCGAGTCGACTGATCCGTTATTCATGAACCGAAAACGCCTACTGATTCTGGGCACTGTCCTGGCCGTGCTATGCCTGCTCATCTACCTGCAGGTGCGCGCCTGGAAGACCTTCGACTGGCAGCTGTTCTGGAAGAACACGGAGAACGTCAACTGGCTGTATCTGTTCTACGGCTTCGCCCTGACATACATTGCGTACGCGTTGCGCGCCGTGCGCTGGCGCATTTTCCTCAAGCCGGTACACAAGACGACGGCGATGCGGCTGCTGGCGCCGCAATTTGTCGGCTTTGCCGCGCTGGCGCTATTGGGCCGCGCCGGCGAGATGATCCGCCCCTACATCATCGCCAAGAAAGAACGGCTGACCTTCACCTCGCAGATGGCGGTCTGGGGCGTCGAGCGCATCTTCGATATGGCCGCCTTCGCCGTCATGCTGGCCATCAGCTTTCTCTCGGCGGACTTGCGCGGCCTGGCGTTTTATCACCAGCTGCGCGAGGCGGCGTTCGCGCTGATGCTGCTGGTCGTCGCTCTCGTCGTTTTCTGCGTGGTGGTCCGGCGCTCGGGCGCTCGCGTCGCCGATTTCCTGCATGACCGCTTCGCCGGGATCGCGCCCAGGCTTGCGCAACAGCTGCGCGAGAAGGTGCTGTCGTTCAGCCATGGCCTCGAAACCATTCAGGACGCTGTGTCGGCCGTGCAGCTTGCCGCGGTCTCGCTGCTCATGTGGGTGCTGATCATGTTCGCCTACTACGCCATTACTCACGCCTATCCCGCGCTGCAAGCCATGACGCTGCCCCGCGAGGTGGTGCTGATGGGCTCGAGCATGGTCGGCTCCATGCTGCAGCTGCCCGCCGTCGGCGGCGGCTCGCAGTTGGCCACCATCGGTATGCTGAGCGCCGGCTTCCATGTCGAGCACGAGCTCGCCGTGAGCTGCGGCATGATGCTCTGGGCGATCACCTTCATGTCGGTCATCCCCACCGGGCTGGCGATCGCGCGACACGAGCACGTTTCCATCCGCTCCGTCGCCGAAGCCGAAGAGAAGGCCGCCGCGCTGGCGAAGTGACGCGGCGCGACGCCGTGTCGGGCACTGCTGGCCTGCGGGCCAGCGTCCAGGCGCTTTATTTCTGAAATTCCGTGCCTCCGTGGTGAACCATTCTACCTAGCCGAAGCATGCATCTCGGTTGATATCATGGCTTCGTGAATCTTCCCCCTCAGCGCGGCAAGTTCATCACCTTCGAAGGCCTCGACGGCAGCGGCAAGAGCACGCAACTGGAGAAGCTGGCCTCCGCCCTGCGTATGCTCGGCATTGCCACGGAATCGACGCGCGAGCCGGGTGGTACCGTCATTGGCGAGCACATCCGCGCGCTGCTGCTCGATTCGCGCACCCGCGGCCTCGCTGCTCACGCCGAGATGGCCCTGATGATGGCCTCGCGCGCGCAGCTCACCGCAGAAGTCATCCTGCCGGCGCTTCGCATAGGTCAGTGGGTGCTCTGCGACCGCTATGTGGATTCCACCGAGGCTTACCAGGGCGCCGGCCGCCAACTTGGCAGCGAGCCGGTGCTGCAACTGCATCGCCTGCTTTGTCGCGACTTGTGGCCTGACCTCACCATCTTCATGGACTCCGACGTTAGAGCCAGCGTCAATCGCGCGCGCCTCCGCAACCGTGCTTCCGCCGGCCAGGATGAGAACCGCTTTGAACAGGAGAACCGCGCCTTTTTCCATCGCGTGCGTGAGGGTTATCTCGAGATCGCGCGCCGCGAACCGCAGCGCGTGGTCTTGATCGACGCTCGGCCGGCAATTCCAGTTGTGCAGCAGGAAATCATGGCCGCGGTGCGCGAACGCCTCGGGCTGAAATCGTCGACTCGCACCGCCGTGCAAGAATAGAGCTCGCGAGCGTTGGCGCCATGCCCTTTTCCGACTTTCACGGCAATCCCGAAACCGTGCGTACCCTGCGCGACATGCTTGCGCGCGAGCACTTTCCGCACGCGCTGATCCTCGCCGGCCCGCAGGGCGCGGGCAAGTTCACTCTCGCGCAGATGGTCGCCAAGGCGATGAACTGCCTCGAGCGGCCAAACACTGACGGCCTTCCCGACTTCTGCGGCCGCTGCGCCAACTGTGTGCGCATCGCCGAAGCCGACGCTCTCGAGGAGCGCTTCGCCGAGGCGGTCGAGGCGCGCGAGAACCTGCGCGACGCCGACAAGCGCGATACCCGCATCTTCGTCCAGGCGCATCCGGACGTGCTCATCATTCCGCCCGACCCGCCGCAGATGCTGGTCAAGGTCGATCAGGTGCGCCATGTTATCCACGAGATCTATTTCCGTCCCGTCGAAGGCCGCGAGCGCGTCTACATCTTCAGCGACGCCGACTTCATGAAGGAAGCCGCCAATGCGCTGCTGAAAATTCTGGAAGAACCGCCCGAGTTCGCCACCATTTTTCTGCTTACCGACACTCCCTCCGCGCTGCTGCCGACCATCCGCTCGCGCTGCATGTTGCTGCGACTTGCGCCGGCCACGCCCCGCGAAGTCGAACAGTACCTGGCGGACGTGCGCCCCGATTGGAAGCCGCGCGAGCGTTCGCTGGTGGCGCGCCTGAGCGGCGGAGGCCTGGGCCGCGCGCGCAGCTTCGATCTTCCCGCCTATCTGGCCGCGCGCCAGGATGCGCTGGCGGTGCTGGCGCCCGCGCTTGGCAACCGCGACCACAGCGAGCTGTTTCGCACCACCGACGCCTATCGCGCCGGCGCCGAGGGCAAGGCCAAGACCGAGCAGCTGGTACGCACGTTGTACTCGCTTCTCGAGGACATGGTCTTCCTGCGCGCGGGCACGGCCGAGCTGATACGCAATCAGGACATTCAGACGGAGCTGGCCCGCATGGCGCAGCAGGTGGATTTCGACTGGATCTCCGCCGCCGCACAGCGCCTCGCCGAGCTGGAAACTGGCATGCGCCGCAACCTTCTGCGCTCGCTCTCGCTCGACAACTTTGCCACCGCGTTAGAGGCTGGCGTGTCACCAAAGTAGTAGGCGAGAGTGGATTGTTTTGCGGTTTCGCCTGTGTTAGGGTATCGCTAAGTTCACACCTAGGAAACTCTTGGAGCAATTTGCGCCCGATACCTTGCCATCCAGGCGCGGGGTTGTTTGCTTCGAGAAGACGATGGCCGAAAAGGCTGGTGTGCATACCCAGGAGCGAACAGCATGAAAGATTCCGTGGATGCCACTGCTGTCGGACGCGCCGTCGATCCGGAAGTTTTCTCCAACCGCAAGCTCATCCGGCCGGCGCTGAATCGCAATGATCACCCGCGCAATGACGGCGACCGCCGCGAGCGCAGCGACCGTTCCGACCGCTCCGATCGTCCAGATCGCTCCAATGGCAAAAAGCTCCCGCCGCCCGAGCAGACGCACGCTGAAAATTTCTATTATCAGAAACAGATGCAGGGCAAAACCCCCATGGTCCTGGTCCTGCAGGACGGCGAAGAGATCCACGGCATCATCGAGTGGTACGACAAGTACTGCCTGAAGGTGAACCGCAACGGCGCAGCCAATCTGCTCATCTACAAGCCCAGCATCAAGTACATGTACAAAGTAAGCGAAGCCGGCCCGCGTCGGTAGCAGCAACTAGCGACTAGCAACTAGCGACTGTTTACTAACTACGAGCGATTCGCCTCGAGCGGTCGCTTCGCGCGTTGTAACCGGCTACGAGCGGCAGTTGTGCGTGCGTTGAACGTGCCCACGACCGGCAGCTTTACGCTCGTTGTAATCGGCCAGCGACGCACCCCGCTTCGCTGCTCGTCCTGGCACTGTCGCCGATCCCCAAAACTTTGTCGGGATGACACATGGTGAACGCGCCGCAACCCGCAAGAACTCATCGCGTCGAAGCAAACGCCTGAGCTGCCATGGCAACAGCCGCGCAGCGGCGACATGACGCTAGCCCGGGGCGCAGGCCCCGGAGTTGCAGCCCTAAGAAATTGGAAGCCGCGTGAGCGGCGGCACCGGCCATTCGAGCAGGCTGGCACTCAACCCGCATAGTTCCCGAAGTACCCCAGCAACAGCACCGCAATTCCGAACAAAATCCGGTACACGATGAACACCTTCAGCGTCCTCACCTGCAGATACCGTAGGAAAAACGCAATTGTCGCGTAGCCCACCAGCGCCGAGGCCACACTTCCCACCACGAACGCCGCCGTTCCCGGCGCCATCTCGCCGGGCGGCAACCCGTGCTTCATCACGTGGTGCAATTTGAACAGCGCCGCGCCGGCGATGATCGGTGTCGAGAGCAGGAAGCTGAACCGCGCCGCCGCCTCCCGCGTGAAGTTGCGAAACAGCCCGCCGGTAATCGTGATCCCCGAGCGCGACACTCCCGGCACCACCGCAAACGCCTGCAGCACGCCCACCGTCATCGCGTCCCCGAAGGTGATCTGCGGCAGCGGCTTCTGGAACCGGCTCATGCGCTCGGAGACCCACATCACAATAGCCACGACGATCAGCATTGACGCCACCAGCGCCGGCGTGCGGAACGTCGTCTCGATATGCTTCTCCAGCGTCGCGCCCGCCAGCGCCGCCGGTATGGTCGCGGCGATCATGTACCACAGCAGCTTCCGCTCGCGGGCCTGCTCCTCCGGCGTCAGGTCGCTCTGGTTGTCCGTCGTCTCGGAGAAGCGCACCACCTTGCCGCCCAGCGCTGCGCGGATGATCTGGATCCACGTGCGCCAGAAGTACAGCAGGATCGCAAACAGCGTCCCGGCATGCAGCGCCACGTCGAAGGTAAGGCCCGGATCGCTCCACTGTGCCAGCCCCAGCCGCGTAACCAGCCATGGTGTGAGCGCCAGATGCGCGGTGCTCGATACAGGCAGAAATTCGGTCAGCCCCTGCACGATGCCGAGGACAATCGCTTCAAAAATAGGCAATGAGTTTTTCCCGAGCGAGGATTTTGCTTCGCAACATGTATATCAGACGGGAGTGCGGAAAAGCATTTTCACCACGGAAGCACGGAACTCACGGAATTTTCTAAGATGATTTCTGGCGCGCAAATCTCACTTGACTCCGAACGGAAATGCCCAATAAATTCCGTGAATTCCGTGCTGCCGTGGTGAAACAGAGCGGCCCCTCGCGGCTCGATGCGTGGGCTCGTCGAAACCCCTGCTACGAACCCCCGTTTCCCCACGTAGGCATTTTGTTCTGCACCATGTAGATCAAACGCAACCCGCGATCCGTCCAGTCGGTATCGTTGGGGAACTGCGAAGTCAGCTTCTTGGCGACGTTGAGGGCGCGGGCCGCCGATTCGTCCGCCTTCTTCGCGTCGTTGTTGGTCGTGTATATCTGGATCAGCGCCGAGTATCGCCACGCCGCCTTGTACAACGCCTCCGGCGCCTTCGGCGATTGCGGATGCTCGTCGGCATACTTCAGGTAGAGCCCGGCTTCCGTCTCCGGACACTTGGCCTGCGCCTCCCATTCGCCGCACAGTTTGTTCTCGATGAGGTGATACGCCGCCAGGTCCGCCCACTTGGTGTGGGGGAACTTCTTGATCACGTATCGCATGTGATCTTCGTCGATCTGATACTTCAAGGCCGGATCGCGCATCTTCGCCGACGGCCGGGTCGCGGCATCCTCCGCCTCGATCTGCCAGCGAATGTCGGCCGCACGATAAGCCGCCTCCGCCGCCAGCGGCGATTGCGGGAAGTACTCCGGGATGCGCGCGTAGAGCCGCATCGCATCCTGCGCCGCGCCGCGCCGGCCGCCGCGCCGGCTGGCCTCCATCTCGCAATCGAACGCCTCGCCGAAGATGATCTTGTCGCCATCCGGGATTGAGGTGGTGATGATTCCCTTGTCCACGATCCAGCCGGTCACATTGCGATCGGTTTCATTCTCCGGATCGGGGCTGACCTCAACCGTGCCCACCACCTCCACCCAGCCTGGTGAGCGCTCGATCACGGCAACCTCGCGGCCCCGCCCGATATCGGAGAGCTTCGCCGAATCGGCGCTGGGATTCACGTAGATCGTACCTGAGGTGATCAGGATGCCGCGTTCGACCGCCTGCGCCGGAAGACAGGCGAGAACGGCGATTGCGAGCCACAGCCCGCACCAATGCATTTGCTTGTACACGTTGACTACTCCTGAAGCTGAGAACACGATAACCGATCGTGAGTGGCGGCGAAAGCAGCCGCAAATTTGGCGAGAACGAACCTTCGCAAACTGACCGCGAGTGTGGGCCGAAACCGCAGCAACCCTGAGAGATCGAGCGTTCGCAAACGGTCGTGGGCGGTGGCAAGATCCACAGCCTGATGCGAAAGACGATCCGACCAACAAACATCGCAACGTGCGAAAACGAGCCGCGCAGCGGCGGCTGCGCTGTTAGCCCGGGCGGGAGCCCCGGGTAGCGAGGGCCTAATAAAAACCCGCGGGGCCGCGGCAGCGGCCCCACACGATGTCCGGCGTGCGCGCAATCCCGCGCTCCAGCTCTTGCGTCGGAAACACAAAAACCCGGCGCTCTGCCGGGTTCCTTTAAATTCACTCTAG
>DASRGM010000153.1:0-18199 GCA_035651035.1 Terriglobales bacterium
ATGTTGTAGGCCGCGCGCACCGAGGCGAACATCTCCGCCTGCTTCACTGTGTCGATGCCGAGGTCGGCTTCGAGATCAAGATCGAGATCCAGCATCTCCTTCGGATAGCCGGTCTTCTCGGCAACAATCTCCAACACCTTGGCGGCGATCAACTCGGGCGTGAAGCTGGGCGTCGAAAGGCTCGTCCCAGTCGTTGTGGTAGCCGGCTGTGCCGAGAGGCCGGTGGGCGCGGTTTCAGCAGTCGGCATTGGTGTGACCGCCGTGGGTGCCCCATCCTTCTCGCCTTCAGGCGAAAGGGTGGGGCCGTTTACCACGGCCCGGTCCTGCGCGAACTTGATCACGTGCGCGAGGGTAGGGAAGTCGCGCAGCTTCATGTTTTCATCGCGCGGAATGTTGTAGGCCGCGCGCACCGAGGCGAACATCTCCGCCTGCTTCACTGTGTCGATGCCGAGGTCGGCTTCGAGATCAAGGTCGAGATCCAGCATCTCCTTCGGATAGCCGGTCTTCTCGGCAACAATCTCCAGCACTTTCTCCGCAATGGACTCGGCGGTAAAGGTCGGCGTCGAGATACCGATGGGCGCTGTTTCAGCAGTCGGCATTGGCGTGGCCGCCGTGGGTGCCCCATCCTTCTCGCCTTTAGGCGAGAGGGTGGGATTCGCCCGGTCCTGCGCGAACTTGATCACGTGTGCGAGGGTAGGGAAGTCGCGCAGCTTCATGTTTTCATCGCGCGGGATGTTGTAGGCCGCGCGCACTGAGGCGAACATCTCCGCCTGCTTCACTGTGTCGATGCCGAGGTCGGCTTCGAGATCGAGATCCAGATCCAGCATCTCCTTCGGATAGCCGGTCTTCTCGGCAACAATCTCCAGCACCTTGGCGGCGATCAACTCGGGTGTGAAGCTGGGCGTCGAAAGGCTCATCCCAGTCGTTGTGGTAGCCGGCTGTGCCGAGAGGCCGGTGGGCGCGGTTTCAGTAGTCGGCATTGGTGTGACCGCCGTGGGTGCCCCATCCTTCTCGCCGTCAGGCGAGAGAGCCTGTCCTGAGCTTGCCGAAGGAGTGGCCCCAGCCAGGTCGGGCCGGTTCTCGTATACAAAGCGAATGACATGCGACAGTGTGGGATAGTCGCGCAGCTTGCGGTTTTCGTCGCGCGGAATGTTGTAAGCCGTGCGAATGGCAGCGAAGATCTCCGCCTGCTTCACCGTATCCACGCCGAGGTCGGCTTCCATGTCGAGGTCGAGGTCCAGCATCTCCGCCGGATAGCCGGTCTTCTCGACCACCAGCGCCAGGATGCGCGTTTTCACGTCCTCGCCTGTCGCAGTGCGTGGGACGGCAATCGTCGCCGCAGCTGCCGGTGCGGGCTGAGCTTTCGGCTGCGTCGTTGCGGCAGGCGCGGTGATCGCAGGCTTCGTCTCCATTTCTCTTGAGGCAGCCGGTGCCGCGGCCTTTGGCTCGCTGGCGACGGCAGCGGCTGCAGGCGTGCTCGCAACCGTTGCGGACGACGCAGTCGCCGTTGACGGCTTCGTCGCAGATGCAGTTGTGCTTACCGGACACGCCTCCATCGCCGACGCGCTCACCCGCGGCTGCGGGCCCTGATCGTGCACGCGCAGCGTGCGCTTCACCACCTCCAACTCCGGCTTCGTCTGTCCGGCGATGCGGCCGAGCCACTCGTTCCAGAGGGTGGTGTCCGTGATGCGCTTCTCGTAGCCGAGCGCGTTCGGCTTGGGCCGCGTACCCTCGGGCGTGCGCGTCCAGCGCGACAGCGTCATGCTGATTTGCGAGCCGAAGCCCGCCCCCAGACGCAGCGCATATTCGACGGGATACTCGCCGCCCGTGGCCAGGTTCAGCACGCCCAGCTCGGGATCGACTTCCTTGAAGTTCGGCACCGGCGGAACGTATCCGGTCTCGAGCGCCTTCACCGCCAGCACGTCTTCGATGCCTGTGGCCATTGCGTGTCCGGTGTAGCCCTTGGTGTTGGCGATGACGATCTGGTCGGCCGCCGCGCCAAATGCCCCGCGCAGCGCGAAGACTTCGGCCGAAGCGCTGCCGCCGCGCGCCGGCGTGTAGGTTTCGTGCGAGACGAACACGGTCTTCGGCGCGATGTCGAAGCGCGAGAGCCCATGCCGCTTCTCCACGCCGGAGATCAGCTCCTCCATGACTTGCGTGATGTGGTTCACGTCGAGGCGCGAGCCATGGAAGGCGCTGTTGGCAGTCACCGACCCCAGCACTTCGCAGATGGGGCGGATGCCGCGTTCGCGCGCCGCCGCGGCACTCTCGACCACCAGCGCTGCCGCGCCCATGCCGATGAGCAGCCCATGACGGCGCTTGTCGAACGGTGTCGCGGCTTCGGCGACGATTTCATCGGTTGCCGCCGCGCCGCTGGCCAGGAAGCCCGAGCCGAACCACTCCAGCATGTTGTCGGAGGTGACGTCGTCGGCAGAGACGACGATGACGCGCCGGCAACGGCCCGCGCGAATCCAGTCTTCCGCCAGCCCGACTGCTTGCGTCGTAGTGGCGCACGCCGAGTTGATCTGGGTGTTGGGACCGCGCGCGCCGATGTACTCGGCGAATTGCGAGTGGCCCATCGAGAGCACCCGGAAGAGGAAGCGGCGGTCGAAGACGAACGGCTCCTTCTCCAGCAGCGCGCGCAGCTCGTCGATGCGGCACGCGATCTCCTGGCCGAAGGCAGAGTGGCCGTTGGCGGTTTGCGCCGTCCACCGCTCCAGCCGCGCCAGCTCGTCGCGGCGCGCGCGATCGATGTAGTAGCCGCGCATGATCTCGGCATATGAGTCGTAGCCAGGGAAGGCCGATCCGAAGATCACGCCGGTATCGTCGCGCAGCGCGTCGGGCAGGCCCCAGCGCTCGGGAAGCTTCGTGCCCTTGCTGGTTGTCTTGTAGCGCATCACCAGCGGGATTCCGGCGTCGCGCAAGGCGTCGATGCCGGCGGCCATCGCCAGACGCGTTACCCTGTCCAGGAAAGGCACGCGGTCGCCGGGCACGCCGAACTCGGCCTCCAGGTCAAAGGAGCGCCCCCGGCCCGCCAGCTTAATGACGTCGGCGGTATCGAGAATGGTCTCGAAGACCGGCCCGCCGTTGTCGCTCTTCACCAGGCGAGTGATGTTCTTGTCGAGCATCGCCTGGCGCAGGCGCTCGGGGATGGGCCCGATGAACTGGTCGCCATTGAGCAGCCGGGCGATGTTGCCGTCGTCGAAGATGTGATCGGCGCCGGGCAGCCCGACGGCAGCACCGGTGATGACGACGGGTTCGGTCTCAGCCGGCTTAAGACCTTTGTAAATCTCCCAGCCTCGATCGAGCACCTGGGCGAAAAAGCGTCCCAGCGTCGAGTACTGGTCGTTGTTCGATGCATCAACCGGCGGCGCCGTAGAAGGGCTTGACGGCGATTGTTCTACGCAGAACACTTTGTCGTAAGTAGCTGGCCAACCAGTGACTTCGGATGCGATCTGCTTCGTTGGTGGCGGAACTGTTGAGTTAACCAACCCACTGTCGCGAGTTTCGACTTCAGCAGCGGCGCGCGCGCAGCCCAACCCCGCCGCGTACATCCCGCACAGCGCCTGATTGAACGCTGCAAGGTCGTCAAGCTTGGGATGATTGGTGAACAGCGAGAAGACATCGGCATCGCTGCCCAGCACGTCTTCGGCGAATCCCTGCAGCGCCTTCTTCGGGCCAACCTCGACGAAGACGCGCGCGCCTGCGTCATATAGCGTGCGCAGTCCTTTGACGAACTGCACCGGCGCGGCGACTTGCTGCGCCAGCACATCG
The DNA here is from genome assembly GCA_035651035.1 of Terriglobales bacterium. GTDB lineage: Bacteria > Acidobacteriota > Terriglobia > Terriglobales > Acidobacteriaceae > Bog-257. Next base: position 3,775 of record DASRGM010000153.1, read on the forward strand.
CTGAGGGCATCTTTCGTGATGCCGCTGGGATAAAACCCGCCGGTCACGTTGGCGACGATCGGAATCTGCGGCGTTTGCATGCGAAGCCGGGTCAGCATCTGCTTCAGCGGTACACTCGCCGGCGCGACGATCGAGGTATGGAACGCATGGCTGACCGGCAGCTCGCGCACTTCGTAGCCGGCTTGCCGGAAGATCTGTGCCGCCTGCTCAACCGCCTGAGTCCCGCCGCCGATAACCGACTGCGTGTTGCTGTTGACGTTGGCCAGTACGACGTATCCATCGACCGTCTTGAGCAGGCGCTCGACATCGGCAATTGGCGCAAACACAGCGGCCATCTTGCCGTTGTCCTTCATGGACACCTTGGTCATCTCGCGGCCGCGCGCGCTCACCGCTTCCAGCGCGTCTTCGAAGGGCAGCGCGCCGGCGGCGACCAGCGCGCCGTATTCGCCGACGCTGTGTCCCATGGTCATGTCGGGACGGATGCCGTAGGCGCCGAGCAGACGCGTGGTTGCGATGTTGACGGTGATGACGGCGGGTTGCGTGACCGCCGTCTGGCGCAACTGTTCTTCTGCTTCCGCCACCGCCTTCGCGTCCTTAGGATCGACGTACATGATCTCGCTCAGCGGTTTGCCGATCAGCGGCGTCATGATCACGTCGGCTTCCTTGAAGGTTTCGGCAATGACGGGCTCTTTGTCGCGCAGGCCGCGCATCATGTTGACGTACTGCGAGCCCTGACCGGTGTAGAGGAACGCGATCTTGGGCGCCGGGCCATGTCCGCGGAAGATGCCTTGCGCGCGCAACGCCTTCCAGAACGCGGGCTGGTTGGCGGCGAAGGCTTTCAGCGCCATGGCGCACTTGGTTGCCAGCTCGGCGGCGTTGCCGTAATCGATGGCGAGACGTTCGGGGGCGCGGAGGTCTTCGTCGGCGGGAGCGGCGAAGGGCGCCTGCCCCGCTTGCGCGGTCTTGCTTACTGCGCGCAGCTTCTCAAGCAACTCCGCTTCGGTTGTTGCCCCAATGACCAGCGCGCCGCGCAGCGGAGGTTTGCGGAGTTGGTTGGGGGAACCGTCGGACCCAGGTTTCGAACTGCGCGAGACCTGGGGCACCCGGACGTCGGACGAAAGACGCGAAACCTGGGGCACCCGGTCCTCAGTCGCAGGCGCACTTGTTTCAGCTACCGTGACGGTCGCGACCGGTGCGGCCGCGGTGGCGACGCGCACCGGCGATTCGCTGGCCATCACCGGCACTTGCTGCGTTACCGCCGGGGGCATCACGGGCACGGCGATCGTCTTCTTGCCATTGCCGTTCAGCCGGCCGGGAATGTGCTCTTCCATTACGACGTGGAAGTTCGTTCCGCCGAAGCCGAAGGCGCTGACGCCGACGCGGCGCGGCGCATCCGCCGGGACCTTCCAGTCCTGAAGCTGCGTGTTCACATAAAGAGGAGAGTGCGCGAAGTCGATGTCGGGGCTGGGGTGCTCGCAGTTGAGACTTGGCGGGATGAGCTTGTGGTGCAGCGAGAGCGCCGCCTTCAGCATTCCGGCCGCGCCTGCGCCGCCCTTCAGATGTCCGATGTTCGACTTCACCGAGCCCAGCGCCACCGAATGGACGGGCAGGTTCGTCTCGCCTAGTACCTGGACCATGCTCGAGGCCTCGACCACATCGCCCACGCGGGTTGACGTGCCATGGGCTTCGATCACGGATGCGGTTGCGGGCGACAGGCCGGCATTCTTCCACGCGCGCTCGACACACAGCTTCTGGCCGATAGGATTGGGCGCGGTGATACCCTTGCCCTTGCCATCGCTGGCGCCGGCGATGCCGCGCAGCACAGCATAGATTTTGTCCTGGTCGCGTTCGGCGTCGGCCAGCCGCTTCAGCAGGAAGATCGCGGCGCCCTCGCCCATCACGAAGCCGTCGGCTCCCCGCGCGAAGGGCCGCGTGCCGGTCGGCGACAGCGCGCCGATCTTGCAGAACTTCACGAACGTGGGCGCGCCCATGTTGCGGTCGATGCCGCCGGTGACGACGACATCGAACTCGTTCTCCACCAGGCCATCGACCGCCGAGGTGATGGCCGCCATCGCCGAGGCGCACGCCGCATCGCAAACGTAGTTCGGACCATGGAAGTTGTAGAGGTTGGCGATGCGCCCGGCCATGCAGTTGGCCAGCTCGCCCGGCATCGTGTCTTCGGTAATGGGCGCAATCAATTTGCCCATCCGCTCGTGCAGTTGCTCGGTAATCTCTCGCCGCAACTCTGCCGGCAGCTTGGCGAAGCTGGGACTATCGGCCAACTCGCGCGCGTACTCAGGGAAGAAGACGCGCAGCGAGCTGAGGTAGTGTTTTTCGCCGGCCATGGCGTTGCCCAGGATCACCGCCGTGCGGTCAAGGTCGAGCGGGCGCTTCGGCCAGCCATAGTCTTCCAGCGCCTCGCGCGTGCAGGCGACGGCCCACTGCTGCGCTACATCCATGGCGTCGGCCACCTTGGGAGGAATCGGCAGCTTCCACTTCATCGGCTCCCAGGCGTATTCGCGCACCCAGCCGCCAATCTTGGAGTAGGTCTTGTCGGGCGCGGCAGGATCGGGGTCGTAATACGAGGCCGGGTCCCAGCGGTCGGGCGTGACTTCGGAGATGCAGTAGCGCCCGGTCTTCACGTTGTTCCAGAAGGCGGAGACGTTCGGGGCTTCGGGCAGGATCGCTCCCACCCCCACAATCGCTATGGCGCGATGAGCAGTGTCTTCCATGACGGGCACATCCTTTGGCGATGAAATATGTCAGACAAAATGGCGGCTGATGGGCGCGAATTCACAGGACAAGCGGGAGCTGTGCGCGTACCTACTCCTCGATCGGAGGACGGTTATCGCCCGCAAGGGGAGGGCACGCCGGGAGCGCCCAGGAGCACTCTTTACTTTCGCAGCATGAGGGAGAAGGTGTCAGTGATGAGGCAGGCGAAGACGCGTGACAAAGTGGCGCGGCCCGGGTGACTTCCGGCACGTGCGCCGGTGATAAGGGGCGGGTGTGACACGCAAGAGTGATTGGCGGCGAGTCCAGATGTAGGTGGGAAAACGGAATATCTTAGGCTAAACTGCGGGCCGCCTGCAGCGTGAGGGAGTGGTTGGTCCAAGAAATTGGTGCCGAGAAGTTGGTGCCCCAGGTTCGACCGCGCAGCGGGCTAACCTGGGCCCTCGATGATGCCGAAGGCCCGGGTTAGCGTCCTCAAGGACGCGAACCTGGGACGCCGATTGCAATCTGCGCTGGTCTGTGTTCGCTCAGGCTAAGACCGGTTGTTTCACCTCGCTGGCTTTTTTCACGCGGTTGTAGAGCGCGTCGGCGACGTAGTCCATGTCTTCGACCAGGCCCTTCTGCGCGCGGTGGATTGCGGTAGTGCTGAGGGCGGCTTCGAAGAGCGGCATCTCTTCGTCGCTGACGCCACCGGCGCCGGCGATGCACTTCATGCCTTCCTGCGCGACCCTCATCGCGGCTTCGCGGGCGAAGATGCGGCTGATGGCGGCCAACGCAGTCGCGTCAAAACGGCTGTCGGCTTTCTCGTGCTGCTTGCCGTCGGCAAAGAGCGCGGCCCGCTTGGCCAGCGTCAGCGCGCACTCGGCGTAGGCGATCCATTCGCCGATGCGGAACAGCACATGTTGGAAGCGCGTGAGCCGGTTGACGCGGGCCTTCTCCATCAGTTCGGCGAGAGCGTGCAGCGCGAGCGCGGCAACGTCGGCGCCAACGTTGGGATGCGTCGCGTGCAGTGCCTCGGCCTGGCGCGCCTTGTCGTGGTAGTACTGGCCCTTGGTCTTCAGGTGGAGCTGCCAGCGATCGCGACTGATGGTCATCTCCATGATCTCCGAGGTGCCCTCATAGATGCGGGTGATGCGCACGTCGCGGCTGACCTTCTCCACCATGTACTCGTGGGTGTAGCCGTAGCCGCCCAGTGCCTGGATGCTGGCGTCGGCTGCGGCGTCGCCGGCTTCGGTGGACATGTACTTGGCGATTGCGCCTTCGGTGTTGAAGAGCGTGCCTTCAGTGGCGCCGTCGATGCGCTGCGCCGTCTCCTCGATATAGGCGCGCCCGGCTTCGAGCTTCACCACGTGCGGGACGATCAGCTTGTGGGTGTAGCCCTGCTTCTCCGATAGCGGCGTGCCGCCCTGGATGCGCTGGGTCGAGTAGGGAATTGCGCGGTCGAGGGCAGACCAGCCGGCGCCCAGGCCGAAGGCGGCGACCATCACGCGGGTGTAGCCGAAGACCTTCTGCGCCTGGATGAGGCCCTGGCCTTCGACGCCGCCGACGAGGCGGTCAGGAGTAACGAACACGTCGGTGAGCGAGAGCGCGGCGGTGTTGCTGAGGCGGATGCCGTGCTTGTTCTCCGGCTTGTCGTGCGCGAAGCCCTTAGTGCCGGCGTCGACGATGAACCAGGTTGGCCCGGCGGGCGTGTTGGCCAGGATGGTGTAGTGCTCGGCGATGCCGCCGTTGGAGATCCACTGCTTTGAGCCGTTGATCTTGTAGCCGACAATCTGGCCGTTCTCTTCGACGCGGTCGGCGATGGTCTTCAGCGCGCCCAGGTCGCTGCCGGCGTCGGGCTCGGTGGCGCCGTAGGCGAACAGGATGCCCTCTTCAGCGATCTTGGCCAGCCACTTCTTCTTCTGCTCGGGGGTGGCGCCGAAGGTGATGGGATCGCTGCCCAGGAAGGTGGCGAAGAGGGATGTGGCCACGCCGAGATCGATGCGCGCCATCTGCTCGCAAATGAGGTAGACGTCCATGGTGCTGCCGCCCATGCCGCCGTACTCTTCGGGGATGAACAGGAGCTGGATGCCGAGCTTGTCGGGATGGCTCATGTGGCGAACGATCTCGACCGGACATTCGTCGCGCTCGTCGAGGGCGATGAGCTCCTCGTCGGGCAGGCGCTTCTTGGCGAAATCGCGAAGGGATTTCAGGCTGAGTTGCAGGGTCTTCTTTGTGATCATCTGTTTCTCCAGGGCACGGGTCCGTTTTCTGTCGGTGCCTACGGGCGCTCGGGGCCGCAGGGTGGAGCACGCCTTCAGGCGTGCATTTGAGTGCACGTTCTATGAATCGGGCTTTAGCCGCTGAAGTGATTTCCGGTTTACCTCAGCGGCTGAAGCCGGTCGTCATTCAGGACGGGTCATGTACGCCTGAAGGCGTACTCCACCCGATCGCATATGGCCCGGCTGCAGTCCGGCGCAACGTATGCCGTCCCTACGTGACGCGGCTCCGAAATTTGCAGCTCTTGGCGATCATGGAGCGATAACCTTTCGTCGTGATTCAGAATCGGTTTCACCACGGAAGTACGGAATGCACGGAATGGTTTCGATCAAAATTCTTTTCCGTGTCTTCCGTGCTTCCGTGGTGAACTAGCATTTACACCGTGACCTTTTTCGCCTCGCGGACTTTCTCCGCCAGCTCGGGCATGAACTCCAGCATGTCGGTGACGATGCCCACGTCGGCGACCTGGAAGATCGGCGCCTTCGGGTTCTTGTTGATGGCGACGATGAAGGGGCTGCCCTTCAATCCGGCGAGGTGCTGGAACGAGCCGCTGATGCCGCACGCCATGTAGACCTTCGGCTTGACGGTCTGCCCGGAGGAGCCAACCTGGCGCGACTTGGGCAGCCACTTGGCATCGACTACCGGACGCGAGCAGCTCACCGCCGCGCCCAGCGCTTCGGCCAGGTCCTCGGCTATCGGAATGTTGTCCTTCTCGCCGATGCCGCGGCCGATCGAGACCAGCACGGCTTCCTTGGTGATGTCGACGTCGCCGGCTTCCGGGACGATGGTGGTCAGGTAGCGGCGCTTGCTGGTCAGAGAGCCCACTTCGCCGGTCTTGTCGACGATCGTTCCGGCGAGGGTCGCGGTCTCGAGGGGCTTGAACGCTCCCGGGCGCACATTGACGACCGCGCCTTGAGCGATGTTGCAGCGCGCGTGCGTGCTGACCTGTCCGCCGAATTCCTGGCGCACGACTTTGAGGCTGGTTGCGTCAACGCCGTCGATGCCGATGACATCGGAGACATACGCTGCGTTAAGTTTGATTGACAGGCCAGGCGCAAGGTCGATGCCGAAGTGGTTGTGGGGGACGAGCACGATCGAGCCTTGCGGCAGAACTTTCACGAGCGCCTGACGGACCAGCTCGGCGTTGGGGTAGGCGAGCGCGTCGCTCGCAACCTTCCAAACTTCAGGGAAGGTGGCCGCAACGGCCTTGCAAACTGCGTCAAGCTCCGCGCCCGCGCCGACAACCACGGCCGCGGGGTTTGCCGCGGGGTCGATCTTCCTGGCGGCTGCGAACAGCTCGGCGGCGGTATCGTCCACCACGCCGGCCTTATGTACGATGTAGGCAAAAATCCGGGCTGTCATTGCAAGCCTCCTTTGGCCTTCAAGAGCTCGATCAATTGGTCGGCCACTTCTTCGTTGCTGCCGGTGAGGATTTCAGCGCCTTTGCCGAGCGCGGGGACGAAGTAGTCGTCGCGCTTCAGATTGGCGGCAGACTCGCCGACTGTCTTCCGGTCGATGCCGAGGTCGGCTGCGCCGTAGGCCGGAATCTCAATTGAGGCGACTTGGCGGATGCCGCGCATGCCGACATAACGCGGCTCGTTGATGCCGGTCTGGACGGAGAGCACGCAGGGCAGGTCGATCTCGCTGAATTCGCGATTGCCGCCCTCGATCTCGCGGCTGACTTTGAGCTTGCTGCCGTCGGCGACTTCGATGGAATTGACCAGCGAAGCGAAGGGATAGTCGAGCATCGCGGCCAGCATGCCGCCGACTTGCGCGCCGCCGTCTTCGGCCTGCACACCCGTGAGGACAAGGTCGAATTTGTTCTTCTGTACTAAGCCTTTCAGGATGGTGGCAATGCCCTTGCCGTCGGAGCCGGCGAAGGCGTCGTCGGTGAGCAGGGCGGCCTTGTTGGCGCCCATGGCCATCTCGCGGCGGAGGATTTCATCGTCTTCGTCCGTGCCGACGGTGGCGACGGTGACGTTGCCGCCAGTCCTGGCGACGATCTGCAGGGCCTCTTCGACGGCATAGTTGTCGGGCTCATTGATCGAGTAGACCAGGTCGTCGCGTTCAATGTCGTTGCCCGCGTCGTTGAGCGCGATCTCGTTCTCCGAAGTATCCGGAACTCTTCTTGCGCAAACCAGTATTTCCACTTCAGCCTCCCCAAGAAAATTTCGTGCGAGCCTTACACGTGCATGATCTCCAGTACTTCTTCGACCGGGCTGGTGGTCTGCAGCGGGTCGCGCACCAACTGCTGGTCGGCAAGTTCCACCAGGTCGATCGCGCTCATCTGGCCTTCCAGGCCGGCGACTTTGATTGCATCTTCAATATTGACCATGCAGAAGGGGCAGGCGGTGACAATGACGTTAGCGCCCGCTTCGGCAGCCATGCGCACGCGCTGCACGCCGATGCGCTCCTCTTCTTTCGGCTCGTAGAACAGCATCAGCCCGCCGCCGCCGCAGCAGAAGGAGCGGTCGCGGCAGCGCGCCATCTCGACGCGCTTCAGCCCGGGGATTGCGTCCAGGACAGCGCGCGGTTCGTCGTAAACCTGATTGTGGCGTCCCAGGTAGCAAGGATCGTGATAGGTGTAAACCTTCGAGGCGTCGTCGACAGGATTGAAGCGCAGCCAGCCCCCGTCAGTGGCGCGCGCGATGAACTGGCTGATGTGCTCGACCGGCGGCACATCTTTATAGTCATGGCGCAGCGCGTTGAAGGCGTGCGGGTCGGCGGTAACGATGCGCTTCGCGCCCGAGGCCTTGATCGCCTCGGTGTTCTGGTCGCGCAGCGCCTGGAACAGCAGCTCCTCGCCGAAGCGCCGCACATCGTGACCGCTATCTTTTTCCGCCGTGCCGAGTATGGCGAAGTCGTCGCCCGCGGCGCTCAGAATGCGCGCGCTGGCGCGGCCAATCGCCTGAATGCGATCGTCATACGAGGTGATGCTGTCGACGAAGTAGAGCGTGCCGACGGCGCTGCCATTCACGACCGGAACCTTGCAGCCTGAGGCAAACTCCTTCGCCTTCGCCCAGTCGGCGCGTTTCTTCTCCATCTTGCCGTAGGGATTGCCGCGGCTCTCGAGCGCCTTCAGCGCCTTCTGGATCGACTTGGGAACATTGCCGTCGTCCACCAGGCCGCGCCGCAGATCGACGATCTTGTCGATGTATTCGATCAGCAGGGGGCATTCTTCTTCGCAGGCGCCGCAGGTGGTGCACGACCAGATTTCGTCTTCCGAGTAAATGGTTCCAACCAGCGGATGGCTGTTGTTGGACTTGCCGAAGACCGGGAAGTGCTGGAAGCAATAATCGCGCGCCTTGATCGTGAAGAAGCGCGGGGACAGCGGGCGGCCCGCGGCGTTCGACGGGCAATTGTCGGAGCAGCGTCCGCAATCGGCGCAGGAGTAGAAGTCCAGCATGTGCTTCCAGGTGAAGTCCTCGAATTTCTTCACGCCGAAGGATTTCACCTGATCGAGCTGGCTGTCGGCGACGCCCCAGCGCACCGGCTTGACGGTTCCGCGGTCGAGCTTGGCGAAGAAGACGTTGAACAATGATGTCTCGACGTGGAACTGAATGCCGAATGGGCGATAGCACAGCAGGAAGTAGAAGGTCAGCACATCCAGCACGTATGCACCGATATGCAGGTTCCATAGGGCGGCCACCGGAGTGGAGGCCAGCACGCCCTTCAGCAACCAGGGCAGCGACAGCAGGGGCAGGAACTCGGGCTCCAGGCCGCGATGCATCTGGATGGCGACGCGGCTCGCCTCGAACAGGCTCTCCGAGCTCATCAGCAGCGCAATCAGCGCTAACAGCAAGAGGGCATCGAGCGGACGACCCTTGACGCCGAACTTTGCCGGCACCGCGTAGCGCGCGGGCTTATAGAAGATGCGGCGCACGGCCGCCGCCGCCACTGCAAGAAAGACAATGGTGGCAAAGTAATCGGCAATGATGTCGTAGGTGCGGCCGACGCTTCCCGCGGCAACGAAGTCATTTGAGAGGCCGAAGATCAGAAGATAGAAGGCGCGCGTGGCGAGGGTGAGAAAGCCGCTGAAGATAAGGAGGTGCAGCGTGCCGGCGACGCGATACCGGGGATGCTTCCACTGTCCGAACCAGAACTTCAGCAACTTCTGAAGGCGCAACCACGGCCGGTCGAGCCGCTGGTCGCGCTCGCCATGCATGAGCGGAGCGAGCCGCCGCGCAGCGATGTAGGCGAAACACAACAGCCCGAGAAGCTGCAGGACAGCAATAACGACCGGCGCCTGGGTAATCCAGTGCGGGGCAGATGCGGGAAATTCAGCGCCTGCAAACATCGACGAAGCCTCTCCGCTTCCTGGCCAGCTATGGGTTGAAGTCCGCGGCACTGACGTGCGGGCGAGCATTGTGCGAGGATGCGCGCGACCGTACGTAGGCCTCGGATTGGCAACCTGGTGCAGCCGGCGGAACTCTGGACGGCTGCCTGACTTTTCATTCTTGGTTATGCGTGGGCGGCGAGTCAGTGAGCGGGGTCGTTATCAGGTGTGAGAGCTATCACATTGGCTTGTGGCGGCGCAGTACGGCAGGCAGCGATAACCAGCCAGCAGAGCTGGAATGAGCGGCTGCGGCGCGACTTGGCATGGCGCGTCATTGGCTTCTCGTTTCCAGCAGCTCAATGCGATTGCCGAAGGGATCGTGAACGTAAATCCTGCTGTAGCCTTCCAGCGGCTCGTCCGTGCGGGTCGCGAAGCCGGCAGCTTCAAGCCGCGTCGTGAGGCCCGGCAGGTCGTCGACGAGGAAGGCCGGATGCGCCTTGCGCGCGGGACGGAAATCGGCTTCGACGCCGAGGTGGATCTTCACGCTATGGTTGACGAACCAGCACCCGCCGCGCCGGGCAAGATTGGCCGGCTTGGGAACCTCCGGTAAGCCGAGGATACCCCCATAGAACCGGCGCGCGGCCTGCTCGCCGCCAGGCGGCATAGCTAATTGAATGTGATCGATTCGCGTGATCGGCATCAACACTCCTGATTAATGTTTACTCCACGATTGTCCATCGTCATTGGACGCCTTGAACATTGCTGTGTCGCGTGCTGAAATAGGTTGCCTGCCATGGAGCGCCTGGCGCCACCGGCAGCTTCGGCCCACCCTGGTTGGAATTCCTTGCGGCACAACCCTGCCGCGCCTTTGCACGATCAAAGTTGTGAACATCTGGTCACAAGGAGATCAACATGGTGATTTTATGGTGGATCATCGTCGGGTTAATCGCAGGCTGGGTTACCGGCAAACTGATGAAGGGTTCGGGCTACGGCGCGCTGATGGACATTGTGGTCGGCATCATCGGCGCCATCATCGGCGGGTTCATCATGCGCTCGTTGGGCTTCGCCGGACAGGGCGGAATGATCTACACCATCATCGTCGCGGTGATAGGGGCGGTCATTTTGACGCTGATCATTCGCCTGGTCACCGGCCGGCGCACTGCATGAAGGTTCGGCCGGCGATGTCGCCGGCCAAGAAAGATGGGCTGCGGCATTCGAGGTTTGGGACCGATCCTTTGGAGTCGCTGCGAGTCCCGCGGTCAATGACCGCGAGGCGGGAATCAGGATCTTACTTTGCGGGGACGCTGGCCAGCGGCATCTTGGCGATGTTGACCCAGCGCTCGCCGCTGCCTTTCACAAAGGTGAGGGCTTCGATCCTGACCGTGCGCGGGCCGGAATAGGATTGCCAGCGCTGGCGTGCCGCCTCAAGAAGCTTTGAGGCTTCGGCGGTAGTGTCCATCTTTGCAATCGTAAGGTGAGGCATGTAGGGCCAGGGCTCGTTGAAGAGCAGGGCACCGCGGTTAAGCTTGTCGCGCAACTCTCGCATGCGATAGGCGCCGCGGGCGACCCGCAGAAAAACCGTAGGAGTTACGGGAACAAAGGTTTCTACCTCGCCCATGGTCACCTCAAAGCGGGTGGCGGTTTGCGCGACCTCGCTGAGCAGGTCCAGCGCCTGTTGCTCGCTGCCGTTCAACGGGCGTGGCGGCAGAATGGTGAGATGGGCGTCCGCGTGCGTATGCGCGGGATGCAACTCGCGGCGCAATTCCTCGACGAAAATCCCAACTGGACTGCGCGCATACGCAATGACTGCGTAGACCAGGCCATTCATGAAGCAATCATTATAGCTGTGCCCCCGAGCTTGGGCTGCAGAGTACTAGCCGAGAGCATCGAGTAATGAGCTACGAAGCGCGAAATACGAGATGCCGGCTGCGAGCGGAGATTGTAACAGCTCCGTTCATTCCAGATGGGCTGAGCATCGAGGATTCTGCGGCGTCAGAGTTAGGCGCATACTGAAGTTCCCGGCTCGGCTCGCAACTCGCGGCTGGCCGCCCGGAGTTGGCCGCTGGCGGCGTTCGCTATAATTGAGAAAGTCGGGGCGTAGCGCAGCCTGGTAGCGCACCTGCCTTGGGCGCAGGGGGTCGGAGGTTCAAATCCTCTCGCCCCGACCAATTTCCTCAGGCAGATGCAGCCAATCGAATCGCGGGAAGTCTAGCACGGGACGCGCGCGGCCACGGGAGCCACGGCAAACTGCGGGTCCGCAGAGTCGGCATCGCGTATTTCAGTCCAAGACCGCCGACGGTAAGAAGCACACTCCCGAGGTGCGCAACTTACCGTTTTGAAGTCATTACACCCAAGCCTTGGCGCCCAGTGCGAGATTCACGGTGATCGCGTAGGTGCAATACATCAGCCACACGCCGGTTACAAGCTGCAACAGGCCCACGATGCGCCCACCGAGACTCCACGAAAGCAACCGGGTCGGAATCTCCACCGCGTAAATCAACGCGAGTCCGACAAAGATAATCATCACGGGAATGTCGCCGGCACGCCGGAAGACACCAACGCCAAGGATGCTGAGAAAGAGGAAAGCGATGGCCATCCATCCGTCCGGCTGGTCACTGGCGCCAATGTATCGCCTGTACGCCATCGCGAACCAGTGAATGCCGTACGCCGTGAACGCCAAGCCCGCCATGTACAGCGGAGCCGCGTTTCCGAACACGTCGAACCAGGTGAGGCCGATTAGGAGATAGACACCTGTAAGAAACTGCATGAAGCCTGGCATCCAGAAACCCCACAGACCCAAAGTTCGGTTTACGTCCGGACTGCTCTTGGGAAACGCGAATAGCGATTGCCCGCCCCAGATGAAATAACCGGTTCCCAGACCGAAGAATCCGATTGCCACGGGTATGTATGGTGAAGTTGCAAATGAAAGCGCCGCCGGTTGCATTCTTGTCCTCCTGTCGCAAGAAGCGAAGCAATCATCGTTCCATACCGTTTCAGCCAATTCATTGAACGGAACTGCTGCCTGGATGTCCACCGCTCGCCACGCTGTCGAGATTTTGACATTTATGGAGCCTGCTTGATGGTGGCCGCGGCCTAAGTTCCAGTAAACCCTCCGAAAACTGCAGACTGAACACTAGTTTTCCATGGCAAATGAGTTGCTCTTTCCTAGCTAAGCGGTTTGGCGCTCCAGAAAATCCGACGTCGAGGAAGCAATGAATGTGAAAGATCTTTTGACGCGTTGGCCAGTCGTGCAACAGATCTTGACGCGTGGCGATGGCATGCATGCCGACGCCGCCAGTGACAGAACACGGAATCTTGTTCCCAAACACCACGGCGCGCAGGTTGCCCGTTCGGTCTGTCCTTACTGTGCCGTGGGATGCGGTCAGCTTGTCTATCACAAAGACGGAAAGCTGATTTCGATTGAAGGCGATCCGGAATCGCCCATTTCGCGCGGGCGGCTTTGCCCGAAGGGATCGGACAGTCATGAGCTGCTCACTCACGCCAACCGCGAGACTCGCGTGAAATACCGCCGACCGCACTCGACGAAGTGGGAGGAACTCGATCTCGAGACAGCGATGGATATGATCGCGCAGCGAGTCTGGGATTCGCGCGAGCACACCTTTGTCGAGGCGCGCGGCGGCGAAGCGCTGATGCAGACGACCGCTATCGCTCATCTCGGCGGCGCGACCCTCGACAATGAGGAGAACTACCTCTTGAAGAAGCTGTTCGCGGGTGGGCTGGGCATGGTGTGCATCAGCAATCAGGCCCGTATATGACACAGCTCCACCGTGCCCGGTCTGGGCACGACCTTCGGGCGTGGCGGCGCCACGACAGCCTTGCCGGACCTGATGAATGCCGACGCGATCCTCATCATGGGCTCGAATATGGCAGAGAATCACCCGGTCGGCTTCCAGTGGGTAATGGAGGCGAAAGAGCGCGGCGCAAAGATCATTCACGTTGATCCGCGCTTCAGCCGCACTTCGGCGGTCGCCGACCTCAGGGCGCCCTTGCGCGCCGGCTCCGATGTTGCGTTTCTCGGTGGCCTGGTCAGCTACGTGCTCGATAACGGCAAGGAGTTCCGCGAATACATCGTGAATTACACCAACGCGGCGATTCTCGTCAGCGAGAAATTCCAGGACACGGAGGACCTTGACGGGCTGTTCTCCGGATGGGACCCCAAGCGTCAGCTGTATGACCCGCAAAGCTGGGCGTATGCGCACTGCGGAGCCGGACCCGACGGCGAAGAACATTTTGCCCACGGCGGCCATGCGAAGGAATCGGGACAGATAACCGCGGTTGATCTTACTTCGTGCGAGCGTGATGATACCCTGCAACACCCGCGCTGCGTGTACCAGATCCTCAAGCGGCACTTCGCCCGTTATACGCCGGACATGGTCGAGCGGGCCTGTGGCGTGCCCCGCGATTTGTTCCTCAAGATTGCCGACACATTCTGTTCTGCCTCAGGCCCGGAGAAGACCGCAGCCATTTGCTACGCCGTGGGATGGACCCAACACTCCAATGGTGTGCAGATCATTCGCACCGCAGCCATACTGCAACTCCTGCTCGGCAACATTGGACGCCCGGGCGGCGGCATCATGGCGCTCCGCGGCCATGCTTCGATTCAAGGATCGACCGACATCCCGACCCTTTATGACATCTTGCCGGGCTATTTGCCGATGCCGAAGTTCGGGGTTAATTCGCGTGACCTAACAACGTATTACAGCAAGCATCGCGACAGGACCGGCTGGTGGTGGAACATCGACAAGTACATGGTCAGCCTTCTGAAGGCCTACTACGGCGAAGCAGCGACGAAAGAGAATGAATGGGGCTTTAGCTGGCTGCCGCGAGTGACGGGCGACCACTCGCATCAGGGCTACTTCCTAGACATGATGGACGGCAAGGTCGAAGGCCTGTTCGTCATGGGACAGAATCCGGCCACCGCCGGTCCACATACCCGGTTCGAGCGCAAGGCGCTGGCCAAACTGAAGTGGCTGGTTATCCGCGATCTGGTGGAACTGGAGACCGCATCTTTCTGGCATGACTCTCCAGAGATCGAGCGTGGCGAACTTCGTACTGAGGAAATCGCGACTGAAGTTTTCTTCCTGCCTGCTGCCGGCCATGCCGAAAAAGATGGCTGCTTCACCAACACGCAGCGGCTGG